>CALQEM020000046.1:0-17993 GCA_943329595.2 Bifidobacterium breve
ATTCGACATCGATCAGTGTCGGATCGCACCTGAGTACGTGTCGGATTGCACCACAGAACAACGCGAGCCGGGTGGGCCGTGTGGGGATCGAACCCACAACCCGCGGATTAAAAGTCCGCTGCTCTGCCAATTGAGCTAACGGCCCGGGGGCACAGGTAGATCTTCTGCGAAAACTTGTGCTGCACGCCCGAAAGGGAGTCTACGCAGCGCGACCTCTCACGGTGACTGCCCCTTCCCCGCTGGCACAACGGGTAGGCGGAAGCGTCGTAGAGGGCGAGCAGCGCACATCGTCGTCAGGCGATACCCGCGGCCACTACGTCACCCCAGCGTTGGCTCTGCCCACCGACTCGATGCCCTGATCGGCGCGAACGGGTTGCCCGACATGAAAACGGCCTCCAAGCATGTGCTGCTTGGAGGCCGTTTCGCGGCGCGACGCCTAGGGCGCTACCCGCCCAGAGTCACCGGCAACCGATGAAGGCAAGTGGGCGGAAGCTCGTCATTTCATTAGTCAGGTACTGCCGAACGTCCACCTTGGCCGCGTTGGGGGGAGTAGGGGCGGACGTGACGCCAGAGTAAACAGTCACTCGACTATTGAAACTACCGTCTTTGGCATACCAAGTGAACGCGATTGGAGAGCCCGGGATGGGGGGTTTCGCGACCGCTGTGAGGCCACCTACCTTGCAGGTAATGCCGTACTTGGTAGCAGCGCTTGCGGGGCCCGCGGTGACGACGATCGGTACCGCTGCGACGACGGCTGCCATGGCCATGGCAGAGAGCACACGAGTGCGGGGCATGCTGGGCTCCTTAGATTGAGGGATCGCCCAACAGCCCAGGGGCACAGCAAAGACGTCGGGGAAAACTCGTGCCGCGCACCCGAGGACGTCGGCAATGCGCTGCGCGCTGCCTTGAAGCGAGGCAATCGCGAGCGGTGGCCTCGTGAGCGCGACAGTGAAACGGTCAGGTCTTGGCGGTGTACTCGATGAAGGAGACGCCGTACTCTTCGCTCGCAGAGTCTTTCCCGTGCATCCTGAAGTGAGAAAAACCCTCCATGGAGTTGCCATCGATTGTGAGGGAGCCGTGGCCCATTGCTCCCACGATCTCGAGCCGAGTGCAATCTGGGGACAGGAGGCCGATCGCCGGGATGTCATCTGCATGTGTTCCCAGAGCCCCAATGGTGACCTGCAGTACTCGACCTTCCTGCGCCACGATCGTCATGAGAACGTCGTGATTGGTGTGCGTGTGAATCGCGGGCTCAAGATGACCTTTGGTCTCAAACTTCGGGTGCTGCTCGCCGAACACCAGTCCCCACGAAGCATCGATTGACTTTCCAAGCCACTCAGTTGGCAACACGCGTAGCTCTTGTGACATCAGTCAACCTCCCAGTCGCGACGTGGTCGACTCACGCCGACCGCGACACAAGGCAGCAGGGTTGGGCTTCGCACACGACTTCACGGCGCTCAGGGGCCACCCAGGCAACTGTCGGGCGTGCACTTCATCTGCCGCGGCCTCAGGGCCACGTACGCAGTTGCCTAGGTCAGGGCATACGGGTGCAGAATCGAGGTTCCGAGCATTCCGGCGGCCTGCTCGCGGGTCAGCCCCGCCTCGTCGGCCACATCAAGCCAGTGCTGGGCGATCAGGTCGGCTTGCCGGTCGAAGATCTCGCCGGCCTGTCGGGAGGTGAGGTTGTACTGGCCCCCGGCGTTGATGCACGCGGTGCGAGTGCTCGCCCGGTCGCCGTTGCGCTCGGGCGAGTCGGCCCGGCCGATGTCCATGGCCTGTCGAGCCTCGTGTGATGTCCGCAGGTGAGGCAGTAGGTCGTACGCCGGCGTGAGCTGCAGGTGGGTGCCATCCCAGAACGCGGCATGGTTGCGAGCATGGTCGTCGATGTTGGTGATCAAGACGTTGAAGACGATCCGCTCGAACAGCGATCGTCCGAGCCCGGCACCTGACGGAGCGTACTTGCGCAGCACGTCCATCAGCTCTGGGTAACTCGACCAGCGGGCCCCCAGGAAGTCATCGAACCCCAGCATTGTCAGCGCTGACACCATCATGCGCCGGGTCCCGTCACCAGGGCGGTCGAACCGCTTCACGAGCAGCACATCGCGTCCGCCCGCGCTGGTGACCCGCACCTCGGGGACCTCGATACCCACGCGGGCGGCCAGGAGCATCCCGGCCGCCTCCGCCCTGACGACCGGGTACAGGTCGGTTGAGAGGGAGAACTTCGCCACCCACTCGGTGCCCTGCTCATCTGTGATGACCGCCTTGGGGCGGGCGCCGCCGATGGCGGTGCCGTACTGCAGTGCCTCGGCGAGTTCGGGAGACAACCTCCCAGCGATCAGGTCCTGCGCAGCCCGGTGCAGCTCGCCCAGCGACGCGCCGCTTGTGCGCGATGTATACGTGTCCGCGGCTGGCTGGAAGTCCAGTCCTCCGACGCGGTTGGACCCGGACTCCATCAAGTAGGTGAGCGTGTCCAGTTCGATGTCGGCCGCAGCGCTGCCGCGCGCGCCTGTGAGCCGCGTGATGATCACCCTTTGACCCCAGGAGTCAGGGCTGGAGTCCTTCAGGGCGCCGGCGATGCCCGTGCTCTGCCGCGGTGGTATCCATCCCGTGCCCAGCGGTAGCTCGGGCTCGTACAGGCTGATAGCCCCGGGGCGGTCTAAGTAGGCCAGTGCGTATCGGAATTGGTACTGGCCTTCGAGCGCGGCCACCTGTCCGGCCAGGACCGGTTGCGCGGATCCGGGCAGCCAGGCCCACACGTAGCCCGAACGTGGAACCGTCTGGGGGGAGGCGGCCATCAAAAGCCGGGCTCGTCGTCAAGAACTGTCCGCAGCGGAGCGGGAGTGCGCTCGGGGAGCAGGGCCAGGATGTCCTCACCTGCTCGCTGGGCGCGCGCGAGGTCGTCGCCCTCTAGCCCGAACAGGCGCACCCCTACGAGGTCGGCGTAGGCGAATACTGCGCCCGCGCTAACGGTCTGTGCCCCGTGCTCGATGGCGCGCACCGTGCGCGGGTTCACTCCCAGACGCGCAGCCGTGTCCTCGATGCTCCAACCGAGGGCCCGACGCCCGAGCTCAATGCGGGTGCCCAGCAGCCTCAGGGCCGCGGTCGCCGTCCGCGACATCGCTATCACGTCGATCACTCCATTTCATGCAGTGTGATACATCTTTGACGGTTTCTATCTGCATCTTACTACAGTTTTTTACTTGGCCGGATGTGTCATGGGGCAGATCTCCCGCGCCATCACGTATCGCAACCAGACATTTCGAACGAGCGTCTCGGTCTACCGTGGCGAGTGGATGACCGTGGTCAATCAGGAAATGCGCGACGTCGGACTTACACCCAGCGCGACCTACTCGGTTGACATCGCGGTCGACTCAGCACCGCGCACGGTGGAGGTGCCAGATGATCTGCGTACCACCATCGGCACTGCTGGGCTCACCGACCGGTGGGAGGCACTGTCGTTCACCCATCGCAAGGAGCACGTTCGGTCGGTGAACGAGGCGAAGAAGCCAGAGACGAGGGCTCGTCGAGTCGATGCAGTGATCGCGAAGCTGAGCGACTGACCTACAGCAACCCACCCGAACCCACCTGTGCGGCGCCCCGCTCAGCAGCTGCAGCCGCCACGGCAGCCACTCGCGCCGCCGAGGCAATTCTCTCGATGTCGTCGTCGGAGTGGGCAGCCGATACAAACCATGCCTCGTAGGCCGACGGCGGGAGCCACACTCCGTGGTCGAGCATCGCGTGGAAGAAGGCGGCGAAAGCGGCGGTGTTCTGCGTGCGCGCGTCGTCGTAGGTTCGCACCGGCTGGTCGGTGAAGAAGAAGCTGAACAGGTTGCCCGCGTTCTGCAGCACGTGAGGCACTCCTGCGGCCGAGAGAGCCTCGCCCACGACGGCCGACACCTGCAGGGCGGTGCGGTCGAGGTGTGTGTACACGTCGGGAGTGCAGTGCAGCAGGGTGGCGAGTCCCGCCGACGTCGCGGTGGGATTGCCGCTGAGCGTTCCGGCCTGATACACCGGGCCGGCCGGGGCGAGCTGGTCCATCACGACTGCCGGTCCCCCCACGGCCGCGAGGGGCATTCCGCCACCGATCACCTTGCCGAAGGTGAAGAGGTCGGGCGCCCACCCCTCACTGGCACCTTCGATACCCCACCGCCCGGCCATCGACATTCGGAAGCCGGTCATCACCTCGTCGAGAATCAGCAGGCTTCCGTGGGCGTGGGCAATGCGTGCCAGGGCCGCGTTGAATCCAACGGGAGGAGGCACCACGCCCATGTTCGCGGGCACCGCCTCGGTGAGGATGCAGGCGATATCGCCCCCGCGCTCCGCGAACACGCGCTCAACCGCCGCGATGTCGCCGTACGGAATCGTGACGGTCTCGGCCGCCGTCGCAGCCGTCACCCCGGGAGAGTCAGGCAGGCCGAGAGTGGCCACGCCCGATCCGGCCGACACGAGCAGCGAGTCGGCATGGCCGTGGTAGCAGCCCGAGAACTTCAGAATCAGCGGGCGACCGGTCTTCGCGCGTGCAAGTCGCACGGCCGTCATCACGGCCTCGGTTCCGGAGTTGGTGAATCGCACTCGCTCGACCGGCTCCACCCTGCGAATGATTTCCTCGGCCAGGTTGAGCTCGGGCTCGCACGGCGCCCCGAACGACAGCGAACCAGCCGCTGCCTCCTGCACGGCGGCAACCACTGCGGGGTGTGCGTGGCCGAGAATCATGGGTCCCCACCCGCCCACCAGGTCGACGTAGGTATTTCCGTCAACATCGGTGATGGTGGAGCCGGAGGCGCGCGCGACAAACCGTGGCGTTCCGCCCACCGATCGGAAGGCCCGCACCGGGGAGCTGACCCCGCCCGGAATGGCGTGCTGGGCTCGGGCGAACAGCTCGCTGGAGCGTGTGGTCATCAGGTCCTCCTAGGACAGCAGTGGGGCGAACTCCGTCGCCCAGTAGGTGCAGATGATTCCGGCCCCAGCGCGCCGAACGCTCATGAGAGCTTCGAGAACCGCTCGCTCACGGTCGATCATGCCCGCGGCGGCCGCTGCCTCGATCATCGCGAACTCGCCCGACACGATGTACGCGGCCACCGGCACGTCGACGCTGTCGCTCACGCGAGCCAGCACATCGAGATACGGAAGTGCGGGCTTCACCATCACGATGTCGGCACCTTCGACGATGTCGAGTCGCACCTCCCGCATCGCCTCGCGCGAGTTGGCGGGGTCTTGCTGGTAGCTGCGGCGGTCGCCCTGCAGGGCAGATTCCACTGCCTCGCGAAAGGGCCCGTAGAAGGCTGAGGCGTACTTGGCGGCGTAGGCAAGAATCACGGTGTCGGTGCGCCCAGCAGAGTCGAGCTCGTCTCGCACCGCCGCGACCTGGCCGTCCATCATGCCGCTCAGCCCGAGCACATCACTTCCGGCCTCGGCGAGCACCGAGGCCATCGTGCGATACACCTCGAGGGTGGCGTCGTTGTCGACGCTGCCGTCGGCCGCAAGAACCCCGCAGTGGCCGTGCGAGGTGAATTCGTCGAGGCACAGGTCGGCGATCACGGGAAGGTCGTCACCGGTCTCCGCCTTCACCCACCGCACCGCTTCGGCCAGAATGCTGTCGGATGCACACGCGGCCACGCCGTCGGCGTCGCGCACGCTCGGCACCCCAAACAGCATGATGCCGCCCACGCCGGCAGCCGCAGCTTCAGCCGCTGCGCGCCGCAGCGAGTCGCGCGAGTGCTGCACCACGCCCGGCATGGTCGAGATAGGAACCGGCTCAGTGGCACCCTCGCGCACAAACACCGGCAGCACCAGATCATGCCGCGATAGTCGGTTCTCCTGCACCAGCCGCCGCAGCGCCGGGGTGCGGCGCAGACGCCGTGGGCGCTCGGTGAGTCGATCGCTCATGACTGGGCTCCTGCGGGTGCTGGGGGTCCGGGGATGACGGGCTGCGGTGCTCGTGGGTTAGGGCAGCAGTTGGCTGAGCAGCCACCGCGTCCGGGCGTACCCGCGAGAGCGCGCTCGACCTGAGCCGCGAGAGCCGCCACGAACATGGGGTCGATGCCCGGGGTGCTGACCCGCTCAAACGACAGGCCCAGCTCGGCCGCGGTCTCTGCGGCCTCGTGGTCGAGGTCCCAGATGACCTCCACGTGGTCGCTGATGAAGCCGGTGGGCACAATCACCGCAGCCTGGGCGCCCAACGCTGCCGCCGATCTCAGCGCATCGTTGACGTCGGGCTCAAGCCACGGCATCGACGGCGGTCCGCTGCGCGACTGAAACACGAGCTGCGACTCAGGCACCGATCGGCCCCGAATCGACTCCGCGCGACGCGCGATGCGAGTCATCGCGTCGGTGTGCTGCGCGACGTACCACCCGGAAGCCTCCGGCCCTGACGTGGCCGCCATCGACTCCGGAATCGAGTGAGTCGAACACAGCACGACGATGCCCGAGTCGTCGATTCCCTGCGCATTGAGACGCTCAAGCGCGCCCACGATTCCACGGGCGAAGGGCTCGACGAAACCGTCACTGTCGAAGTACTGACCCGCGGTGCGGATGGCGAGCTGGTCAGCGAGACCGGTGCGGTCGAGTGCCGCAGCAATGTTCTCGCGGTACTGGCGGCAGCCCGAGTACGACGAGTAGGCACTGGTCACCAGCGCGATCGCGCTCGTGTGCCCGTCGTCGGCCATCTGCTTCACCGCATCGTCAAAGAAGGGGGCGGAGTTGCGGTTGCCCCAGTACAGGGGGAGGTCAATTCCGTGTGAGTCGAACTCGGTTCGCAGCGCCGCCAGCAGGGCTCGGTTTTGAGCATTAATGGGACTCACTCCCCCCAATGCGAGGTAGTGGTGCGACACCTCGACCAGCCGTTCGGGAGGCACGCCACGGCCTGCGGTGACGCGCTCGAGGAAGGGCATTACCTCATCCGCACCCTCGGGCCCGCCAAAGGAGGCAAGAAGGACTGCAGTGGGGGTCATCGGAGGACGTCGACCGCGCCGACGATGTCGACGAGGTGACCGGTGTAGAACGGAACCTCTTCGCGCACGTGACGTCGAGCGGCCGACGAGCGCAGGTGACGCATCATGTCGACAATCTCGTGCAGGTCTGGCGACTCGAGGGCGAGGAGCCACTCGTAGTCGCCGAGGGCGAAGGCCGCAACGGTGTTCGATTTGATCATCGTGTAGTCGCGGCCCATCATTCCGTGCTCAACGAGCATGGCGCGCCGCTCTTCCTCGGGAAGCAGGTACCACTCGTAGGAGCGCACGAACGGGTACACGCACACCCACTCGAGCGGCTCGCCGCCGGTCATGAAGTACGGAACGTGCCCCTTGTTGAACTCGGCAGGTCGGTGCAGCGCCATCGTTGACCACACAAGACGCATCGACTCACCGGCCGCCGTTTGCCGAAGCACTCGAATTCCTCGCTGAACGGATTCGGCCGTTGGCCCGTGCAGCCACACCATCAAATCAGCGTCAGCACGCATTCCGGACACGTCGTACCAGCCTCGCAATTGAACATCGTCGTCAGCTAGCGAGGCCACCGCTGACCTGAGCCCCTCCTCCGCGGTGGCGGCCGGCGGTAGCCCCGTGCGCGCGAACACGGCCCAGCAGGTGTACCGGAGGGTGTCGTTAATCTCGCGAGCGGTGACGCGGCTGCTCTCTTCCGTTGACATGGCTTCATCCTCCCATCAGATCGAGTTGCGCGCGGACTGAGTTTGCTCGCCGCACGGTGCCCGCAATGCCGTTGCCCCCGAGTCCGGCACCGATCACAGCCAGCCCCTGAACGTCTGCGGCGGCGGCCGCGACACGTGTGGCCAACTCGCCATGGCCCGAACGCGCATGCACCAGAGACTGAGGCCACCGAGTGACACGAGCGTCGACGAGGGCCTCAAGGTGAACCTGAGCAATGCGCGACGCATCGCTCAGGGCCTGGTTCACCAACGTGTCCATGGGCTCGGCCACCACGCCATCACGCCCGTACGAGAGTCGAAGCAGATGTCGCCCCGGGCCGAACTCGCGGGCCAACCACCCCCACTTCGCTGTGGCATGCGTGAGCGCCTTGGCCCGAACGAGTGACTGGTCGGGATCGACGAGCACGCCGGATCCGACGGGTGCGGCGTCGAGCTGTGCACAGTCGACCACCAGCGAGACCACCGCCACATCGCCCACCCGAATTGACGACAGCGGCGTCGCTACCGATGGCATATCGAGAATCGAGGCAGCCACCGGCGCCGGCACGGCCAGCACAACGAGGTCAACGTCGAACCTCCCCCCGTGCGTGGTGACGACCCAGGCTGGCCCGTCGCGCTCGACTCGCTCGACCGCAGTGTTCAGGTGCACTCGAACGCCCGACAACTCACTTTCAAGCGCGGTCACCAACGTTGACATTCCACCGTCGAGGCCATTCACCGCTGCGCCCGGACGTTCGCCGCCCGCCCGCAGTGCCCGCGCTGCCCCGCTCAGGCTGCCCTCGCGCACCATCGCAGCGCCGAGGCCAGGAATGACCGCCTCGGCTTCAACCAAGTCGGGGGAAATCGCATGCACCCCCGCGACTACCGGGGTGAGAATGCGGCTAGCGACCATGTCTCCCATGCGCTCACGCACCAGTGAGCCGAGGGTCTCGCCCAACCGAGGAGCGCGCATTGGGGCGGCGTCGAGCCCCGCGGCCCGCTCGGCCTCGCCGGTTCCGATGATCGCCACCACCTCCGACGAGCGAAGGTCGACCGGCACGCCAAGAAGGCTGACCGGCAGCGCGTAGAGGCCGTCCTCCCGCCAGAGATGCGCATTCGAGCGGGTGGGTGCCACGACTCGATCTCCGAGATGAAGTTCGTCGATGAGCAATCTCGCCTCAGGGCGCGCGACCGCGAACGACTCTGCTCCGGAGTCGGTGAGCACTCCGGCGAGACGCACCACCCCGATGGCACCACCGAGAGAGGGTCCCGCCTCACACAGGATCACGTCGTGGTCGGGGCTCAGTGCGCGAGCCGCAAGCAGCCCCGACAGGCCACCTCCCACGACGGCAACCCGCGGGCTCATGGAATCGAATGAACGAGTTCGACCATGCGGGTGAGCACATCGGGATCGGTCTCAGGAGGAACACCGTGGCCAAGATTCACCACGTGGCCCGGTGCCGACTCTCCCCGTCGAACGACATCGCGCACGTTGGCCTCCAGCGCCGCCCACTCACCCGCCAGCAGTCCGGGGTTGATGTTTCCCTGAAGCGGGATGGTGCCGCCAAGAATCTCGTTCGCCTCGTCGAGAGGAGTGTCGAAGTCAACCCCCATCACCGTGGCACCGGCATCGCGCATGAGCGCGAGCAGCGGGCGCGACCGCGTTCCGAAGTGAATGCGAGGCACCGGCAGGTCTGACACCGCGGCGAGCACGGTCGCGGAGTGCGGCTGGGCGTACTCGACGTACTCGGCCGGAGTGAGTGCACCCACCCACGAGTCGAACAGCTGCACCGCGCTGGCACCCGCCATCGCCTGTGCGCGAAGGAATGCGCCGGTGACGAGTGCGACATGACCCAGCAACTCGTGCCAGAGGGCCGGCTCATCGCGCATCATGGCGAGTGTGTGCTGGTAGTCGCGTGACGGGCGACCCTCAACGAGGTACGAGGCGAGGGTGAAGGGAGCACCCGCGAATCCGATGAGGGGCGTCGACCCGAGCTGTTCGACGATCATGCCCACAGCGTCGGTGATCGGGGTCAGTGCGTCGGGACTCAGCGGACGCAGTGCCCGTACGTCGGCAACGGTGCGAACGGGCGCGGCCATCACGGGGCCCACTCCGGCAACGATGTCGACCTCGACTCCCGCCAGCTTCAGCGGAATCACAATGTCACTGAACAGGATTGCTGCGTCCACGCGGTGTCTTCGAACCGGCTGAAGGGTGATCTCGGTCACGAGGTCGGGGCGCAAGCACGACTCGAGCATGGGAATGCCTTCACGCACGCGCCGGTACTCGGGCAGTGAACGTCCGGCCTGTCGCATCATCCAAATCGGCCGTGTGTCGGGCTGGCCACCCCGGTAGGCCACCATTGCGGGTGAAGCCGCCGTGACACCACTGGTGAGCGGATGCTCGGAGGGGAGCGCCACCTCTGACATTCCCCCAACATACCGGGGGTGTGGGGTGCCCAACATCCGCGTACTCTGGGCCCATGACCTTGGTGCTCGTGGGAGCAAGCCACCACGATGTGCCGCTCGACGAGATCGCCCGGTTGTCCGCCGCAGGTGACAGACTCGCCCGTCAGATCGTCTCCGACAGCGCTGACGTGGCCGGAGCGTTTGTGCTCTCGACGTGCAATCGCTTTGAGGTCTACCTCGACCTCAGACGCTTCCACGATCCGGTCGAGGCCACCACCCAGCTCATTGCCCAGTCCGCCCAGCTTCCGATCGACTACGTGGCCGATGCCATGCGCGTGGTGGTCGGCACCTCCGTTGCCCAGCACCTGTTCTCCGTGGCCGCGGGCCTCGAGTCGATGGTGGTGGGCGAAGACGAGATCGCAGGCCAGGTGCGCGACGCGCTTGCCCGGGCCCAGCGTGAGGGCACCACATCGCCCACTATCGAGCGGCTGCTGCAGCGGGCGCTCGCCACGTCGAAGGCTGTCACGTCGATGACCGGCCTTGGCGCGGCTGGCCGATCGATTGTCACCGTGGGCCTCGACGTTGCCGAAGATCGCCACGGCTCGTTGGAAGGTCAGCGCGCGCTCGTGCTGGGCACCGGCTCGTATGCGCGCGTGGTGAGCGCTGCGCTGGCACGTCGTGGTTGCATCGAGATCGGCGTCCACTCCACCTCGGGCAGGGCGTCGGGGTTCGCAGCCACTCACGACCTCACCCCCGTGAGCCACGAGCACCTCGAGAAGGCAGTCAGATCCGCAGGGGTCGTCGCAGCCTGCAGCGGATCGAACCTGCCGGTGCTCGACCGCGCCCTTCTTGCTCGGGCGCGCACCGGAGCTCACGCAACCCTGCCGATCCTCGACCTCGCCTTAGTTCCCGACGTTGCCTCCGATGCTCGCGACCTTCCTGAGGTCGATGTGATTGACCTCGGTGTCATCCACGCCCATGCGCCTCGCGAGCATTCGGCCGCGATCCTAGAAGCGCAGAACATCGTCCTCGACGCTGTGGGGCAGTTCGAACGTGACGAGTCCGGACGCACAGCCGACGGCGCCGTTGTCGCGATGCGCAGTCACGTGATGGCAATCATCGACGACGAGCTTCAGCGCATCCGTGGTCGAGTCGACGTCGAGACCGCTGACGAGGTGGCGCGTTCGCTCAACCGAGTGTCAAACGCGCTGCTGCACACGCCGTCGATTCAGGCCCACGAGCTCGCGCGCACCGGAAACATCGCCGACTACCACGATGCGGTGCGTACCCTCTTTGGCATCGACATCGACGCCCGCACCGGTGACTAACACAGGGCCCATCCGGCTGGGCACGCGCGCCAGCCAGCTCGCGCGCACGCAGTCGGCCCTCGTTGGTGACCAACTGGCCTCAGAGACAGGGCGCACCTGGACCGAGGTGCTCATTCGCACCCAGGGCGACGACACCACCAAGCCGCTCGATCAGCCCGGAAGTCCGGGGCTATTCGTCTCAGCTCTGCGCACTGCACTGCTCGCCGGTGAGGTCGACGTCATCGTGCACTCGTACAAGGACCTTCCCAGTGCACCAGCCCCAGGCCTGCTGCTTGCCGCGGTGCCACCTCGGGAAAGCCCCGACGACGTGCTGGTGTCGCGCGATTCACGTCGTTTGCTCGACCTTCCAGCCGGTGCCAGCGTTGGCACCAGCTCGCCGCGGCGTGCTGCCGCGGTTCACAGACTTCGCCCCGACCTGATCGTGCGGCCCATTCGGGGCAATGTCGACTCTCGCATCGCGAAGGTTCGCTCCGGCGAGTACGACGCAACGATTGTGGCCGCAGCCGGCCTCGCCCGACTCGGACGGCTGGACGAGGCCACCGAGAGGCTCGACATCGTTTCCGCTCCTGCACAGGGGGCCCTCGCGGTTGAGTGCCGCTCCGACGACACGGTGATGACCGAGCTGCTGCGCCGCCTCGACGACCCCCTCGCTCGACTCACCACCGCTGCCGAGCGCGAGGTGCTTCGCGGTATCGACGCGGCCTGCACCACCGCAATCGGAGCTCTGGCTCACTACGCCGACGGGGTTCTGTCGCTGCGCGCCGAACTCGCCGAGGGTGGGCACCTCCGTGTCGCGCACGCGTCGCGGGCCCTACCCATCGCGGCACTCGTGGAGGCGCGCGCGCTGGGCTTGCTGGTGGCAGGCCAATTGCGGGGGGCCGACCAGCGCGGACCCGTGCTGCTGGTTCGCTCCGACTCCAACGAGGCAGACGCCTCAGCGCTCGGCGATCTCGGCATCGGCGCCGTGAGCGACCCCTACCTCAGCATCGTGCCCACCTCGGCGTCGGAGGGTTCGGAGGCTGACCCGCTGCTCACGCTGCTCGGCCAGGCGGGTTCTGACTCGTGGCTGGTGGCCACCTCGCCGATGACCATGCCCACCTGGGCCGAAGGCGCGGGGTTCGCGGAGCTCGCCGCCGCCTGCCGCGCTGCCGCCGGGCGCGGTGTTCGTGCGGGTGCCACCGGCGAGAGAACGGCGGCCACCCTGCGCGCGCTGGGGTTCGACGACGTGGTCGTTCCAGCGGAATCCTCCGCAGCGGCACTCGTCGAAGCGATGGCCGAGTACGGTCCGGCACGCGCGCTGTTCCCGTGCGGACGCCTTGCGCTGCGAACACTGCCCGACGGGCTTCGACGTGATGGCTGGGAGGTGCACGAGGGCATCGTGTACGACACTCAGGTGGTCACTGAGACCCCACCCAGTGCGCTCCTGCTCGAGCGCGGCGAAGTCGCCGTGGTGGTGCTTCGCTCGCCTAGCGCCGTTCGGGCCCTGCTGGCGCACGGTCGACCTCACCCAGCCGTGCTCGTTGTCTGCGGCGGCGACACCACCGCACGCGCCGCGAGGGAGGCAGGCCTTGCCGTCGCAGGGGTCTCGTCGTCGCCCTCCTCAGCTTCCGTGGCCGTCGAGGTGGCCCGGGTTCTCGGAGTTGCGCCTCAGTCGTAGTCAGCCAAGGCCGGGAAAACAGTCGGTGCTGCCTCTACCCAGCGGTCAGCGCGAGGCGCTCTGCGACGACTCCGAGCGAGGCCAGCTGCTCGTCGGGGGTGCCAGACACCGGGTGAAGCAAAACCTGGTCAGCTCCGTTGCGCAGGTGTTCGGCCACCCGCGACTCGACCTCGTCGACAGACCCCCAGGCGACGAGCGAGTCAACTAGGTGGTCTGACCCTCCGTCGGCGAGATCCGCCTCGCTGAACCCCTGCGCCAGCAGCGACCCCTGGTAATTGGGCTGCCCGAGATACCACGAGAGGTGCTCGCGGGCCAGCCCCCGCGCCTCAACCTGATCGGATGCGATGACGAAACTCTGCTCCACGATGAGCAGCGGTCCGGCGCCCAGAGCTGCCCGAGCCTCGGCTGTGTGCGCGGTCGTGACCATGTAGGTGTGCGCACCGTCGGCCTTGTCGGCCGCCAACGCCAGCATCTTGGGCCGCAGAGCGGCGATCACCACCGGCATAGGGCTCGCTGCTGCCGGCGCGTCGTACGTCGCGTCAGCGAGGGCCGTGAGGTACTCGCTCATCGTGGCGAACGGCTTGCCGTAGTCGCCTCCCCGAGCCGCGTTGAGCACTCGGTGACTGACACCGAGCCCTAGAACGAAGCGGCCGTCGTACGCCTCGGCCAATGCCTGTCCGCCATTGTTAGCCGCCACCGCGTCGCGCGCCCACACGCTGGTGATGCCGGTGCCCACCACAAGCGTGTCAGTCATGCTCAGCAGCAGCCCGGCATGAACGAGCGACTCCTTGCTCGACGGGTTCTCTGGAATCCACAGCGATGAGTAGCCGAGCCGCTCAACCTCGCGTGAGTAGTGGCGCTCGAAGGCTGCCGACCACGAACCTAGATCGGTGCACCACACTCCCCACGACGAGTTCACGGTGCGCCACGCCGACACTGAGTCAGGATTCATGCCGCGAGCCTCTCGGCCGAAACCGCGGTGATCTCGAGCGAGCGCACCCGATCTGCGTGCTCGAAGAACTGGCCGGCCACGATGATCTCGTCAGCACCGGTGCGAGCGGCGAAGGCGGCAAGGCCCGCCGCAACCGTCTCGGGCGACCCCACCACCGAGCGCGCCAGCACCTCATCGAGAAGTGGCTGCACCTCGGAGGGGTACATCGCCCTGATGTCGTCGACGGGCGGAGGCAGCGGCCCCGGCCGACCGATGCGCAGGTTCACGAACGACTGCTGCGACGAGGTAAACAGGTGGTGCGCCTCCTCGTCGCTCGGCGCGGCCGTGACACTGAGGCCCACCAGCACATACGGCCGCTCGAGCACCGACGACGGTTGAAACCTGTCGCGGTAGAGGCGCAGCGCCACGTCGAGGTCGGCGGGGGCGAAGTGCGAGGCGAAGGCGTAGGGAAGGCCGAAGTGAGCCGCCAACTGGGCGCCGTACGTTGATGATCCGAGGATAAAGACCGGAACTCGAGTGCCCTCGCCCGGAACCGCGTGAACCTGCTGACCGGGTTCGGGGTCGCCGAGGTAGGCCATGAGTTCGAGCACGTCCTGAGGAAACTCATCGACGTTGCCAGCGCGAGTTCGCCTCAGCGCCCGCGAGGTGAGCTGGTCGGTTCCGGGCGCGCGCCCCACGCCGAGGTCGATGCGACCTGGGTAGAGGCTCGCGAGGGTTCCGAACTGCTCGGCGATCACGAGCGGTGCGTGATTGGGCAGCATGATGCCACCCGACCCCACCCGGATCGAGCTGGTGCCCTCGGCGACGTACCCGATGGCCACCGAGGTCGCAGCGCTTGCGATGCCACGCATGTTGTGGTGCTCTGCCAGCCAGAAGCGCACGTAGCCGAGCCGCTCGGCGTGCTGGGCGAGGTCGCGGCTGTTGCGCAGCGCGGCTCCGGCGGTGGAGCCCTCGGAGATCATGGAGAGGTCGAGTACCGAGAGTCTGGTCACGTAGCCACGATAGCGGGATGAGAGCGCCTCAAGTTTGTGGCCCGATTTGCCGATGAGGACCCGACGGGGTTCTCGAGGGGCACTCCGCTTTCGGAGGTCACGCTATGAACGGCTGCGAAGCAGAGCGGGCGCACCCGCTGAACGACGACCAACCCCCTCACCCCGAAATGACTGTGCCCGAGTGGTCGCGCCCCGGTTCGTGGCTCCTCCACGTCGCCCTGCCGATCCTCTTCGTGGCCCTCATTCTTGGCGCAGACGCTCTTGAGGGACCCAAAACTGCCTACGTAGGCGTACTGGCGGTGGTCCCGATGCTGGCCGCAGTGTTCGCGACGCCGCTCCAAACGGCCGCCGTTGGCCTCGTGGCCTGGTTGGCCGCCCTTGGCTTCGGAACCCTCGCCTCCGACGGCAACGTTCAAGCGCAGACGGTACGCCTCCTCATCATTGCGGCCTGCGCTGTGGGTGCGGTGTTCGCGGCCCGGCACCGCACACGACGCGAGGCCTCGGCGCTCGGGGCCGAGCGAGCCCAACGCAACCTGACCCACGCCATGCATGAGGCAACGACCGACACGCTCACCAACATCCTCAACCGGCGTGGCTTCGCGTTAGCACTCGAAGGGCACCACCGCGACGTCCCGATGACCCTGGCACTGGCCGACTGCGACAACTTCCGCTCGGTGAACGACAGGCACGGCCATGCAGGCGGCGATCACTACCTCGTCTCCACCGCTCACCGACTCACTCATGCACTGTCCGCACACGATGTCGTTGGCCGATGGGGCGGAGACGAATTCCTCGTGGCCCTGCCCCTGCCCCTCCACGAGGCCGCGGCTGTGATGGGCCGGGTGCGCCGCCAGATCACCCGGGATCCCGTGGTGGTCAAGGGTGATGCGCTCACGGTGTCGATGACCTTCGGCTTGGCCGAGTGGCAGCCTGACGAGTCGCTCAGTGACGTGATCGCCCGTGCCGACCGCGCGATGTACTCGGGCAAGGCACACGGGCAGCAAATCAGCCTCGACGTGCACGTGACCCCCACACTCGAAGGGGCCAGCATCCCCTGACGTGCCTTCGCGACCACGGTGGCGCTGCACCGTAACACGATTTCGATTATTCCACCGGCTCCCGTACTGTGAAGAAAGCACCACACCACGACGCGACTCCGTTGCGTTGGGGCTCGTCCCTCGTGATTGTTCTCCCGGCCCACGCCGCGGTTCTCTCCCAAGCTGACGTGCCATTTCCGTCTGCTGGAGAGGCTTAGTTTTTCATGTCATCTGTTTCAACGCGTCCTTCTGACGCGCCCACGCCCACCTCAGGATTCGCCACACTCGGTGTTCCGGCCGCTCTCGTGAAGTCACTGTCACGCCAGGGCATCACCGAGCCCTTTCCGATTCAGACGGCCACGATGCCCGATGCCCTCGCAGGTCGAGATGTGCTCGGGCGCGCCCAGACCGGCTCAGGCAAGACGCTGGCCTTCGGCCTGCCCATGATCGCCCGGCTCACCGACAAGACAGCACGCCGCAACCACCCGCTCGGCCTCGTGCTCGTTCCCACCCGCGAGCTCGCGATGCAGGTCAACGACACGCTTGCTCCGCTGGCGCAGGCCGTGGGACTCGACGTGCGACTCGTCGCCGGTGGCATGCCCTACTCGCGCCAGATCGAGGCCCTGCGCCGCGGAGTCGAGATTCTGGTCGCCACGCCCGGCCGCCTTGTCGACCTCATCCAGCAGGGAAACTGCAACCTCTCTGACGTCGAGATCTCCGTGCTCGACGAGGCTGACCACATGGCCGACCTCGGCTTCCTCCCGGTGGTCACCGAGCTGCTCGAGCAGGTGCGCCCCGACGGGCAGCGCCTGCTGTTCTCGGCCACGCTCGACAACGGCATCGACAAGCTCGTGAAGCGCTTCCTCTCCGACCCGGTCCGCCACTCGACCGAGGAGGCCACCGCCTCGGTCAGCACCATGGACCACCACCTGCTGCTGGTGCACCCCGAGGACAAGGCGGCCGTCACCGCCCAGATCGCCGCGCGTGAGGGACGCACCATCATGTTCGTGCGCACCAAGCACGGCGCCGACCGCCTCGCCACCACACTGGCGCGCCAGGGCGTCGCGGCCGGGTCGCTGCACGGCGGCAAGACTCAGGCCGCGCGCACCAAGGCGCTCGACGCCTTCCGCGCCGGACGCGTTCCGGTGCTGGTCGCCACCGATGTCGCGGCCCGAGGAATCCACGTCGACGACGTCAGCCTCGTGGTGCACGTCGACCCGCCCGGCGAGCACAAGGACTACCTGCACCGCGCAGGTCGCACCGCGCGCGCGGGCGAGAGCGGCACGGTCGTCACGCTCGTGCTGCCACACCAGCAGCGCGACGTCGACCTCATGACCACCCGCGCAGGCGTGACGCCTGAGCGCACCAAGGTGCGGCCCGGGGCCACTGAGCTCTTCACCGTCACGGGGGCTCGCACCCCGAGCGGCATCCCTGTGATCGAGCCGGCAGAGCCGAACTCGGCTCGCCGCACTGGGCGCCCCCCGCGCAGCGGTGGCTACAAGGGAGCTGGCTACCAGGGAGGCGGCTACCAGGGCAAGGCCGCTTCGGGCGGCGGTCGAGGTCAGGGCTCGAGTCGGGCCCACTAGCCCGTCGGGCCCCGAGTTCGAACGCATCACGGGACCTACGACTCCCGGTCGGAGACTCGCCTCGCGCCTAGCCTGATGACGTGTCCTCACGACGCGCCAGGCTGGCGCTGGCCACCGCGCTGGCCCTCGCCGTGACGGTGGCGGGCGAGAGTGGGGCGCAGTCAGTCCCCGACCCGGCAGCACCCGTGGTGTCGCAGGTAGCGCTCGCGCGCTCCTCGGTCATCCTCACGGGCGCCGCGACGTCGAAGGTCAGCGTCTCCCTTCGCATCAGCGCCCCGGGCGGTCAGACCCAGGGAAACGCCAGCGGCGCGAGTCTCGACGACCCGAGCCACCTGTCGTTTCCGTTCGTGCGACTGCAGCGCACCGAGGGCGCCTGGTACCTGCCGAGTC
>CALQEM020000047.1:0-17814 GCA_943329595.2 Bifidobacterium breve
GTGTACGCCCCGCGCATCATCACCATCCAGATCCCGGTCGACAAGATCGGAGAGGTGATCGGCCCGAAGGGCAAGATCATCAACCAGATCCAGGAGGAGACCGGCGCCGACATCACGATTCAGGACGACGGCACCATCTACATCGGTGCTACCGACGGCGCCAAGGCAGAAGCGGCTCGCGCGACCATCAACGCGATCGCCAACCCGCAGATGCCTGAGATTGGCGAGCGCTACCTCGGCACGGTCGTCAAGACCACCGACTTCGGTGCCTTCGTGTCACTGCTGCCCGGCAAGGATGGGCTGGTGCACATCTCGAAGATGCGCGAGCTCGCGGGCGGCAAGCGCGTCGAGAGCGTCGACAGCATCCTGAAGATCGGCGACAAGATTCTCGTCGAGATCGCCGAGATCGACAGTCGGGGCAAGCTCTCGCTCATCCCGATCGTCGAGGGCAAGGGCGGCGACTCAGCCGACGCCGACGCCCCCGATGGCGACGAGTAGGGGCGGAAAGCCCACGTGATAGCGATGCGGGTGGGGCCGACCCACCGACCTGCCAGTGAGCAGAAGGTCGGCTCCACACGCACGCTTCTCAACGAGTCCGACGGCGGCCTGGTGTGCCGCACCGTGCTACCCGGGGGGCTGCGGATCATCACCGAGGCCATGCCGTCGGTGCGCTCGGTGGCCATCGGAATGTGGGTGGGCACGGGCAGCCGCGACGAAACTCCCGCGGTGGCCGGCTCTGCCCACTTCCTCGAGCACCTGCTCTTCAAGGGCACTCCTACCCGGTCGGCCCTCGACATCTCGGGCGCGCTCGACGACGTCGGCGGCGAGATGAACGCGTTCACCTCCAAGGAGCACACCTGCTACTACGCGCGGGTACTTGACGCCGACCTCGGTGTCGCAGTCGATGTGCTCACCGACATGCTCTCCTCGTCGATGCTGCGCAGCGCCGACATCACCAGCGAGCGCACGGTGATCCTCGAGGAGATCGCCATGCGTGACGACGACCCAGGCGACCTCGTGCACGACCTCTTCGCCGCGTCGCTCTTCGGCAACACCGATCTCGGCCGTCCGGTGCTCGGCACGGTCGACACCATTAATGGCGTACCGCGCAGTTCCATCAACCGGTTCTACCGACGTCACTACACCCCTGACCGCATCGTGGTGGCAGTGGCGGGCAACGTGAGGCACGCCGACGTCGTGGCCCGCCTACGCAAGGCGGCAGCCCGCGCCGGTTGGCTCGTCGGCGACTCGGCCCCTGTCTCCTCGCGCGTGGCCAGTCGCACTCAGCGCGCCGGAGAGCCGGTGGCCCTCATTACCCGTGAAACCGAGCAGGTCAACCTCGTCCTCGGAATGCCGGGCATCGCGCGCGATGACCCCGACCGCTACGCACTCGGGGTGCTCAACGCCGCTCTCGGTGGCGGCATGAGCAGCCGATTGTTCCAGGAGGTGCGCGAGAAGCGCGGCCTGGCCTACTCGGTGTTTTCCTTTGCTCAGCACTTCACCGACACCGGCATGATCGGCATCTACGCCGGGTGCTCGCCCACCAACCTGCCCACCGTGCTTGATATCTGTCGCGAGCAGGTGGCCGACATCGTGACCAACGGCCTCGCCGATGGTGAGGTGCGGCGCGGTAAGGCTCAGCTCAGCGGGGGCATGGTGCTCGGACTCGAAGACACCGGCTCGCGCATGTCGCGCATCGCCAAGGGCGAACTCGGTGACGACCTCGTGTCGGTCAACGACGTGCTGCGCGGCGTTGATGCCGTGTCGGCCTCTGATGTGCGACGGGTGGCCGACAGGCTGCTCACCGTGCCCTCAAGCCTGGCCGTCATCGGCCCCTACGCCAATGTCGCCGCACTGGCTGCGATCGCGCGATGATGAACGCATGACCCTGCGAGTCGGAGTGCTCGGAGCAGCTGGGCGCATGGGCGCCGAGGTGTGTCGTGCTGTCGACGGGGCCGAGGGCCTTGAACTCGCGGTGGGGCTCGACGTGGGCGACGACCCCGCGCTGCTCGCCCACTCAGGCGCTGAGGTGGTGGTCGACTTCACCCACCCGTCGTCGGTCATGGCCAACCTCGATTTCGCTGTGACCCACGGCATCCACTGCGTGGTGGGCACCACGGGTTTCGACGCCGAGCGGCTCGCAACGCTCACGGCACTGCTGGCGAACCACCCCTTGGTGGGCATGGTCATCGCCCCCAACTTCAGCATCGGTGCCGCTCTGATGATGAGGTTCGCGGCCGAGGCGGCCCGGTACTACCCGTCGGCCGAGGTGGTGGAGTACCACCACCCTGGTAAGGCTGATGCGCCGAGCGGAACCGCTCGCGAGACCGCCGCGCGCATCGGGCGCGCGCGCAGCATGGCCGGACTTCCGCCCATGCCCGATGACACGACCACCGCCCTTGACGGCGCTCGCGGGGCAGTGGTCGACGGAGTTCCCGTGCACTCGGTGCGGCTCACCGGACTGGTGGCGCACCAGGAGGTGCTGCTCGGCGGCCCGGGGGAGACCCTCACCATTCGCCACGACTCGCTCGACCGCGCGTCGTTCATGCCCGGTGTGTTGGCGGCCGTGAGGGCCGTGGCGTCACGGCCGGGGCTCACCCTGGGCCTCGAGCCGCTGCTCGCTCTCTAGCGAGGCTCGTGCGGCCGTGTCAGGGGCGTCTATCTGACCAGCGTGAGGGTGGTGGCGAGCCGCACCTGACGCATGAGGTCGGGCCCTGTGTCGAGCGCCCGGCTGCTGCCGTCGGGTGCCCATCCGGCCCCGTTCAGAAACTGGCGCGCCGCGTCGTCAGCGGCGCCGATCCACACCACCCCTCCGGTGGCCATCGATTCGAGTGAGAGGTCGGCCCAGGCCCGCAGCAGGCGCGAGCCGTGCCCCTGTCGACGATGTCCGGGGGCCACCACAAGCTCGAGAACCTCGACGTCGCCGTCGGCGTCGGAGGGTGCTGCCGCGAGGAAGCCCACCGGTCGTGGGCCGGCGCACGCGACGAGGGTCAGGTGTCGGCGCGAGGGTGGCGCTGTGATGGCATCACTCCACGACCTGGCCACGTCTGCTGCGTCGAGCGAAGCAACGTATTCGGTGACCGATGCCACAGGGCTCATGATCCAGTGGTCGAGCAGCAGGCGCGCGATCGCGTCGGCATCGTTGGGGGCCGCCGGACGCACGGAGGCGTCAGCCACGGGCTCGGTCTTCTGCGTGTCGGCTCACTCGCACACCCTACGTGCGGGCTCGATAGCGTGCTGCCATGAGTCTCAGGGTTGCGGTCGTGGGGGCGGGGGCGTGGGGGCTTCCCGCGGCTGCCGAGCTCGCACGCCGGGGCCACGAGGTAACGCTCGTCGACTCGGTGGGCCCCGCCAATCCACTGGCGTCGTCGTCGGGGGCCACCCGCATCTGGCGGTTGGCCCACCCAGACGGGGTGAGGGTGCGATTGGCCCAGCGAGCAGTCGAAGCATGGGAGCGGGTTGAGTCGCGGTCGGGAACGCCGTGTCGCACCACCACCGGCCTACTGTGGCGACTCGACGGGTGGCGCACCGTGGTGGCCTCCCTCGCCCGCGAGGGGGTGGAGCACCGCATCATCGACGCCGCCGACGTGGGTGCGGTGTACCCGGGGCTGAGGCCCAACGATCAGGAGGCCGTGTGGCAGCCCGAGGCCGGAGCTGTTCTCGCCGCGGTTGCTCTGCGCGCGTTCGCCGCGGGTTTCGAGGCGGCCGGGGGAAGGTGGCGAGTGGGTCGTCGCGTGGTGGGGCTCAGCGTGCGGGGTGACGGGGTCAGGGTCGACCTCGACACTGAGAGTCCGCTGCTGGTCGACCGGGTGGTGGTCGCGACTGGTCCGTGGGCCGGGCGGCTGCTGCGCGAGGTGGGGGTTGAGGTGCCACTACGCCCCGTACTGCAGCAGGTCTCCTACCTAGGCTGCGCGGCGGGTGAGTTGCTGCCCTGCCTCGTCGATGGCGGCGATCTCGATGACGCGATGCTGTACGCCCTCCCCACACCGGGCCGCGGGCTCAAGGTGGGGCTCGAAGTACCGCTGCGCGAACTCGACCCCGATGCCGACGACCGCGACCGCTCGCCGTCGGCCGACCTCGAGGCGCTCACCTCTCGACGGGTGAGCCGCATCCTGCCGGGTCTCGACGCCGCGGTGACGGGCAGCGAGGTATGTACCTGGACCTACGGGCCCGACGGGCGGTTCGTGATCGACTCGGCCCTCGACGGCCGGGTGGTGTTCGCCTGCGGCGACTCGGGGGAGGGGTTCAAGTTCGCGCCGCTCGTGGGTGAGGCGCTAGCTGATCTCGCCGAGGGGCTCGGGGTCGGGCCCGACCTCGCTGAATTCTCGATGCGCCGCTTCGGCGGCACCCCTCCCGCGCCGCCGAGCCGCATGCACATCGGCCGCTAGGCTGGCCTCTACCGCACCCGAGGAGAGCCGTGTCCGAGCAGATCCCTGAGATTGAGTTCCGCAGCGATGTCACTGTCGAGCTCGTCAAGGCGTCGGCATCCGACGCCGACGTTGTGTTTGCGGCGCGGGTGTCGACGCTCGGCGAGAGCTCGCTCGACGATGTCAGCGCCGACCCCGAGCAGTCGCGCGGACTCATTAACTACCTGATGCGCGACCGGCACGGCAGCCCCTTCGAGCACAACTCGCTCACCTTCTTTGTGCGGGCGCCCATCTTCGTGTGGCGCGAGCACATGCGGCACCGCATCACGTCGTATAACGAGGAAAGCGGCCGCTATCGCGAGCTGCAGCCGGTGTTCTACGTGCCTGGGCCCGACCGCAACCTCGTGCAGGAGGGTAAGCCGGGCGCCTACGAGTTCGTGCCGGGCAGCCCCGAGCAGTACGCGCTGGTCGACTCCGCCGTGCGCGAGTCGTGCGCCCAGTCGTACGCGGCCTATCGCGCGATGCTCGACGCAGGAATCGCGCGCGAGGTGGCCCGCGTGGTGCTGCCGGTGACCATCTACTCGTCGGCGTACGTCACCATGAATGCCCGCGCGCTCATGAACTTCCTGTCGCTGCGCACCAAGCGTCTCGACTCGCACTTCCCGTCGTTCCCCCAGCGCGAAATCGAGATGGTCGCCGACCGCTACGAGGAGGAGTGGAGGGTGCTCATGCCCATCACTTACGCGGCTTTCGAGGCCAGTGGACGGGTGGCTCCCTGAGCGTCTGAGGCGGCCGATGTCCGGTGCCGATAGTCTGGGCCCCGTGACCGCTTCCCTGCCGCGTGAGGCTCCGTTCGGACGGGTGCTCACCGCCATGGTGACTCCCTTCGACGCCGACGGTGAGCTCGACCTCGCCGCGGCGTCACAGGTTGCCACCGACCTCGTGGACCTCGGCTGCGACGGACTCGTCGTGAGTGGCACCACCGGCGAATCTCCCACCACGTCTGACGACGAGAAGTCGGCGCTGCTTGCCGCCGTACTCGAGGCCGTGGGAGACCGCGCCCGCGTGGTGGCCGGCGTGGGCACCAACGACACCCGACACACGGTGCACCTCGCGGCCCTGGCGGAAAGGGCTGGGGCTCATGGGGTGCTCGTTGTCACCCCCTACTACAGCAAGCCATCACAGGAGGGCCTGCTCGCGCATTTCACCGCGGTGGCCGACTCCACGGGGCTGCCGCTGATGGTCTACGACATTCCCGGGCGTGCGGGCGTGGCCATCGCCACCGACACGCTGCTGAAACTGGCCGAGCATCCGCGCATCGTGGCTAATAAAGACGCCAAGGGCGACGTGTGGGCGGCGCAACAGGTGATGCACCGCAGTGACCTGCCCTTCTACTCCGGCGACGACGCGCTCAACCTGCCGCTGATGGCAGTGGGCGCCGTGGGGGTGGTGAGCGTCACGGGTCACCTGGTGGCCGACCGCCTTGTGGCCATGGTCGACGCCCTGCTCAGCGGTGACACCGCGCGTGCTGCCGACATCAACGACTCGCTCGTGCCGGTCACCGAAGGCGTCATGGGCCGCGCGCCCGGCCTCGTGATGGTGAAGGCCGCGCTCGACCTCCTTGGCCGCGCCGGTGGCGGCACAGTCAGACTTCCGCTGGTATCAGCCAGCGAACAGCAGCGCAGCGTGCTGCGCGACGACCTGAGAGCCGGGGGCTTCGACCTGTGACCCATCCTGAGCTGGGCCCACCGCCGAGTCTTCCCGAGGGGGCCCTGCGCATCGTCGCGCTCGGCGGCCTCGGAGAGATCGGCCGCAACATGACCGTCTTCGAATTCGACGGCAGGCTACTCATCGTCGACTGCGGGGTGCTGTTTCCCGAGGACAACCAGCCCGGTGTCGACCTGATCCTCCCCGACTTCGAGTACGTGCGCGATCGCCTCGACGACATCGAGGCGATCGTTCTCACCCACGCCCACGAAGACCACATCGGGGCGGTGCCCTATCTGCTGCGCGAGCGAGCCGATATTCCGATCATGGGCTCGAGGCTCACCCTCGCACTGCTGCAGGCCAAGCTGCGCGAGCACCGCATCGTGGCGCAGGCCATGGAGGTCAAGGAAGAGCAGGTCGTCACGCGCGGGCCGTTCGAGATTGAGTTCGTGGCCGTGAACCACTCGATTCCTGATGCCCTCGCGGTGGCCATCACCACCCCGGCCGGGCGCGTGCTGCACACCGGTGACTTCAAGATGGACCAGGTGCCGCTCGACGGGCGCATTACCGACCTCAACGCGTTCGCGCGGCTGGGCGACGAGGGGGTCGACCTGCTGCTCATCGACTCAACCAACGCCGAGGTTCCGGGCTTCGTCACCTCCGAGCGCGACATCATGCCCGTGCTCGACAGCGTGTTCCTGCGCGCCGAGGGCCGCATCATCGTGGCGTGCTTCGCCTCTCACATCCACCGGGTGCAGCAGGTGATCGACACCGCCGTGCTGCACGAGCGCAAGGTCACCTTTGTGGGTCGCTCGATGGTGCGCACCATGGGGGTGGCGCGCGATCTCGGGTATCTCACGGTGCCCGGCGACGTGCTGGTGTCGGTCGACGACCTCAACTCGCTGCCCGACGACGAGACCGTGCTGGTGTGCACCGGGTCGCAGGGCGAGCCCATGGCGGCGCTTGCGCGCATCGCCAACCGCGACCACCCCATCGAGGTCGGCGACAGCGACACCGTGGTGCTCGCGTCGTCGCTCATTCCGGGAAACGAAAACTCCGTGAACCGGGTCATCAATGGGCTCTCCAAGCTCGGGGCCACGGTCATTCACCACTCCAACGCGCTGGTGCACGTGTCGGGTCACGCGGCCGCCGGCGAACTGCTCTACGTGTACAACGTGGTCAAGCCGCGCAACGTGATGCCCGTGCACGGCGAGTGGCGCCACCTGCGTGCTAATGCGGCGCTGGCCGAGCGCACCGGTGTGCCGAGCAACCGCATCGTGCTCGCCGACGACGGCGTGGTCGTCGACCTCATCGACGGCGTGGCGCGCATCGTGGGCGCCGTACCGTGCGGGTTCGTGTTCGTTGACGGCTCATCGGTAGGCGGGGTCACCGAGGCGTCGCTCAAAGACCGGCGGGTGCTGGGCGAGGAGGGCTTCATCTCCATCGTCGTGGCCGTCGACGCCGTTGAGGGCAGGGTGGTGTCGGGCCCGGAAATCCACGCGCGAGGATTCGCCGAAGACGACCGCGTCTTCGACCCCGTGATTCCTCTGGTGCGCGACGCACTCGAGGAGTCGCTGCGCTCAGGAGTCACCGACACCCGTCAGCTCACGCAGGTGGTTCGCCGCGTGGTGGGCAAGTGGGTCAGTGGGGCGCACCGTCGCAAGCCGATGATCGTCCCGGTGGTTATCGAGGCCTGATCTGGGCCATGGGGGGCTTCGGCCAAGGCCCGCAAGGAGCAGTCAATGGAATCGCCAGAGTTTGACCTTCGCGGGCGAGACTTCGTGGCGAACCCGTACCCGACGTATCGACGCATGAGGGAACTCGCGCCGGTGTGGAGGGAGCCGCACACCGGGCACATCTTCGTGACTCGCTACGCCGACGTGGTCGCGGTTCTCAAGGACCCCAGCTTCAGCAGCAATCGGATTCACGACCGGATGAAGCGCGTGCCCCCCGACGTCGACGCCTCGAGGCTTGTGGACCTGCTGGTGGACCGCCTGGTCATGACCGACGGCGAGCGGCACCGAGACCTTCGGCGCGAGGTGGGCTCGGCATTCACGGCCGCACGGGTTCGAACCTACGCTCGTCCCGCGAACGCGATGATTGCCGAGACGTTCGACCAACTCAGCGCGCGCACCACCCTCGACATCCTGAACGATGTTGCACTCCCGGTGCCCTCGCGCGTAATTCTGTCGGTTCTCGGGCTGCCACCCCGAGACCATCAGCGACTCAGGGAGTGGGCCGAAGACTTCTACCTCTGGCTTGCCCACAGCCCGGGAGACATTGCCACTCGCAGCCGCCGGGCGGTGGCCTCGATCGAGGCAATGTCCGAGTACGTCGACACCGAACTCGATGCACTTCCCGCCGAGGGGGGCGACAGTTACCTCGCGACAATGGCGACCAACGTCGCAGCCGGGTCGATGACCAGGACCGAGGTGATCGCGAACCTCATCGGCGTGATCAATGCCGCGCATGAAACGACAACCGGCCTGATTGCCAATGGCACGATCACCCTGCTTGAGCACCCCCGTGAACTGCAGCGGCTCATTCACGATCCCGGGTTGATCCCCTCGGCCGTCGAGGAGATGCTGCGCTATGAGAGCCCGTCGCAGATCATCTCTCGGATCGCCACCGAGGAGGCTGACATCGGCGGAGTACTCATCAGGCCAGGCGACATGCTGGCGCTGGTGCTCGGCTCGGCGAACCGCGATGAGAGCGTCTTCCCCCACCCCGATGAATTCGACGTCACCCGCAGGGGGAAGCAGCACCTAGCCTTCGGGCACGGCAGTCACTTCTGTACGGGGGGTGGGCTGGCGTCGCTCGAGGTGGTGGCCATCTTCCGTCTGCTGGTACCCCTCCTACCGAGGGCGAGCATCGTGGGCGGACCCGTTCGCTGGCGGCCCACCCCAGCCTTCCGCTCGCCGCTCGGACTCGTGATTGACCTCGACCCCGTCGCCATCACGATCGCTGAGTATGGCGGCGATTGGTGGGATCAGGCGCCCACGGCCGGCTGAGGGGCAACCACCGGCGCGGACGACGCTCAGAGCGTGGGGGAGGGGAGTAACAGAACACGACTCGCGTGTCGCATGGTGAAAAAGTGAAAGTTGAGGCCGCTGGGACTACTGTGGCCCACATGGCGATAAGAACGACGGTGCCTACGCGCGCCCCCTCCAGGGCGGCTTCCCCCGCGAACGGCTCGGCGGCCCGATCGTCCTCCTCGAGGACGGCATCAGGGTCGCGGAGTTCCAGTGGTGGCAGTCGCACTTCCCGCACGCCCGCCCGTGCCGATGAGGCCGCTACGGCGCGGCGAAAGCCGCCCGCCAAGGCGCGCACCCGCACTCCCGCGCCTGAGCCCGATCGGAAGGCGCCGGCGCGCAAGCCTGCGGCGCGCAAACCTGCTGCGCGCACAGCGCCCGTGAAGAAGGCGCCAGCGACAAAGGCGCCCGTGAAGAAGGCGTCACTGCGTCCCGGCCCCCTGGCCCGGCTGCTCACCGGCTGCGGCCGTGCGCTGCGCCGGGTGTGGTTGACCATCGCCCTCGTTCTAGCGCACGCTGTGCGCCGTGTCGGTCGTGGCGCCCGCGACCTCGACCCCGCGCACCGCCGAGACGGTCTCGCGCTGCTCCTCCTCGCGCTGGCCGTGGTGGTGTCGTCGGCGATGTGGTGGCATACCGCGGGACCACTCTCGTCGATCGTGGTCTCGGTGGTCTCCGGGGCGGTGGGCGGTCTCGACTGGATCGTTCCGCTGCTGCTGGTCGCGGCGGCCGTTCGACTGATGAGGCACCCCGACGAGCAGGCGGCCAACGGTCGCATTCTCATCGGGGGCGGCGCCTGCGCCATCGCGGTGATCGGCCTGTGGCATCTCGCTCACTCGGCTCCTTCGCCCAGCGACCCTCAGGCCGCCATGCGGTCGGCGGGAGGCTGGCTTGGCTGGATAGTGACCTCGCCAGTGGTTGCGGCGGTTGGCTCGGTGGTCACTACTCTGCTGCTCCTGCTGCTGCTGTGTTTCGGGCTGCTGGTGGTCACCAAGACGCCCGTGAGTGCGATTGGCTCGCGCGTTCGCTCAGCGCGAGCCGCGCTGCGTCGAGGCAACGGTGCAACCACGGCCGACGACGACGAGCCCCTCCGGCACCCCTCGACCCGCCGCGCCCTGGCGAGCGATGATGAGCCTTCTGATGAAACGCGCACTCACGATGAATCCACCGCTAGCGCCCCCTCTCGACGAGCCAAGGCTCGTCGGTCGATGCGTAGCAGGCTCGGTCTCGACGGGGCTGCAGAAGCCGCTGTCGACGACGGCACCTTCGATGCAGACCGACCCTTCGTGTCGCCGGTTGTCGAGGCTGGCGCCAGCACCGCCGATGGTTACGACACCGAGGTCATCTCGCTGCCCGACGCCGGCATACCGGTCGGGGCCCCTGTAGACGAGCACCAGACCGTGGTGCTCAGTCATCCCGCGGTACCTCGTCCGCCGAAGCCGCGCGCGCCCCGAGCGGCCACCGTGGGTGAGCAGATGCCGCTGGGCTCCGACGTGATGTACACCCTTCCGCCCGCGAGCCTGGTGAAGCCCGGCCCTCCGCACAAGAAGGCGTCGAAGGCCAACGACGCCGTCGTCGTGGCTCTCACCGAGGTACTCAAGCAGTTCGACATTGATGCCGCAGTGACCGGATTCCAGCGTGGCCCCACGGTGACCCGCTATGAAATCGAGCTCGGCCCGTCGGTGAAGGTCGAGCGGGTGACCGCCCTCAGCAAGAACATCTCCTACGCCGTCGCCAGCGCCGAGGTTCGAATCCTGTCTCCAATTCCTGGCAAGTCTGCGATCGGAATTGAGATTCCCAACACCGACCGCGAGTGGGTGAGCCTCGGAGACGTGCTTAGCAGCGCCGTTGCCACCAACGATCACCACCCGATGGTCGTGGGGCTCGGCAAGGATGTCGAGGGTGGATTCGTATGCGCCAACCTCGCCAAGATGCCCCATATCCTCGTGGCCGGCGCCACCGGCGCTGGCAAGTCGAGCTGCATCAACTCGCTCATCACCTCGGTGCTCATGCGCTCGACGCCCGAAGAGGTGCGCATGGTGCTCATCGACCCCAAGCGCGTCGAGCTCACGTCGTACGAGGGCATCCCGCACCTGATTACCCCCATCATTACCAACCCCAAGAAGGCCGCCGAAGCACTGGCCTGGGTGGTTAAGGAGATGGACAACAGGTACGACGATCTCGCCCACTTCGGCTTCCGCCATATCGACGACTTCAACAAGGCAGTGCGCTCGGGCACGCTCGTGCCGCCGCCTGGCAGCGAGCGGGTGCTCACCCCTTACCCCTACCTGCTGGTGATCGTCGACGAGTTGGCCGACCTCATGATGGTGGCGCCGCGCGACGTCGAGGACTCGGTGGTGCGCATCACCCAGCTGGCCCGCGCCGCCGGCATTCACCTTGTGCTCGCAACTCAGCGTCCCAGCGTCGACGTGGTGACGGGGCTGATCAAGGCCAACGTGCCCAGTCGCCTGTCGTTTGCCACGTCGAGCCTGTCAGATAGCCGGGTGATCCTCGACCAGCCCGGTGCCGAGAAGCTCGTTGGCCAGGGCGACGGGCTCTTCCTTCCGATGGGTGCTAACAAGGCCGTGCGTATTCAGGGGGCCTTCATCCCCGAGGCCGAGATTCGCGCGGTGGTCGAGCACTGCAAGGCGCAGGCGCAGCCCGCCTACCGCGACGACCTCGCCGTGGCCGCAGCGTCGCGACGCGAGGTCGATGAGGAGGTTGGCGACGATTACGACCTGCTGGTGCAGGCGATCGAATTGGTGGTCACCACCCAGTTCGGCTCTACCTCAATGCTGCAGCGCAAGCTCAGGGTGGGCTTCGCCAAGGCGGGCCGGCTCATGGACCTGATGGAGTCGCGGGGGGTTGTTGGCCCGACCGAGGGGTCCAAGGCGCGCGAGGTGCTGGTGACGGCCGAGGACCTGCCGGGCGTGCTGGCCTCGCTGGGGGGATGATGGTCACCATGACATCGAGTGAAAGGCGACACCAATGACTATTGGTAGCACCTTGGCCGATGGTCGTCGCAGGGCTGGTCTGTCAATAGAAGACGTCGCGGCGGTTACCCGCATTCGCCCGTCGATGCTCAAAGCCATGGAGAATGACGACTTCGCGATGTGCGGTGCCGACAGCTATGCACGCGGACATGTGCGGGCGATCGCGCAGGCAATCGGCCTGAATCCCGACGAGGCAGTCGCCGAGTTCGACGTGGGTCGGGTGCCCGAGCAGTTCGCGTCGATGCGCACCGACTTCGAAAATGGAAGGCGCTCGTTCGACGAAGCGCCACGCAACCCGAGTTGGAACCGCATGATCGGTATCGCGATCATCGCCCTGCTGGTGGTGCTGCTTGTCAGCGTCATCATGAAGGCCCGAGGCTGACCCTCGCGGCAGCCCCATCGGCACCCCGTACGCTGGCCCTGTGACCACCCTTCCACGCGTTGCCCTCGTCACGCTTGGCTGCGCCCGTAATGAGGTCGACTCCGAAGAACTCGCGGGGCGACTCGCGGCCGATGGCTGGGAGCTTGTCGATGATGCTGCCGACGCCGATGCCGTGCTGGTCAACACCTGTGGCTTCGTCGACGCCGCCAAGAAGGACTCCATCGACACGCTGATCGCCGCTGCCGATCAGCGAGACTCAGGAACACGCACCCAGGCGGTGGTGGCCGTGGGATGCCTCGCCGAGCGCTACGGCGAGCAGTTGGCCGCCGAGCTGCCCGAGGCTGACGCCGTGCTGGGCTTCGACGACTACGCCGACATCTCCAACCGGCTGCGGCGCATTGTGGCCGGCGAGCCGCACGTGCCGCACACGCCGAGCGACCGGCGCAAGTTGCTGCCCATCTCGCCCACTGAGCGGGCGGTGGGGGCGCCTGAGCCCCGTAGCGGCCCGCGTGTGCTGCGTCGTCGACTCGACTCGTCGCCGGTGGCCCCGTTGAAGATCGCCTCGGGCTGCGACCGACGATGTTCCTTCTGCGCGATTCCTAGCTTCCGCGGGTCGTTCGTGTCGCGGCGGCCCACCGATGTGCTCGAGGAAGCCGCCTGGCTGGCGTCGCAGGGGGTGCGCGAACTGGTGCTCGTGAGCGAAAACTCAACCTCGTACGGCAAGGACCTCGGCGACCTGCGACTGCTTGAGTCTGTGCTGCCCGTTCTTGCCGGCGTCGAAGGCATCTCGCGGCTGCGCGTGTCGTACCTGCAGCCGGCCGAGATGCGAACAACGCTGATTGAGGCCATCGCGGGCACCGAGGGGGTTGCTGACTACTTCGACCTCTCCTTCCAGCACGCGAGCCCCACGGTGCTGCGCCGAATGCGACGCTTCGGGGGCACCGACGACTTCCTCACGCTGCTCGAGGGCGTGCGCGCAGCAAGCCCCGCTGCCGGGGTGCGCAGCAACGTCATCGTGGGCTTCCCGGGCGAGACCGAGGCCGACCTCGCCGAGTTGGCCGCCTTCCTCGAGTCGGCCCGCCTCGACGCCGTGGGCGTGTTTGGCTACTCCGATGAAGATGGCACCGAGGCCGTGGGGCACGAGGGAAAGCTGTCCGACGGCGAGATCCGCGCGCGTGTTGAGTACATCACCACGCTCGCCGAGGAGCTCACGTCGCAACGCGCCGAAGACCGCATCGGCGAGCAGGTTGTGGTGCTGATCGAGTCAATCGACGACGTGGCCGGCCGCGAGCGTGTGGTCGAGGGCCGCGCGGCGCACCAGGGCCCCGAGGTCGACGGGTCGGTCACGGTGCATGAAGTGGCTGCTGGAGTCGCGGTGGGTGACGTGGTCACCGCGGTGGTGGTGGCCAGCAGTGGCGTCGACCTGGTGGCCGAGGTCGCGGGCTGATGAACCCCGCGCCGCCCGACCACGTCGGCGACCCTGTGGCCGAAGTGTCGGCGTGGAACCTGCCGAATGCGCTGACCGTGCTGCGGCTCGCGCTGGTGCCGGTATTCGGCTGGCTGCTGCTGCGCGAGGGCGGCGACAACGACGCGAGTCGGGTGCTGGCCGCGGCGGTGTTCCTCATCGCATCGCTCACTGACCTCGCCGACGGCGAAATCGCACGCCGTCAGGGGCTTGTCACCAACTTCGGGAAGATTGCAGACCCCATCGCCGACAAGGCCCTCACCGGCATGGCCCTCGTGGGGCTGTCGATTCTGGGCCACCTGCCGTGGTGGGTCACGGTGGTCATTCTTGCGCGCGAGGTGGGCGTCACTCTGCTGAGATTCTGGGTGATTAGGCACGGGGTGATCCCCGCTGGTAGGGGCGGCAAGCTCAAGACCCTGCTTCAAAACATCGCGATCATCGGGTACCTGCTGCCGCTCACCGGCGCGCTGGCGACCGCCTGCTGGTGGCTCATGCTGGTCGCGGTGGTCGTGACCGTGCTGACCGGACTCGACTACGTGGCGCAGGCGCTTCGAATGCGGCGCCGCGGCAGGGCCGTGGCGTGAGCGCCCGCGAGGTGGTTGAGGCCCTTGCCGCCCGGGGTCTCACGGTGGCAACGGCCGAGTCGCTCACGGGTGGGCTCATCGTGGGGGCGCTCACCGCGGTTCCGGGCGCATCGGCGGTGGTGCGTGGTGGAGTGGTGGCCTACGCGACCGACGTGAAGGTGTCGGTGCTGGGAGTCGACGGTGCGCTGGTCGAGCGCGTGGGAGCCGTCGATGCAGACGTAGCAGCGCAGATGGCGGTGGGGGTTGCCGCGCTGCTCGGTGCCGACCTCGCGGTGGCCTGCACGGGGGTGGCCGGGCCCGATGCGCACGACGGGCACGGGCCGGGCGAGGTGTACGTCGCGGTGTGGTCGCAGGGCGAGAGCGCGGTCGAGCGCCTTGACCTCGAGGGAACACGCGATCAGGTGCGAGCAGCCACTGTCGATCGGGCGCTGGCCATGCTGCTGCAGCGGGCGGTGGCACTAGGTGAGCGCCCGTGAGCGGAAGTCTCGCACTGTGCGGGGTGTTCGTTGGGCCGATGGCGGTCCCGCGGGGTACGGTAGGGGAGTGAATGCGGCCCACTCCTCCCTTACGCCGACTGCGGTGCCCATGTCGCGACTGTCGGTTGCGGCGCCTGCCGAGCCCATCGTGATGCGCCGTGTCATCGGCCTTCGCCTGCGGTCACTTCGACAGGGTCAGGGCCGCACGCTGCGCGAGGTCAGCGGTGAGGCACGTGTGTCGCTCGGCTACCTCTCTGAGGTTGAGCGGGGCCAAAAGGAGGCCTCGAGCGAACTGCTCGCCGCCATCTGCGGCGCTCTCGAGGTTCCACTGTCGTCGCTGCTACGCCAAGTGAGTGATGAGATTGCCCTGGCTGAGGGTGCTGCTGCGCCTGAGCCCGTCGTTGCCGCTGCCTAGCTCAAGCCCCGCCCAGACACCTCCTCGACCGCGGCACCGAATCAGAGGAACTGCGCCTCGTTGTCGCCCGGCCAGTGATCACTCTCGTGGCGGGCCCTCAGCGCCGAAACCACCATTACTAACGCCTGAGGCCTCGCGGGAAATCGGCGTGAGTTGACCAACACCATGCCGCAGTGCCGGCGTGTCGTTGCCTGCCACAGGCGGTCGAGAACCACGAAGTCGCGCACGTTGCTGGTGACCAACACGCGTCCCTCGCGGGTAGCCGCTGCCAGCACGGCGCCGTCGTCGAGTGACCGAAGGTCATGTCGTTCGGCGACTGAGCTCGCGTCGCAATCGAGCGCGCGGAGGTGGCTGGCGATGGTGGGGGAGAGCATCTCGTCGAGCAGAAGGGCACGGCTCACGAAGAGAGCAGGGTCTCGCGACGGGCCAACGCAGCTTCCCAGGCGTCGGCAGTATCGCGGTTGTCGCGCACCATCAAATCGATCTCGTCGGCATGCGCACCGTAGTAGTCGAGGGCGACTCGAACGTGGTGGGCCTCGGCGCCCGTGGCCTTGGCGACTGCGTCAATGAGTTCGTGTGGGGTGATAGTGGGTTCGGCCTGACGCACGTCGAGCACCGCACTGATGACCTGCCACACATCTGCCCCATTGAGGACGACCGCTCGCCGGCCCGCTGGGCCGTCGCGAAAGGTCACGCCTGGGTGCTGTTCCATGCGTAGGCCCTCGGAGACGAGCATTGAGATGGCCGACGACGTGCTGAGGCCGGGGTGACGGAGCACGAAGGACGAGAGCGATTCGAGGATGCTGTCGTCGAGTCGGACCGATCGAGGAGTAGGCATGACTACATCGTAGTCATGACCAGGGACAACCTAGGAGTAGGAACTTAGGCTGGGGTGCCGGTGAAGCTGATGCCCGGAGTGACGGTGCCCGCGGTCGCCGCTGCCGCGGCAGGCATGGTGAGCACCACGCACACCGAGGTGGTCTCGCCGGGGGCCAGGGGCGCGGCCGAGGGCGTGCGCAGGTTGATCGCACTGCCCAGAGCCGCGGCCGAGCACGTGCCGCTGGTGGCGGGCAGGTACACCTGCATGTCGAGCTTGTCGGCAACCCCGGCCGTCCCGGTGGTGGTGGGGTAGGCGGCCCAGCGCAGGGGAGAGTCGCCTGCGTTGGTGACCGTCATGGTCGACACCGTGGTGCCGCCCGAGCCCAGGCCCGCAACGGAGAGGCTGCCCGAGGTGTCGATCGACACCGCAGACGCCGCGACGGGAGCCGGGGGAGCCGACGTGACGGCCCCGATCAGACGGCCGCCGAACACTGCGCAGGCGAGCATGATGACCGTGGGAATGACGACCTCGAGGTGAAGGGCCCGAGCGCGTGGCCGGGTGCCCACCAGAGGCGCTGTGTGCAGCAGTGTCGCCATGACGTGCACCCCGCTTCCCGTCCTGCGGGTGAGGCTGCCCCCCTTGAGAGGGCTAACTCGTCACCCATATGCCTCATCGGCACTGGACGGAATAACAGTAAGTTTCGGGCTGAGCAGATTCACCCGTGTGGGTGACGTGTCGCACATTTTTGTGTGTGAGGTGAGTCACATGAGGCTGAAATATGTTCAAGTGACTCATGTGACTACATGGAGTAGTCGTTTGATCACAGCAATGTGGCATGAATCACACCCCGACAGAGGTGCTGAGGAGACCGCGTGTGGGTCAGGTGCCGAGTTGGGCGGCCCAGTAGAGCCCGGCCTTGGAGGCGAGGAGGCCGGTGCTGGAGCTGGTGGGGGTGCCGGTGGCGGAGCTGATGTTGATGGTGAAGGTGGTGGTGGTGGGTGCGGCGACGATGGTGAAGGTGCCGTCGAAGGGGCTGCCGGCGCCGCTGATGGTGACCGAGTTGGTGGCCACGAGGCCGTGGGCGGCATCGGTGGTGATGGTTGCCAGGGTGATGGGCTTGGCGAACGTGCCGGTGCTGGCCGACACGTACGCGCTACTCGCAACGGTGTAGGTGAACTGCGATCCGGTGGCGGAGGCGACGGGGAAGGTGCCGTTGAAGGGGGCGCCTGCGCCGGCGATGGTGATGGTGTCGCTGGTGGTGAGGGTGTTGGTGGCGACCACGGTGACCACGGTGCCGTTGGCGAGCAGAGTGCCGGTGATGGCCGGGCTCGCGTTCACTGTGGTGATGGAGGCGTCGAGGTTGCAGTAGAAGGTGGTGGCAGTGGGGGCGGGGGCGGCGTTGACGGTGCACACGTGGGTGTCGAGGCGGGTGTCGCCGGTGCCGGTGAAGGTGAGCGCGTTGGTGGCGATGAAGGTGAATCCGGTGCCGGTGATCTTAATGACGGGCACGAAGGTGGTGGCGGTGCCGGTGAGGTTCAGGTTGGTACCGGTGTAGGAGGTGATCGCGTAGGTGAAC
>CALQEM020000048.1:0-17768 GCA_943329595.2 Bifidobacterium breve
AGCTCCTTGAGGCGCTGCAGGCGCTTGTGCACCGTGCTGAAGTTGGTGAGCATTCCGCCGAGCCAGCGCTCGTTGACGTAGGGCATGCCCACGCGGGTGGCCTGCTGGGCGACGGTCTCCTGAGCCTGCTTCTTGGTGCCGACGAACAGCACCGTGCCGCCGTGGGCGACGGTCTCGCTCAGGAACTCGAAGGCGGTGTTGATGTAGGTCAGCGACTGCTGGAGGTCGATGATGTAGATGCCATTGCGCTCAGTGAAGATGAATCGCTTCATCTTGGGGTTCCAGCGACGGGTCTGGTGCCCGAAGTGAACGCCGCTCTCGAGGAGCTGCTTCATGGTGACGACGGCCATGGTGGACGTCCTCCTTCTGCGCCCGCGGGATCCGGGGCGCGAAGGCCCCGGCGCCGGCAGGGCGCCTCGGTTCGTGACACCCACCGGACGGCGGGCGTCTGCTGCGTGCGACGGGCAACCCGCCCCCGAGGGGGACCGAGGGCCACCCGGCAGCCCGAGGGCCGCTGGTTCGCTCGCGTGAAGTCATCGCAGTAGAGCCGATGCTGGTGCTCAGACTACTCCACGCCGGATGGCTGGCCGTCCACAGGTCGTCAGGGCGGACCTTGTCCACAATCGGAGCCTGGCGATCACTAGGCCCGCGGCGTGGGCCGCAGGCTGGCGGCATGATTTTCACTCTCTCCTTCGCGCTCTCCCTCGGTGTCAGCTCAACGCTGTGGTTCGCTCCCGCCGTTCTCCCTCCCGCAGCGCCACGTGGGTCCCTCACAGCGCCGATCACCACCGGGCACGCTTCGACAGCAACCTGGCCCGTGACTCCCGCCGTGATCGTGGGCGCCTTCGACCCGCCCGCTATGCGCTGGGGTGCGGGCCATCGGGGCATCGACCTCGCCACTGCTTTGGGCGATGAGGTGGTCGCGGCCGCAGCCGGCATCGTTACCTTCGCCGATGAGGTCGCCGGCCGCGGGGTTGTCGTCGTCGACCATGGCCGGGCACGCACCACCTACGAGCCCGTCGGCGCCACCGTGGTGGTGGGCGCGTGGGTCGACGTCGGCGACACCCTCGGAACGATCGCGCCAGGCACGGGTCACTGCGGCTCGGGAGCCTGCCTGCACTGGGGTCTGGTGAGGGGCGACACCTACCTCGATCCCAGGCTACTTCTCGGACTTCGCCCCGTACTGAAGCCTGTGGCTGCCCGCCGCTGAGGACGACGGCAAGCGGTGCAGCGGGTCAGTCGTCGTTCGCCTGGGCGAATTTCGAGCGGAGCTGGAGCACGGCCTTGGTGTGCATCTGGCTGATTCGGCTCTCGGTGACGCCGAGCACCTGGCCAATCTCGGCCAGGGTGAGACCCTCGTAGTAGTAGAGGGTCACCACGATTTTTTCGCGCTCCGGAAGGGTGTTAATCGCGGTTGCGAGGATGTACTTCATCTCCTCGGTCTCGAAGAGGGCCACCGGATCGTCGGCGTGCGCGTCGGCGAGGCTCTCACCCAGCGTGGCGCGATCACTGCCGTCGCCGCCGCCGTGCATCATCTCGTCGAGGGCCACCACGTTCACGTACGACAGTTGGTTGAAGATCGTGTGGAGGTCGTCCATCGACATGCCGAGCTCGGCTGCGACCTCTTTTTCACTCGGGGTGCGCTGCAGTTTGGCCTCAAGCAGGGCGTAGGCCTTCTCGACCTCGCGAGCCTTCGACCGCACCGAGCGCGGAATCCAGTCGATGCTGCGCAACTCGTCGATGATGGCCCCGCGAATGCGGTTGATCGCGTAGGTCTCGAACTTAATCTCACGCTCGATGTCGAACTTTTCGATGGCATCGATGAGCCCGAAGATGCCGTAGCTGACCAGATCGGCCTGGTCGACGTTGGGCGGCAGTCCGACCCCGACCCGCCCCGCCACGTACTTGACCAGTGGCGAGTAGTGCAGAATCAGGCGCTCGCGCAGCGACTGAGACGCCGTTTGCTTGTACTCGACCCAGATTTCGCGCAGCGTGGCATCGACCTCGGCCTTGGTGGGAGCCAGGTCGGCGTCGGCAAAGACGATCTCCTCCTGCTCGAGGGCCTCCAGGGCATCGACGGCATCGACGATTTCATCGGGCTCAACGGACACGTCGAGGTCGTCGTCGGGCACTGCGGCGCTGGGCGACGACTTGTCGCCCTCAGGCTCGCGGGTGCGCCTGCTCATAGGTTGCCCTCAATCGCTCGACGGACACGTGCGTGTAGATCTGAGTGGTAGCGAGCGTAGCGTGCCCGAGCAGTTCCTGAACGGTGCGTAGGTCCGCGCCACCCTCAACGAGGTGGGTGGCCGCCGAGTGCCGCAGCCCGTGCGGGGAGATGTCAGGAGCATCCGGAACACGTCGAATCATCCGATGAACGCTCTCGCGTACGGCGCGCTGGTCGACGCGAGCGCCGCGACGGCCGAGGAACAGGGCGCGTCCGCTGCCAGCGGTGACTAACTGCGGGCGGCCGCGCTCAAGCCAGTCGTCGAGGGCGCGCGCCGCCGGCAGCCCGTACGGGACTATTCGCTCCTTGGCGCCCTTGCCCAGCACCCGCACCGCGCGCCGGTGCGGGTCGAGGTCAGCCACGTCGATGGCGACCAGCTCGCCAACCCGGATGCCAGCCGCGTACATCAACTCGGCCGTGGCACGGTCGCGCAGTGCAACCGGGTTGCCGTCGTCGGCGGCCACGGCGGCACTGTCGAGCATCTGCTCGGCCTGGTCGGCGCGCAGCACAGCAGGCAGCGACCGGCCCCGTCTCGGGCTCGCGAGTAGTGCTGCGGGGTCGGCCTCGATCAGCTCGCGCTCCTGCGCCCAGGCTGTGAAGGTACGGAGGGAACTCGCCCGACGCCCCATGGTGCTGGGCGAGTGACCGCTCGAGTGCTCGGCGGCGAGGAACGACCGGATCGCGATGGAGTCGAGGTCAGCTAGTGAGTCGACCCCCTCACCGGTCACATGACGCAGGAGCCTCGACACGTCTCCGCGGTAGGCCCGCACGGTGTGCGAGCTACGGCCCCGCTCGAGCGCGAGATAGGAGCAGAAATCGTCGATCACAGCCTCGGCCCAGGGAGGGAGGGTGGGCTCGTCAGGGGGGGAGCTCGGAGCCTCAGCGGTCACCTTCTAACGGTGTGCCGCGGCGAGGTCTCAGTCAAGGACCGACACCCATCCCCGCAAGGAACGCGCCGCCAGCCCCCGAAGCTCGAGGCCCGCCAGGAGCGCGAGTGCCTCGGGCATGGTCAGCTCACGGCGCAGGGCTACCTGCTCGACCGTGAGCGGCGTTCTCGGCGCCAGCAGGGCGAGCACCAAGCCGAGAGCCTCAGGAAGGGGTGCCACGTCGGCCAGCCCGGGCAGCGGCTCGTCGACCCAGCGAGGGTCGCCTGCAACCTCGGTGATGACCTGATCGGCAGAGGTGATCAGGGTGGCACCACCCCGGATCAGTTCGTGAACGCCGACGCTGGCCTGCGAGGTGACCGGGCCCGGCACGCCCATCACCGTGCGCCCCATGTCGGCCGCATGGCGAGCGGTGCTCAGGGCACCGCTGCGGCGCGCCGCCTCGACCACCACCGTGCCTCGGGTGAGCGCCGCAATCAGGCGATTACGGTCGAGGAAGCGCCACCGCTGGGCCAGCTCTCCGGGGGGCGCCTCCGACACCAGTAGCCCCGAGTCAGCGCAGCGCGCGAAGAGTGCCTCGTGGGCGGTGGGGTAGGCAACGTCGACCCCGCAGGCGAGCACCACCACCGTCGACCCTCGGCCCGCGAGCGCACCACGGTGCGCCGAGGCATCGATTCCGTAGGCACCCCCCGAAACCACCGTCCAGTCGCGCTCGGCGAAGTCGGTCGAGAGAAGTGAGGCCACCCGAGCCCCGTAGTCGGTCGATGCACGCGCTCCGACCACCGCGATCGAGCGCAGGGCGAGCAGCCGCAGGTCGCCGCGGCCGGCCACCCAGAGGCCAAAGGGTGACTCGTCACCGAGGTCGTCAAGCTGCGAGGGCCAGCCGGGGTCTCCCGGCACCACGAAGCGCCCACCCTCGGCCTCGAATTGACGGAGGGACTCGGCGGCAGCGGCTTGTGCCTCGGGGCGCCCGAGGTCTCGGGCCCGCCCGCTGGGGGCGGCGGCCGCGAGGCGCGCCACGGCGTCGGGCGCCCCGTACTGCGCGACGAGCCGCCCCACCCCGACCGTTGCCGGTTCCACCACGTGGGTCAGCAGGGATCGTGCCTCGCGGTCAGCCGCCTCGGCGGTCATGCGGCCCACATTCCCCGGCCGGTGCGCGCCTCCTGAGCTGTGAGGACGTCCTGCTCGTCGGGGCGGTCGTGCCCACGCAGGTCAGCCACCGTCCAGGCCAGTCGCGCCACCCGGTCGAGCCCGCGCGCAGACGAGCGCGGCGACCGCGCCAGGGTGTCGAGAGCGAGCGCGCCCGAGGGGTCGGGACGGTGGGTGCGCCTGAGCTCGGACCCCGGGACCTCGGCATTGGTGGTCCAGGCGGTACCACGCAGCCTCATGGCCGACCGAGCCCGCGCCTGTGCCACGCGAGCCGCCACCGCCGCTGACCCCTCGGGGCGAGGTCCGTCGAGAAGCAGCTCATCAGCCGTAGGCCGCTCGAGCACCAGCCTGATATCGACTCGATCGAGCAGCGGCCCGCTGAGGCGAGACAGGTAGCGTCGTCGCTGCAGAGAACTGCAGGTGCACTCGTCGTCGGAGTTCGGAGAGTTAGCGCGCCCGCACGGGCAGGGATTGGCGGCCAGCACGAGTTGGAATCGCGCGGGCAGTCGGGCCGCGAACCCCACCCGAGCGATGGTCACCTCGCCCGACTCCATGGGCTGGCGCAGCGCGTCGAGCACCGCGGGTGCGAACTCGGGCGCCTCATCGAGGAACAGCACCCCCCGGTGGGCCAGCGACACGAGCCCTACCCGCGGTGAGCGACCCCCTCCGCCGCCCACCAGCGCCGCGAAGGTGGCTGTGTGATGGGGAGCGCTCAGTGGCGGCCGACGGATCAGCCCCACCCGTGCCGGCAGTTGGCCGGCCACTGAGTGCACCCCGGTGACCTCGAGCGCCTCCTCGTCTGACAGGTCGGGAAGGATTCCGACGAGTCGCTCGGCCAACAGCGTCTTGCCCACGCCCGGCGGCCCCAGCATCGCGAGGTGATGTCCGCCGGCAGCGGCTAGCTCGAGACCGAGTCTCGCGAAGTGGTGCCCCCGCACATCAGCAAGGTCGAGCGTTGCCGGGCCGCCTATCGCGCCCTCCTCAGGCAGGGCGGGCACCTCAACGTGGTCGAGCGCCGCCGGCGGCTCGTCGCCCCGCAGGCGGGCCACCAGTTCGGCTAGCGAGGAAACCCCGAGCGCGCTAACCCCTGGCACCAGCATCGCCTCAGCCTCATTCGCGCGAGGAACGATGATGCGCACTAGGCCGCCGCGCGCCGCTGCTGCAGCCGCCACCAGCACGCCGCGCACGGGGCGTACTCGCCCGTCGAGGCTGAGCTCTCCGATGATGAGCGTTCCGGCCACCGACTGGCGCGGCACCGTGTCGGCAGCTGCCAGTGCTGCCATCGCAATGGCGAGGTCGAGGCCAGGCCCCGTCTTAGGTAGCCACGCCGGCGACAGTCCGATGGTGACTCGGGTCGCTGGCCAGGTGAGTCCCGAGTTGAGCACCGCCGATCTCGCTCTATCGCGCGACTCGCCCACCGCGGCATCGGGAAGCCCGACGATCGACATCGCGGGCAGGCCAGCACTGATGTGCGCCTCCACCTCGATGAGGTGACCTTCGACCCCCAGCATCACCGCAGAGCAGGTACGCGCGTGCGCCATCAGGCCACCCCTCGCTGATGGTCGAGCACCGGCGCTCCGCGGGCCGGGATCACCACGCCTACGGCGTCAATGCGCACCGCACCCGCCCGCTCGCCCGACGCCTGCAGCCACAGTGCGGTCAACTTCCGAAGCCGGGCTGCCTTGCGGGGGGTGATGGCCTCGAGCGGCGACCCGTAGGCGACGCTGCGACGCGTCTTGACCTCGATGATCACCAGGCAGTTGCCCTCGCGTGCGATCAGATCGATCTCACCATCGGGGCAGCGCCAGTTGCGCGCGACCACCTCCCATCCGTCGGCCGTGAGACGACGAGCCACGAGGTCCTCTCCGAAACGGCCGACCGCGGCGCGCGAGTTCATGGGTAGCCCCCTTCGACGTGTCCGTGCAGGAGCACGGACCAGCCGAGTGTCGCGGCGAACTTCACCATTGGGTCGACACACTCCGCCGCCTGTGGACAGGGCCGGATTGGAGAGGGTGTGGACACACCTCGCCGTCGGCAGTGGCAGCGCTCGAGTGGGGCTCAGTCGCCCTCGACAGCACCCTCATCGCGAGCCGGCAGGTTCCACGACACGCGGTGCAGCACGGTAGGGCCGTGCCGCCTCAGGGCCTCGAGGTGCTCGGGGCTCGCGTAGCCCTTGTTCTCGCTCCACCCGAACTCGGGAAAGCGTGGGGCGAGCTCAACCATCAGGGCGTCGCGCTGCACCTTGGCCAACACCGACGCGGCGGCCACCGCCGAGCAGGTGAGGTCGGCCTTCACTCGCGTCACCACGCGCGGCGCCGCGAAGGGCAGCGCGCCCGAGTCGTGGTCGGCTTCCTCGTTGTCGACGGCGAAAAGGTCACCCTGCACCGCCGGCCGGGTGAGCCAGTCGTGGGCGCCATCGAGCAGCACTAGGTCGGGTACGACGTCAAGCTCGGCAAGCGCCCTCTCACCTGCCAGTCGTAGGGCGGCCGTGAGCCCGACGTGATCAATCTCGTCGGACGATGCGCTGCCCACCGCCCACGACAGGCACCAGCGCCGGATCAGTGGCTGCAGGGCCACGCGGGCGTCGGGCGCGAGCAGCTTGGAGTCTCGTAGTCCGGCTGGCGCGGTTGCTGTCGACCTATCGACCACCACGACCCCCACCATGACCGGGCCCGCGAGGGCCCCCCTGCCCACTTCGTCGATGGCAGCCAGCCGCGACGACCCTGACCGCAGCAGCTCACGCTCAAACCGCAGGGTCGGCGCCTTCACTCTCCCGGAACCGCCTTGCCAGCACCGGCCGGCGGCAGGGTGGGCACCGGCTTGCCCGCCCTGGCGTCGAGCGCCGGGTTGGTGAAGACGGTCGGCGTGCCCAGCGTTCCGGCGCTGATCAGCGGCCACACCACCACGACAACCTTGCCCACGACATTGCCCACGGGCACACCGCCGGAGTTGTCTTCGAGGTGGTATCGCGAGTCGCGCGAGTTGCTGCGGTTGTCGCCCATGACGAACACCGCTCCGGGCGGCACGGTGACGTCGAAGTCGACCTGGTCGGTGGTGTCGCCCGGCTTAATGTAGGCCGACTCGTTGAGCCCGACCCCGTTCACCACGATGCGACCCTTGGCGTCGCAGCACTGGATTCGGTCGCCTGCCACGCCGATCACGCGCTTGACGAGGTCCTGGCCCGAGCTGCTCGGCAGCAGGCCCACGAAGGTGAGCGCCTCGCGAATCACTCCGGAAGCGCCCGTGGCGGGCACTGGGTCGGGCAGCCAGCCGCCCGGGTCGCGGAACACCACGACGTCGCCCCGCTGAACGCCGGCGATGGAGGTGGTGATCTTCGAGGCGATGATCCGGTCACTGACGCGGAGAGTGTCTTCCATCGACTCGCTGGGCACGTAGAACGCCTGAACGAGGAAGGTGCGCACGAGGATCGACAGAATCAGGGCTGAGCCCACGATAATGCCGACCTCACGCAGCAACCCACCCTTGCGCTCTGACTGGGCACGGTGTGACGCGACCCGTGACGAGGCGGTGCCGCCACCCTCGTCGCTGGCCGCGGTCACCTAGGTCTCCCGTCGCTGTGTCGACCACGCGAAGGCGTGGCCCGTGTCACTCCGAGGAGGTCTCGACCGCTTCGACCGCTTCGACTGATTCGACTGATTCGATGGGCTCAACCGACTGCACTGGCTCAGCCCGCACGGAGGAAGGACGGCCGATAGCGTCGCGCTTCTCCTTGATCTTGGCCTTCTTGCCGCGAAGCTCACGGAGGTAGTAGAGCTTGGCGCGGCGCACGTCGCCGCGGGTGACCAGTTCGATGTGGTCGATGATCGGCGTGTGTACCGGGAAGGTGCGCTCGACTCCGACCCCGAACGAAATCTTGCGAACGGTGAAGGTTTCGCGCACTCCGCCGCCGTGGCGGCCAATGACGACCCCCTGGTAAACCTGGATGCGCGAGCGGTTGCCCTCGACGACCTTGACGTGCACCTTGACGGTGTCGCCGGCGCGGAAGGAGGGAATGCCACTCTTGAGTGACTGAACGTCAAGCATGTCGAGCGTCTGCATGGTGAACTCATTCCTTCGTGGCGCACCGCAGGACGGCCACGGCAATCGAGGGGGAACTCCGGCGGCCATGCTCCCCTGCGGCGGGGCGTTCGACCACCTTCGTCTTCGACGCTCAGTGTGCCACAGCGGGAACTCAGACCCCAATCAGGGCTGGTCGGCGGCCACATCGAGGTCGGCGACCAGTTCGGGCCGCCTGTCGGCCGTGCGCTCAACCGCGCGCTCACGACGCCATCGCGCGATGGCTGCGTGGTCTCCTGATCGCAGCACGTCGGGAACGGCCAAGCCGCGCCACTCGGAAGGCTTGGTGTAGACCGGGCCCTCGAGCACAGCCTCGGCGCGACCGGGGGCGAACGAGTCGTCGGGGGCACTTTCCGAGTTGCCCAGTACCCCGGGAATCAGCCGCGCCACCGCCTCGACGATGACCAGGGCCGCCGCCTCTCCACCCGCAAGCACGTAGTCGCCAATGCTGAGCTCATCAACGCGGCATCGCGCGGAATAATGATCGATCACCCGCTGGTCGATTCCCTCGTATCTGCCGCAGGCGATGACCAGCCAGGGATCAGCTGACAGCTCAGCGGCGACCGCTTGGGTGAGCGGCCGGCCGCTGGGGGTCGGCACCACGAGTCGGGGCACGCCCTCCCCCGACTCGAGAATCACATCGAGTAACTCACCCCAGGGCTCAGGTTTCATCACCATGCCCGGCCCGCCACCGTAGGGCGAATCGTCAACCGTGCGGTGTCGATCGTGCGCGTGATCGCGGAGGTCGTGCACGCGCACTGTGAGCACCCCGGCCTCGACGGCCTTACCCACGAGCGAAAGCCCGAGGGGGGCCAGGTAGTCGGGGAAGATCGAGACGACGTCGATGCGCATCGAGCTCACCCGGACCCGTCGGGCCCCTGATCGCCTTCGGGGGCGTCGGGGTCGTCGGGGTCGTCGGGGTCGTCGAGGTCGACCAGCAGTCCGGCGGGCGGGGTGACCACCACGCGCCTGCCCTCGAGGTCGACCAGCGGCACGAACTCGCTGATGAAGGGAATGAGCACCTCAGTGTCGTCAGCCCGGGTTACGACCAGCATGTCGTGCGCGGGCAGGTGCGAGATCTCTGTGAGCTCGCCCACGAGGGTTCCGTCGGCCTCCTCGACCCGCAGGCCCACGAGTTGACGGTCGTAGTATTCGTCGTCACCCTCGGGAAGTTCGTCGTCGACAACATCGACCTCCAGGGTGGTGCCACGAACCGCCTCAGCGGCAGTGCGGTCGTCGACTCCGACCAGGTGCACCAGCAGCCGTCCGGAGTGCCACCTCATCCACTCGACCGTCAGGGTGGGGTGGATCGCCGAGTCGGTGTGCAGCACTGCCCCAGCCTCAAAGCGACGGTCGGGCTCGTCGGTGCGTACCTCGACCGAGAGGTCTCCGCGGATGCCGTGGGCCCGGCCGAGCCGCCCCACGACAACCCGCACCGAACTCCTAGCGCTCGTGCTGGTCGAGGAAGTCGATGCGCACGCCGCGACCGTTGGTGAGCGCACCGAGAACGGTGCGCAGCGCGGTGGCGGTGCGACCGGACCGACCGATGACTCGACCCATGTCGTCGGGGTGCACGCGCACCTCGAGGGTCTGCCCGCGGTCGTCACGACCACGACGCGTGCGCACGCTCACGTCGTTGGGGTTGTCGACGATTCCTCGAACCAGGTGCTCGAGAGCCTCCTCGAGCATGTCAGGCCTCCGTGGACTCAGCGGCCTCAGCAGCGGCCGGCTCAGCCTCAGCAGCGGCCGGCTCAGCCTCAGCCACGACCTCAGCCTCAGCCACGAACTCAGCCTCAGCCACGACCTCAGCCTCAGCCACGACCTCAGCCTCAGCGACCGGCTCAGCCTCAGCAGCGGCTTCAGTCACGGCCTCAGCGACAACCTCAGGCTCAGCAGCGACAGGCTCAGCCTTGACCGGTGCCTCCCACTTTTCCTCGGCGGCCTTGACACCATCTTCGACCGCGGCAGCGAACACGAGTCGCTTGTCGACACGGGCCTCGGCGACCCTCAGCGTTCCCTCGGCACCCGGGAGGCCCTTGAACTTCTGCCAGTCACCGGTGACCTTGAGGATGGCCATCACCGGCTCGGTGGGCTGTGCGCCCACTCCGAGCCAGTACTGAGCCCGCTCGGAGTTGACCACGATCAGCGACGGGTCCTCCTTGGGGTGGTACAGACCGATTTCCTCGATCGCACGACCGTCGCGCTTGGTGCGCGAGTCGGCGATGATGATTCGGTACTGAGGGTTGCGGATCTTGCCCAGGCGCTTCAACTTAATCTTGACAGCCACGTGTCGTGCGTCTCCTTGCGGGAACGAAGGGAGGAGGGCCGGAGGATGCGTGGGGGTGCATCCGAGCCTTCCGAGGGGATCGTCGCGGGGGATAGAGGGTCCACACCGTTCTGATCTGCTGGCACAGTCTGCCAGACGTGGGCCCCCAGCGTGAAACCGGGCAGGCCGCACGGCGCGTGGCTCAGCCGCCGAGCAGCTTCTTGAACTCGCTGGGGAGCTCGTCGAGGGTGACTGGAGGGGTGGGCGCGCCCCCCGGCAATAGGTCGTCGAGGCCCCGGGTCTCCTGGGCTGCACGCTTGGCCGGGTTGCCGCTGCGCCCCTTCTTCGACTTGGGCGGGGCGGTCTTGCCCTTGGCCTTCCTGCCGCCACCCATGCCCGGCATTCCACCCATTCCGGGCATGCCGGGGATTCCACCGCCACGGCTCATCTGCCGCATCATCTTCTGGGCCTCGCCGAATCGCTCGACGAGACTATTGACGTGCTGCACCTCCGAGCCCGAGCCACGCGCGATGCGTGCGCGGCGCGACCCGTTGAGAATCTTGGGGTCCTCACGCTCGGCGGGCGTCATCGACTGAATGATGGCAGCCACGCGGTCGAGCTCGCGGTCGTCGATCGAGTCGAGCTGATCCTTGATCTCGCCCATACCCGGGAGCATGCCCACCAGCTTGGTGAGCGAGCCCATCTTCTTCACGGCCTGCATCTGCTGCAGGAAGTCCTCGAGGGTGAAGTCCTGGCCCTTCTGCACCTTCTCGGCCATCTTCGCGGCCTGGTCGGAGTCGAAGGCTCGCTCGGCCTGCTCGATCAGCGTGAGCACATCGCCCATGTCGAGGATGCGCGAGGCCATTCGATCGGGGTGGAACGCATCGAAGTCGTCGAGCTTCTCGCCGGTGGAGGCGAACAGGATCGGCTGCCCGGTGATCTGGCGAACCGAGAGCGCCGCACCACCGCGAGCGTCGCCGTCGAGCTTGGTGAGCACCACGCCGTCGAAGCCCACTCCGGTCATGAACGACTCGGCGGTCACGATGGCGTCTTGGCCGATCATCGCGTCGATGACGAGCAGCACCTCGTCGGGGCTGACCGCATCGCGAATGGCTCGCGCCTGCGCCATCATGTCGTCGTCAACCCCGAGGCGGCCGGCGGTGTCAATAATCACGACGTCGTGCAGCTTGGAGACCGCGACCTCGATTGACTGTCGGGCGACGGCAACCGGGTCGCCCACGCCGCTGCCGGGCTCGGGCGCGTACACAGGCACGCCCGCCCGCTCGCCCACCACCTGCAGCTGGTCGACCGCGTTGGGTCGCTGGAGGTCGGCCGCGACCAGCAGCGGGGTGTGCCCATTGCGCTTGAGCCAGGCGGCCAGCTTGCCGGCGAGGGTGGTTTTTCCAGCCCCCTGAAGCCCCAGCAGCATGATGACGGTGGGTGGGGTCTTGGAGAATTGAAGCCTGCGGGTGTCGCCACCCAGGATGACGACGAGTTCCTCATGCACGATCTTCACGACCTGCTGGGCCGGGTTGAGCGCTCCCGACACCTCGTCGCTGAGTGCCCGCTCCTTCACCCGGGCGCAGAACTCGCGCACCACGGGCAGAGCGACGTCGGCATCGAGGAGGGCGATCCGAATCTCGCGCACGGTGTCGTCGACGTCGGCCTCGGACAGGCGGCCCTTGCCGCGCAGGTTCTTAAACGTGGCGGCAAGACGGTCGGACAGTGACTGGAACACAAGCATCCTCACGCGCGGACGGACTAACGAGGGCTCCAGACTATCCCGCAGGCGCCCGGCTCGAGGTGAGTGCGTCCAGCACCGCTCGACGGAGGTCGACCGCCACGTCGTGGGCCAGCAGCCCTCCCTCCGGCGACTGCACGTAGAAGACGTCGACCACCTCAGAACCCAGGGTCGAGACGAGAGCCGCCGTGATGTCGACGCCGGCAGCGCTGATCGTTGACGCGACCCGGTAGAGGAGTCCCGGGGCGTCATGGGCACGCACCTCGAGCACCGACGCGCGCGCACTAGCCCCCGGCACGACGAGCACGTCGGGTGCGGCGGCGGGCACCGAGCGCTGGTCGCTGTCGCGGCGGCCGAGGAGTTCGGCGAGGTCAAGGCTGCCCTCGAGCGCACGCCTGAGGTCGTCACGAACCCGGTCGGCCGCCGGCACGTCGCCGTACGTCGGAAGTACGGTCCACACCGACACCACCCGGTCGCCGAGCGTCTCGGTCTGGGCCGAGCGCACCCCGAGCCGGTGCAGACTCAGTACCCCGGCGGTCGCCGCCAGAAGCCCTACGCGGTCGGGGCTGAGCACCGTGATGCGGGTCGCGGGCCCGTCGGCCTCGAGCAGCACCTCGAGGCCGCTGCCGCGAGCCAGCGCACGCTGCTCGTCAGTCAGCGCAGGCGTAGGCAGGGTCGCGCCACCCCTGGCCAGCGAGTGCACCCGCTCGACCAGAGTGTCGATCAGGCGCCCCTTCCACTCGCTCCACACCGACGGGCCGGTGGCGAGCGAGTCGGCCTCGGTGAGGGCCGCGAGGAGGTCGAGGGTGTCAGGATCAGGAACGGCGGCCGCCACCATCTCGATGGTCGCCGGATCGTCGAGGTCGCGACGCGTGGCCACCTCGGGAAGCAGCAGGTGGTGGCGCACGAGGTCAACCAGCACGGCGCAGTCAGCCTCATCGAAGCCGAGGCGCGGCGCGATCTCGGCCACCAGCACCATGCCAACCTCGGTGTGGTCACCGCCTCGCGCCTTGCCGATGTCGTGCACCAGCGCCCCGATCAGGAGGAGATCGGGCCGGCGTACGCGCCGGGTGAGCGCGGAGGCCCAGATGGCCGCCTCCACTAGGTGCCGGTCGACGGTGAACATATGAATGGGGTTGCGCTGGGCCGCGCAGCGGAGCACCTGCCACTCGGGGATCAGCCCGCTCCAGACGTCGTGCTGGTCGAGTGCCTCCCACACGCGCAGGGTGGGCCGACCCGCGCCCAGCAGCGAGACAAGGGAGTCGCGCGCCTCCCGCGGCCAGGGCACCGGCATCGGTGGGCACTCAGTCGCCAGCCGCTCAACCGCGTGAGGTGACAGTGACAACCCGGCCTGAGCCGCCGCCGCGGCCGCGCGCAGCACCAGAACGGGATCATGCTCCGGGTGTGCCTCGAGCGCCAGCACCACCTCGCCCTCGTGGGCGACCACACCCTCTGCCAGCGGCACCCGGCCTGGGGTCGAGCCACGTCCGGCGAGTCGGCGTACGGACGACTTTGGCCTCGCGACACGTTCGACCCGGCTCCACGTGAGGTCGGCTGCATAGGCGACCGCTCGTCCTGCGCGGGCCACCTCGCGCAGCATCTCTTGGTCGTTGCTCGCCCCCAGCATCGCGGCCACAGCAGCCTGGTCGTCGACAACGAGACGATCAGACCCCCGGCCATTCACCCGGTGGAGAGCATCTCGAACATCAAGCAGCACTCGGTGGGGCTCGAGAAGGGTTGCGTGCGGAATGTCAGCGAGCCACGACGCGGCCACCGCGCGCAGCACCACGATGTCGCGAAGTCCGCCGTGGCTCTCCTTCAGGTCCGGCTCGAGCAGGTGGGCGAGGTCACCAGCTCGGTCGGCCCGCGACTCTGACAGCGCACGCAGCGCGGGCAGTCGATCACGTGCGAGCGACCGCCAGTCGGCCAGCACACTGCTGCGCAGCGCCGCCGCCAGCGTGTCGTCGCCCACGACGGTACGTGCGTCGAGGAGGCCGAGCATGACGGGCAGATCGGTGGCCGCGAGTCGGCGCGCTTCGGGCACTGAGCGCACGCTGTGGTCGAGCTTGATTCCTGCGTCCCAGATCGGGTACCAGAGGCCGTCAGCCAGCGCCGACACCGCGGCGCCGGGCGGGTGGAGCAGCAGCAGGTCGAGGTCACTCCCGGGCGCCAGTTCGCGCCGGCCGTAACCGCCCAGGGCCACCAGTGCCGCCCCGCTGGCCGCACCGCCCGCGACCTCGAATAGCGCGCTGAGCCAGGTGTCGGTCAGTGCGCAGAGAGTCTCGCGCGACTCGTTTCCCGGCGCCCATTGGGGGCTCGAGAGGAACTCGGCCCGCCTGTGCACGAGATCGACGGGGATGGGTGACGGCGTGGAAGGAGGAGGTGCCGCATCGTTCACCATGACGGCACCTCCCCCTTCCACTCTCGATTGGTCTCACCTGGGGCCACGCTGGGCTTGATGTTCAGATGGCTTGCGATCCGCGCTCGCCGGTGCGCACACGCACCACCGACTCGACCGGCACCACCCACACCTTGCCATCGCCGATCTTCCCGGTCTGGGCGCCCGCCACGATCACGTCGACCACAGCGTCGGCGTCGGCGTCGTCGACCAGTACCTCGAGTCGCACCTTCGGAATCAGGTCGACCGTGTACTCGGCCCCTCGGTACACCTCGGTGTGGCCGCCCTGCCGGCCGAAGCCGCTGGCCTCCGAGACCGTCATGCCGCTGAGGCCGAAGGCCTCGAGGGCGGTCTTCACGTCGTCGAGCTTGAACGGCTTGATGATGGCGGTGATGAGCTTCATGACGTCGCCTCCGGCGCTTCGATAGTGGACGTGCCTGACGATGAACGACGTGCCGCGCTGAGCCCGCCACCCGAGCTTCCCCCACGAGGCTCAAAGTCGTAGGCCGACTCGAGGTGCTCGCCGAGGTCGATGCCCTCGAGTTCCTCGTCACGGCTGATCCTGAATCCGATTGTCTTGTCGATGATGAATCCGAGTATCAGTGCCACGATGAAAGAGTAGGCCGACACCGCGACGACTCCGATGGCCTGCTTACCCAGCAGCGTAAATCCGCCGCCGTAGAGCAACCCGTCGAGGCCGACCGAGTTCACCTCGGCCGTGCCGAGGAAGCCGATCAGCAGGCAGCCCACGATGCCACCGACGAGGTGCACGCCCACCACGTCAAGCGAGTCGTCATAGCCGAGGCGGTACTTGAGCCCCACTGCGAGCGAGCAGATCACGCCCGCGATAACCCCGATGGCCACCGCGCCGAGCGGCGACACGAAGGCGCAGGCAGGGGTGATGGCCACCAGCCCCGCAACCGCGCCCGAGGCAGCGCCGAGGCTGGTGGGGTGGCCGTCACGGATTTTCTCCACCAGCAGCCAGCCGCCCAGAGCAGCGGCGGTGGCAACCTGCGTGTTCATCAGCGCGAGGGCGGCGGTTCCGTTGGCCGCAAGCGCCGAGCCAGCGTTGAACCCGAACCAGCCAAACCACAGCAGACCAGCGCCGATCATGACCAGCGGAATGTTGTGGGGTCGCATCGGATCCTTGCGCCACCCGACGCGCTTGCCGAGGATGATCACGAGGGCGAGGGCGGCAGCACCAGCGTTGATGTGCACGGCGGTACCGCCAGCAAAGTCCTCGACGCCCAGCGCGGCCAACCAGCCAGCGCCGGTGATGTTGCCGGCGTCGTCCTTGGTGCCGAAGTCGAACACCCAGTGCGCGACGGGGAAGTACACAATGGTGACCCACAGTGTGGCGAACACGGCCCAGGCCGCGAACTTCGTGCGGTCGGCGATCGCTCCGGTGATGAGGGCGGGCGTGATGACCGCGAACATCAACTGGAAGGCCGCGAAGGCGAGGAGCGGAATCGGGTAGACGCCTCCGTTGTTGGTGAGCTCGCTGACGGCCGAGGTCAGGCCGTTGAAGGTGAACTCGCCGATGTAGGCGCTGCCGCTATCGCCGAAGGCGAGCGAGTATCCGAAGAGCACCCACAGCACGCTGACGATGGCGATCGTAATGAACGACATCATCATCATGTTGAGGGTGCTCTTGGCTCGCGTCATGCCTCCGTAGAAGAAGGCGAGCCCCGGGGTCATCAAGAGCACGAGCGACGTGGCAATGAGAACCCACGCCGTATCTCCTGCGTTCAGTTCAGGCATAGTCAGTTCCTTCCAGAGGCGGTGATCTGGAAGAAGAGTGCAGGGTCGATGTTGCCCAAACTGCCCCGGAGTGTTTCACGTCCGTGACGATGACTCCGCCGGTGTTACGTGCGTGTGAACTCTGACCCTGCCAGCGTCCGAGGGCCGGCCCCAACTCTCGTGGTTAGCCCACCAGCGCGGCGACGAACTCCTCGGCGTCGAAGGGGGCGAGGTCATCGGGTCCCTCACCGAGGCCCACCAGCTTGACCGGAACGCCGAGCTCGCGCTGAACGGCGACCACGATGCCGCCCTTGGCCGTGCCATCGAGTTTGGTGAGCACAATTCCGGTGATGTTGACCACCTCAGCGAACACGCGCGCCTGGGTGAGCCCGTTCTGGCCCGTGGTGGCGTCGAGCACCAGGAGCACCTCGTCGACGGGCGACTGCTTCTCGATCACGCGCTTGACCTTGCCGAGCTCGTCCATGAGCCCGGCCTTGGTATGCAGCCGTCCGGCGGTGTCGATGACCACCGTGTCGGCGCGCTGCTCGATGCCAGTGCGCACGGCCTCGAATCCGACGCTTGCGGGGTCTCCCCCCTCGGGCCCTCGCACCACGGTTGCGCCCACCCGATCACCCCACGTTTGCAGTTGGTCGGCGGCCGCAGCGCGGAAGGTGTCGGCGGCCCCCAGCACCACCGTGAGCCCGTCGGCCACCAGCACCCGGGCCAGCTTGCCGGTGGTGGTGGTCTTGCCCGTGCCATTGACTCCGACGACCAGCACCACAGCCGGCGAGCCGTCGACGCGCCGGGTCGCGAGCGATCGATCCATGGTGGGGTCGACCACGGCGAGCAGCTCGTCGCGGAGAATCGCCCGCACCCGCTCGGGGTCAGCTGTTCCCTCCTCGGCGACGCGCACCTTCAACCGATCGACGAGCTCGCGACTGGGTCCCACGCCGAGGTCGGCGACGATAAGGGTGTCTTCCACTTCCTGCCAAGTGTCGGCGTCGACGGTCTCCCCCGACAGCAACGCCAGGAGGCTCTGTCCGATAGCCGAGTTCGAGCGGGCGAGACGTGCGCGAAGCCGCCCCAGCCTGCCCGCAACGGGGGCAGGCACCTCGAGCCCCGGCATTTCAACGTCCGGCGCCTGCGCCTCCAGCCCCTCGCCGGGCATCCTCGAAGGCGCGGGCAACTCACCCCGGCCCCTGACCAGTCGCACCGCGACGACCGCGACGAGGGCGAGGATGACAATGCCGATGATCAGGTACAGAAGGGAGTCCACCGCACAATCCTCG
>CALQEM020000049.1:0-17268 GCA_943329595.2 Bifidobacterium breve
GCCCGGTCTCGGGCAGCCGGAACGACGCACCCACGATGCCGTGGCAGCCGGTGGTGAGCCCCGTGCCCAGGGCCGCAAGTCCTGAAGGCGTGGTCGACGGGAAGGGCGCGCTGATCACACGGCCGGCCCCTGTGGCCTCCATGAGGTGGGGAAGCTGCAGCCCGCCCCCCTCGAGCGCGGCGCGCAGAGGAAGCATGCCAAGCCCGTCGACCAGGAGCACCACCACGGAGTCGGCCCGGCCGACGCCGAGAGTGTCGTGACAGCCACGAACCCCGAGCGCGGCCGCCGCACTGGACATCACCTCACGCAGTGATCCACCCCCTGGGGGGGTCCACCGCGGCATGACTGGTCAGCGCAGCCGGGCTGCGGTGGCCTGCGACAGGGAGGCCGCGAACGTGAGTGCCTGCGCCACCACCTCGGCGCCATCGGCAACCGCCGACACCCGCAGCGAGAGATCGTCGTTACTGGCAGCTCCCGTGTAGCCGTGGTCGGCGTCGCACTCGGGGTCAGAGCAGGCGGCCGGCTCGAGGTCGATACGACTCACCGCGCCCCAGCCGATGGTGAGTACCACCTCGTGAACGGGTCCGCCGCTGACGTACTTGGCGGGCTCGCTCACCACCCGGGTGACCACCACCGAGTCGACTCGCTCGAGACGCACGGCCTCGGTCGACGACGTCGCATACGGACGCTCGGTGGTCTCATCGGGAGGGTGTTCATCGGTGTGACCCACCACAAGTCGGGTGGGGGTGAGCGCGAGCACTGTGACATGGCGCCGAAGCTCATCGCGCCCATCGAAGGTCGCCTCGTGGTGAACCACGTAGTCGAGCACGGCCTCAGACGCGAGTGCCGTCGACAATGAGTCGAACACCAGTGCGGGGTAGTACCCGCTCTTGTCGATATCGGACCGCAGTCTTCCCTCGAGGCTTCTCGCTGACGTCTCGGTCATGACCCTGATCCTCGCACGGCGGCGGTGTCTGCGGTGCGGCCGTCCTCCGCATTGGTGAGCAGAGGGCGAAGCGATAGAGACAGCAGCGCACCCGCGAGCGACCCGATCACCACGATCGCAATCCAAACCCCGCCCAGGCTCGCACCGATCAGAGCACCCGCCAGTGCGGGTCCGATGGCGCCTCCCACGCTGTACCCCCACGCGCTGACAGCGTTGTAGCGCCCACGCAGGTGGTCGGGCGCGAGGTGGTTGACCAGCGCCGGTGCCACGGGCGACCACACCGTTTCGGCGAGGGCGAAGATCGCCATTCCGGCGCAGAGCGCCACCAGAGCCACGGTTCCTGCCAGCAGCGCAGAGCCCCCCATGACGGCCCACGAGGCGCCCCACAGCACCCCCACGGCGACCAGCAGCGACACGCGTGAGCGCCCCTCCGAGAATCGGATGGTCCACCACTGCGCGATCACAATGACCCCCGTGTTGACCGCGAACACGACTCCGATGTCGCGCACGGGCATTCCGGCGACCCGGGTGAGGTACAGCGGGACTCCCGCCTCGAGGCTGCCGTAGCCGAAGGTGAGCAGCACCAGGTAGGCCACCACGAGGCGGCGGAGTCGGCGGTCACTGAGCACCTCGCGGTACCCGCCCACGGCCTCCTCGGCGGCAGCCACCTGCTCGGGGGTCCGTTGCGGCACACGGATGAACGGAAGCGCGACGAGGAAGGTGAGGTACGACACCGCGTCAACGAGGTAGAGGCGCACGAAGGTAGCTGGATCGGACAGGTCAACGATCGACGCCGCGATGAGACCGCCCATCCCCAGCCCGAGATTCAGCAGCATGAACTGCACACCGAACACCCGCTGGCGCGATTCCTCACCGCTCAATTGGGCAAGCAGGGTGCTCTGCGACGACCAGATGACCGCTCCTCCCACCGCGGTGACCGTCGCCACGGCAAAGGCCCCAGCCGTGGTCGATACCAACGCGTAGAGCCCCACCCCCACTCCTTCGACCGCGAGTGCAAACCCGAGCATCGTGCGGGCGCCAAACCGGTCGATCAGGCTGCCCCCCACAGGTCCGAGGGCGAGGCTCACGATAGCCACCCACGAGAGCACGAGGCTGGCGATGATCGTCGCGATTCCGCGCACACTGCTGAGGTAGATGACCAGCAGTGACATGGTGAGGCCACTTCCGGTCGAGCTGAGCACCATGCCGACGAGCAGCACGCGAACCGACCGCGAGAACGTCGCGGGCTGCTGGGGCAGGCTCACATGACCCGCCGATCGCCATCGATCGGCACCGCCGCTAACGGCAGAAGCGATATCGCGCCCTCGACCACGTGTGCACCGGCGGGGTGGGCGATCACGAGCAGATCAGCCGACGCGAGACCGGGCAGATGTTCGGCCAGCGCCCCCACGCCCACCACCACCCTCACGAGCGCCGCATGGTCGATGGGCGCAGAGCCGAGATGACCCTCGAGGAGTACGGCCGACGCCGGAGTGCGGATCAGGAAGTCAGCGGTTGCGACGGTGATCGGTGGCGACGCATAGGAGCGATCGCCGAGAAGCTCAGGGATGTCGCCGTCGAGCCCGAACACCACGACGGGGCCGAAGAGGTCGTCGACGAGTACGCGAACCCGACAGGCGACGGCGCCGGGGAGATCACTCCTGCTGGTCGGGTCAGTCGTGACTCCGAAGAACTCGAGCAGCGGCCGCGCCTCGTCGACGGTGACCAGCCGTCCGAGCGGATATCCCGACATGAGATCGGCCGCCAGGAACTCGGCACGCTCAATCGAGAGCACCGGCTCCCCCTCACCAAGCGCAGCCGCCACGGCGTCGGAGTCGGCGAGCTCGCGTTCCAGCCATCGGCTACGTGCCGCCACCGACGCAATGGCGCGGGTGGCGTCCTCCAGGGTTCCGAACAGGGGAATGGCACCCGGTCCAGCGGCTCCCGAGGGTGCGGGCGCGCCGATCCACGGGCCGTAGCGGGCATGTTCGAGTCGGCGGTGCCCGAGTTCTTCACCGGCCGAGCTCACCGACACCGCAATGAGTGGGCGCGTGAGGCTGGCACCAGCGTTCAGGAGCGCCTCGCGGAAGGCGGGCACATCACCCGGAAGCGCCGGCACGTGCACCACGAGGATGGTGTCGGTGTCGGGGTCGATGCCCGCGCGACGCACAGCGGCCTCCAGCGCCTCGGCATCAAGCGGCAGGGGAACAATCGCTCCGGCCCCGCCCACGCGTAGGCCGGCCGCTCGCACAGCGTCGTCGGCAAGCACGGCCAGCGCCTCGGCGGTGGCGATGACCGACACGGCCGGACCGGCGGGCAGTGGCTGGCGGGCCAGGATCGAGGCAACATCGAGCAGCGCCCGCACCGAATCGGTCTGAATCACCCCGCACTGCTCGAAGATCGCGTCGACCGCGGCCGGAGGCAGTGAGGTGAGTCGCACCCGATGCCCGAGCGGCACCGCCTGCGACGACCGGCCCGAGCGCACCGCCACCACGGGCTTGGAGCGCGCGAGCCGGCGCACCACACGCGTGAATTTGCGCGGGTTTCCAATGCTCTCGAGGTAGAGGAGCACTGCGTCGGTGGCGTCGTCCTCGGCCCAGAACTGAAGGAGGTCGTTACCCGAGACGTCGGAGCGGTTGCCCGCGGAGACGAAGCTCGACACTCCGAGACCGCGGTCGACGAGACTCTCGAGAATGACGCTGCCGAGACCACCGGACTGGCAAAAGAAGCCCAACCTCCCCCGAGGCGGCATCACGGGCGCCAACGAGGCGTTCAGCAGCACCCGCGGGTCGGTGGAGATCACCCCGAGAGCAGCCGGGCCCACCACACGCATACCGTTTCCGCGAGCCCGCGCGACGAGCTCGGCCTGACGTCGCCTGCCCTCGTCGGAGCCGGACTCGGCGAACCCCATCGACACCACCACGAGTCCCCGTACCGCGGCGGACGCGCACTCATCGACGATCGACAGCACCAGGTCGGCACGCACCGCCACGATGGCGAGATCGATTCCGGCCGGAGCCTGCGAGATCGAGCGAAGGCACGGATAGCCGAGAATCTGGTCGGCCTCGGGATGGATCGCGAACACGTGACCGGTGAACCCTCCGTCGCGCAGGTTGCGCAGCAACTCGTGGCCCGCCGTGCCCGGCGTTCGACTGGCGCCGATCACGGCCACCGAGCCAGGGCTCAGCAGCCTCCGAATGGAGCGCGCCTCGCTGGCTCGTTCGCGGGCTTCCATCACCTGCTGCAGGCGAGCGGTGGGCTCAATGTCGAACTCAAGCATCAGGTATCCGTCACCCATCTCGCGCAGCGTGCGGTAGCCGGCGTCCTCGAAGGTCGACTGCATGCGCCTGTTTTCGGGAAGGACATCGGCCACGAAGCGGCTAACCCCGCGCTCGCGCGCCGCTGCGGCGAGATGCTCGAGCAGCACCGAACCGAGCCCGCGGCCCTGATGGTCGTCGCGGATCGTGAAAGCCACCTCGGCGTCACCGCTGGCGAGTCGGTCGTAGCGGGCGACACCGATGATGTCGTTGCCCACGGTGGCCACGAGCGCCACCCGACTGTCGTGGTCGACCGTGGTGAATCGGGTGACGTCGGCCTCGGTGAGCTCGGGGTAGGGAGCGAAGTACCTCAGGTACACCGTCTCGGGCGAGAGTGCGAGGTGGAAGGCTCGCAGCCGCGTGGCATCGTCGGGAGAGATCGGGCGCACGTGGCACGGACGGCCATCGCGCAGCACGACATCGGCCTCCCAGTGCGCGGGTCCGTCGGCGGGTTCCATCTCCCCACGGTAGTGCGACGGGCCGTCAGCTGAAGGTCTCGTCGATGCGGGGAGGTCGGGGGCGAGTCGCACCCGACCAGTGTCTGGGCCGCTTGACACAATGAGGTGGTCCCGCCGCTTCCACCTGAGGAAAGTTGTCTCCGCATGGCCCGTCGCACCGCCACCCCGCCCCCACCCGACGCTCCCGAGCGCATCCTCGACATCGATGTGTCCGATGAGATGCGCGGGTCCTTCCTCGAGTACGCGTACTCGGTCATCTACAGCCGCGCTCTGCCCGATGCCCGCGACGGCCTCAAACCGGTTCAGCGCCGCATTCTCTACACGATGGCCGAGATGGGACTCCGCCCCGACCGAGGGCACGTCAAGTCGGCCCGCGTGGTGGGCGAGGTCATGGGCAAGCTCCACCCCCATGGCGATAGTGCCATCTACGACGCCCTGGTTCGAATGGCGCAGCCGTTCTCGCTGCGGCTTCCCCTCGTCGACGGCCACGGCAACTTTGGCAGCCTCGACGACGGCCCGGCCGCGTACCGCTACACCGAGGCCAGACTCGCCACCTCAGCCCTGCTCATGACCGACTCCCTCGACGAAGATGTCGTCGACTTCGCGCCCAATTACGACGGCCGCGAGACCGAGCCCGAGGTGCTTCCCGCGGCCATTCCTAACCTGCTGGTCAATGGTGCCGCCGGAATTGCCGTGGGCATGGCCACCAACCTGGCGCCGCACAACCTTGCCGAGGTGGTTGCTGCCGCTCGCCATCTCCTCGACCATCCCGATGCCTCGCTCGACAGTCTCATGCGGTTCATTCCCGGCCCCGACCTGCCCACCGGCGGCACCATCATCGGCCTCGACGGAATCCGCGACGCGTACGCGACCGGTCGCGGTACCTTCCGCATCCGGGCCACCACCCGCATCGACTCGGTGACCGCACGCCGCCAGGCGATCATCGTGACCGAGCTTCCGTACACGGTCGGCCCCGAGAAGGTGGTCGAGCGCATCACCGAACTCGTGCACGCCAAGAAACTCACCGGAATCTCGGCTGTCGACGACTACACCGATGGTGAGAGCGGGCTCCAGCTCGTGATCGAGTGCAAGGCGGGGTTCAACCCCGAGGCCATTCTCGAGCAGCTCTACCGCATGACTCCGATGGAAGACACCTTCGCGGTTAACGCGGTGGTGCTGGTCGAGGGCCGGCCCCAGACCCTCGGACTCATTCCCCTGCTGCGCGTGTTCCTCGACCACCGACTTGAGGTGGTGCGGCGGCGCAGCGAGTTCCGGCGACGCAAGGCCAGCGAGCGGCTGCACCTCGTTGAGGGTCTGCTCGTCGCCATTATCGACATCGACGAGGTCATTGCGGTCATCAGATCCAGCGACGACACCGCCATGGCCCGGCAGCGGCTCATCGACGTCTTCGACCTCACCGACATCCAGACCAACTACATCCTCGAGATGCCGCTGCGCCGGCTCACCCGCTTCAGCCGCATCGAACTCGAGGGCGAGGCCGACCAGCTGCGCGGAGTGATCGCCGCACTCACCGAGATCCTCGACGACCCAGCGCGCCTGCGTGGGGTCGTCTCCGACGAGCTCGCCGAGGTGGCTCGTGCCCACGGAACGCCTCGGCGCACCGTGCTGCTCGAGTCGGCGGGCCTTCCGGCGTCGCTGTCAACCCCGCTCGAGGTGGCCGACGAGCCGTGCTGGGTGCTGCTGTCGAGCACGGGCCGACTGGCGCGCACGGCCAGCACCGACCCCCTGCCCGCCGACGGGCCCCGAAGCAAGCACGACGTGCTGCTCTCCGCGGTTCACAGCACCGCGCGCGGCGAGGTCGGACTCGTCACATCGGCGGGCCGCATCATCAGGGTCGGCGCCCTCGAGCTTCCGGTGATCCCACCCACCTCGGGTGCGCCGAGCCTCCGCGGTGGTGCACCGCTGCGCGAGTTCGTCACCCTCGCGCGCGACGAGACACCCCTCTGCCTCACCACGCTGGGCCCCGAGTCGCTGGGGCTCGCGGTGGGCACGGCACAGGGCGTGGTCAAGCGCATCACGCCTGACGTGCCGCTGGCCAAGGCCGACTGGGAGGTCATTCGCCTCGACGACGGCGACCGACTGGTGGGTGCCATCGAGCTCGGCTCGGCCAGCGACGAGTGCGTCTTCATCACGGCGCTCGGGCAACTGCTGCACTTCCCGGCCTCAGCGGTGCGCCCCCAGGGCCGTCCTGCCGGCGGCATGGCCGGCATCAAGCTCGGCAGTGGCGATGAGGCAGTCTTCTTCGGCACCCTCCCGCTCGATCGCGAGTGCGTGGTAGTCACCGTGGCCGGATTCAGCGGGGCCCTGCCCGGCACCGAGGCGGGCTCGGCCAAGGTCACCCGGTTCAGCGAGTTTCCCGGCAAGGGCCGTGCCACCGGCGGCGTGAGGTGCCACCGGTTCCTGCGGGGTGAGGACCGCCTCACCCTGGCGTGGGTCGGCCCGAGCCCCGCCCGCGCCACCGCACCCGCTGGCGCACCGGTCGACCTTCCCGAGGCCGACACGCGGCGCGACGGCTCCGGAGTCGCACTCTCGGCCCCCGTCAGTGGAGTGGGCGGCCCGGTATGACCACCTGCAGCGCACTCTCCCGCGAACTTGCCGAGTCACTCGTGGCCACGGCTCCGGTCGCCACTGCGTGGATCGTTATCGAGGTGCCCGGCGCCTGGGGGCGCCAGGCGCTGACCGAGTGCGCGCTTCCGGACGACGTCGGCCAGGTGCTGCTCGACCGCTGCCGCGACACCGGCACCACCCCCCTCCTCGCCCGCCGCCCCGGGCCCGCGGGGCGCGAGCCCGTGTCGTCGTACCGAGTCTGGCTCGCGCACACCACTCCGGGCGCCACCCGCATGTGGACCGCCTCCCTCACCGATCCCCGCCACCTGCTCGACCTCGACCCCGCTGCGTTGGCCGCAGGGAACACACCCGCACTCGGCGAGCCGAGCCACGAGCCCGTTCTGTTCGTGTGCGCTAACTCCAAGCGTGACGCCTGCTGCGCGCAGTGGGGCCGACCTATCGCCCGCGCCCTCGGGGAGTCTGCCGTGGGCGATCGCGTGTGGGAGTGCTCCCACCTCGGCGGACATCGATTCGCCGCTACCGCGCTCGTACTGCCCTGGGGCACCGTGCACGGACGTCTCGACACGGCGTCGGCCGCCTCGGTTCTCGCAGGTGCCGACACCGGCATCCTCGACCTTGACAACTACCGAGGGCGCAGTGCACTGCAGCCCTGGGCGCAGGCTGCCGAAATCGCGGTGCGCCGGGCCCACAGCATCGTCGGAGTTGAGGCCCTGCAGGTCGAGGGAGAGCCGCCATTAGCCCACGTTCAAGCCGCCGACGGCCGACGCTGGAGCGTCGTCGTCGAGTCGTCGCCTCGCACCCCCGACCGCAACGACTCGTGCACCGGCGAGCCCGTCTCCGGCACCCTCTGGCACGCCACCGACGTGGCACGCTTCACGAGCTAGTCGCTCACGCGCCCCCGTGGCGCATCAGGTCGGCCTGCTCATGAATCGTGGTGCGGTCGCGACCGCGTGTTGCTCCCAGCGCGACCTCCGCGGCGTCGATGGCCTGCCAGCCCGCGTAGTCGAGCACCGTCACCCCGCGCTCGGCGAGCAGCGCGGGCAGTGCCGCAGGATCGGCCTCGGTCGCGGCGGGCAGCGAGTCGGCATCGGCGAGCAGCGATGCCACCGTGGCCCCGGCATCCTTCTTGTTAGTGCCGATAATGCCGCTTGGCCCCCTCTTGATCCACCCGGCCACATACTCGCCCGACACCGCTGAGCCGTCGTGCATGACGCGACCGTCAACGCTCGGCACCACATTCCGAGCAGCATCGAAGGGGAGCCCCTCGAGCGGCAACCCGCGGTAGCCCACACTGCGCACCACTAGTTGCACGGGAATCGTCTCCATGACTCCGGTGCCTACCACGGCCCCCGACTCATCGAGTTCGGTGCGCTCGATCACCAGTCCCTCAACCCTGTCAGTTCCGAGGATCTCAACAGGTCGGGCGAAGAATCGCACATTCAGCGTGCGCGGCTTCCCCTGCGGCTGTCGCGTCGACCACTCACGCACCACCTCAACGTTGCGAGCCATGAGCCGGTCGGAGTCAACCGTGGCCTGGCTGACCGGGTCGAGCACTACGTCAGCAGGGGCAACCACCACGTTGGCAGCCTCGAGCTCACCGAGTTCTTTGAGCTCCTTGGTCGTGAATGCGGCCTGGGCCGGACCACGACGCCCGAGCAGGTGAAGCTCGCGGATGTGGGTTGTCGCTAGGGCATCGAGCACGTGCTGCGGCATATCGGTGAACTCGAGCTCGTCGCGGGTCTTGGCAAGCACCCGGGTGACGTCAACCGCCACGTTGCCAACGCCGATGACCGCTACCGACTCTGGACTAGCGATGGCGCCTTCGATGAGTTCACGCTGGGCCCGGGGGTGGCCGCAGTACCAATTCACGAGGTCGGTTGCAGCGATACTGCCGGGAAGGTCCTCGCCGGGAATGCCGAGCCGGCGATCGCTGGCAGCACCGTAGGTGAACACAATGGCATCGTAGAAGCGGTGCAGTTCGGCCACCGTGATATCGCGACCGACCTCAACATTGCCGAGGAACCGCACGTCGTCGCGATCGAGCACCTTCTGCAGGGTGTTGCGCACCGAGCGAATGCTGAGGTGGTCGGGTGCGACTCCGTAGCGCACGAGGCCGTAGGGCACCGGGAGCATGTCGATCACATCGACGCTCACCGCGATCTCGGTCTGGTCGGTCAGCGCGTCGGCGGCGTAGATGCCGGAGGGGCCCGATCCGACGACAGCGACGCGTAGGGTTCTGGTCATGGCCTGACTCCATCACATCGGCCGAGGTCTGTGCCAGCGAAGTCCCGCATCCGACCAGAACCGCGCAATCTGTGAACACGAGACCCGCCAGCGGGGTGTCGCTGGGCCGCTACACGCCGAGCAGCGCCCGGACCTCATCGAAGGCGGGCCCTGGGTTGGTGACGTCGAGGAACACCGGGGTGAGCCCCACCGCCGCGGCACCCTCGAGGTTCGACCTCAGGTCGTCGATGAACACCGTGCCCTCGGCCGGAACGCCCAGCTGCTCGAGGGCCATCTCAAACGCGCGGGGATCGGGCTTGAGAAATCCGGTGAGCGAGCCGTCGACGACCACGTCAAAGAGGTCGAGCACCGGCGCCATGGTGTCGATCCACGACTTGTCGTGGAAGGCGTGCAGGTCGTTGGTGAGCAGGCCCAGCGGAATGCCGGCCGCACGCACGTCGACCATCAGTGCGCGGGCGGCGGCGCGCGTGACTTCCTCGACGCTACCGTCGTAGAGGTGCATCATCAGCCGCGGCATCTCGGCCGGCTCGCCGGTGAGGTCGGCGAACTCCTGCACCCGCGCGGCCCAGTAGGCGCGCTCCTTGAGGGTGCCGTCCTGCACCGCCTGCCAGCCGGGGTCTGCAGCGGGGTTGAACGGGCCAGTCCAGGTGAACGTGCCCTCGGGAAGCCCAAGGCTGCGCTCACCGATGCGCCAGAGTTCAAAGGGGCTGAGCAGGATGGGCCCACCGAAGTCGAAGAGCAGGGCGCTCAGTGGTCCTCCTCGGTGATCGTGACACGGGTGAACCGCACCACCTCACCAAACCAGCCGCACCCGCCGCACCAGGTCATGAAGTTGCGAGCGTCGCCGGTCCAGTACTCGGTGGAGATACCCCCGTGCTCATCGATCGACGCGGCGCACATGGGGCAGAACTTGGGCTTGTCGAGCAGGTGCCGCTCGGCATCGCCCACAAACCACTCGTCGGGCGCCGGAAGTCGGTGCGGGTCGGCGGGCAGCATGCCACCGGCCAGCGCGGAGTCAGCCGCCGACGCCACCCGCGACCGGGTGACCTCCTGCGGCTCGTGACCCTCAGGCACCCGCCTCGGCCTTCGCGACCGAGTCCCAGTACTCCAGGTGCAGCGTGATGAGCTCGTCAGCCTGGGGCGAGTAGCGCATCGAACCGCCCTCAATCCACGCCTTCGCGAACGTGCGCTCGGCACCGAACTTATCCTTCTCGCAGGGCAGGTTGATGATGTCGTGCTTCTCGCGCACGGTGCCGAGGGGATCCTCGCCCGCAGCCACCTTGCGCATGTTCTCCTTGAACATCTTGCGCAGCAGCGCAACGCCGGCGTCGCTGCGCCCGAGGTGCTCCTGGGTGCGGTCGGTGATGGGGCCCTGCGACACCCAGGCCATGACGTCCTGGCCCTCGACGTAGTCGGTGATGAAGCGCCCGTCGGCGTCCTTCCAGAGGTACTCGTACACCACGGGACGCTCGTTGACCGTGAGCTGCTCGCCCGGGTTGTGCGTGGAGTAGAAGAGCTTCCAGGTGTGCGTCTCGTCGATGGGCACGCGGATCTGCATCTGGTCGATGTAGGCGCCGCCCACGCGCATGTAGAACGGGAACACCAGTGGGTGGCCGATGGCCCAGTCGTCGTTGGCCTCGGAGTGTCCCTCGAGAACCCGGCGCTTGAGGATGCCCCACTCGATCTCGTCAAAGCCGGTCTTGATGTGCTTCTTCTGGAAGGCCTTGGGCGCCTCGAACCCGTGGGTCTCGCCCAGGAAGTTGAAGTAGTAGCCGTGCAGCCACTCGACGTGGTGCGGGTCGACGGAGTTCTCCATGATCTGCAGCCAATTGCACGGGATGGTGGTGTAGCCCACGTCGCGGATGCCGTCTTTCACGAACACATCGAAGCGCGGCAGTTCGGGCGCGGGGGCGGGGCCCACATAAACCCACACCAGACCGCCCATGACCTGCGCCTTGCCCGACTTCATCGTGACGCGGTCGCGGAAGTTCTGGTTGTCGGCCTCGGCGGGCTGCTCAACGCACCGACCATCGAAGTCGTACTTCCAGCCGTGGTACCCGCAGCGGATGCCGTCTTCATGCACTACGCCGTAGGTCAGCGAGGCATTGCGGTGCGCGCACTTCTCAGAGATGATTCCGTACTTGCCGCTCGGGGTCTTGTAGAGCGTCCAGTTCTCGCTGAGCAGGCGCACAGTCTTCGACGGCAGCGTGTCGAAGTCCTGCTCAAAGGCGATGGGGTACCAATAGCGGCGTAGCAACTCGCCCATGGGCGTGCCGGGGCCGATCTGGGTGAGTTCCTCGTTCTGCTCGACTGTCAGCATCTCGTTCTTCCTTCTTCAGGAGGTTCGTGCGAGGGGTGAGCCGCCGGTTCGTGGTGCAGGTGATCGTGATGTGGTGCGTCGTTTGCAGATCTTCATTGTGACGTATCGCTGGGCAACTCCCCAGCGATGTCCCGGGTGGCGTACCAGAGTGTCCCGCCACCCGGGACATGCGGAGCGCTGGTGCTAGTCGAGAATCGTGACCGTTCCGGCCGAACCGTCGACCCGGATGCGCATCCCCGTCTTAATCAGCGTGGTTGCGAAGCCGGTGCCGGTCACCGCGGGTAGACCGTACTCGCGACACACGATGGCGGCGTGGCTCATCATGCCGCCGGTGTCGGTGACCGTGGCCAGAATCTTGCCGAAGATCGGCGCCCAGCTCGGGGCGGTCAGCGGGGCGACGAGAATTTCGCCCTCCTGTACCTCACCAATCTGGTCGGGGCCGAAGATCACGCGTGCAGGACCCTCGGCAACGCCGCCCGAGGCCATCATGCCCTTGAGCGTGCCGTCCTCGGACTCGCCGCCGCCGAGCCAGTTGGCGATCGAGTCGGAGGTGATGCCCCACAGCATGATCGTGAAGGGCTCGGTGACGACCTCGGGCGGGGTGCCCAGGGCCGGCGACGGCTTCCACGCGTTGAGCGCAGCCAGAATGCGCTTGCGCTCGGCCACGATCGGGGGCCAGTACGAGGGGCCGCGGGCCGGGGCCGGCGCCGCCCACGAGTGGTAGAGGTCGAAGAGCGCGTCGGGGATCTCGTGACGCTTGAGCATGAAGATGTCCTCAGCCTCGGCGAGGAAGCCCTCCTTGGCGAACACCGCACCCAGCGACTTCATCTTGCGCCAGATCACCGAGTGGCTCCAGTGCTCGACGTAGAAGTTGTGGTTCTCCACGTACGGGAACACCACGCGGGCGAGGCCGAGCTTGCCGGCGAAGGCCTCGCGGTCTTCATCGCTGCCCAGCAGCGCCGTGTACTCGTTCACGATGCGGTCGCGCTCAGCAGTGATGGCCTCGGTCGGGCGCGAGATGTCAGTGCCGCCCTGGAGGTTCTTGATGTAGCTGCCGATGAAGTCGAAGGGAATCTCGACATTCTCGATCCAGATCTTGTCCTGGCTCGAGAAGCCAGAACCGGTGGAGAAGTTGAACCACGGCTCGGCCGACTGCTGGAAGCTCGAGATCCACGCCTCGCCCGCAGACCCGGTGGCCCGGAGCGCCGCGCAGGTGCCCTCGACATCGCCCACCTTGAAGGCGTCGGTGATGCCGGTGTCGACCGCCATGCGCGCCAGTCTCTTGAGCTCCTCGTCGGGGCGGAACAGGTCGACCTCGACGCCCGCCACCATCTTGGCAATCGCGAGGTCGGAGATTCCGGGGAAGGCCTGCTTGCAGAACCCGAAGAAGTCGAGGTAGGCGGCGTAACCCAGGTTGAGGAACTCGAAGTGGTACTGCCACAGGGTGCTCGCGCAGTTGAGCAACTTCAGGTAGTTGGCCTGAATCTTGCCGCCTGATCCGGTACCGCTACCCGAGGTGACAACCTCGAGGTCCTCGATGTCGGGCAGCGAGTCGAATTCGAGGGACTCCATTTCCTTGACCAGGTCGCGAATCTTGACCAGCCAGTTGTCGTAGAGGTCGTTCCAGTTCATGAAGTAGTGGCCCGCGCGCTGCATGAAGTGCTCGGCGCGCATGGGGATGTCGGACTCGGGGGCAGGCACCGGCGAGAGGTAGCAGTACCCATTCACGATGCGGTAGTCGATGCCGTTAGCCGGCGGCACCAGCAGGTGCCGGGTGTTGTACTGCGAGAGCCCGAGAATCGCGAGCTCCATGAGTCCGGCATCCCACGGCAGCAGGGCCTTGGGCCAGTGCACGCCGTCTTGGAACCAGAACATCGAGTCTTCGTAGTCCTTGCGCTCGGGGCTGAAGGTGCCCGAGTACGAGTACAGCTCCTGCCAGCCTTCGGCGCCGGCCGGAGTCTCGATCTCCGACGGACGAGGGAATCCCTGTGCCATGTTCTCTCCTTCATCAGACCCTGTCGGGTCTCCCAGTGGCGGTCGACCGCGGGGGCGGCGACCGGTTCAGCGAGTCGGTGACCAGGGATTCCTAGTCGCCCTTGGTGTACAGCGGTGACATCAGCGTCGACACGATGCTCGACATGAAATCTCCATTTGCCTGCCCCGGCGCCGTCACCGTCGTCGGGCCCTTCTTGCTCCAGACCGTCTCGGGCCTGGACTGCAGGAGGATGACATTGTCACCGTCTGGCAGGTCTGCGTCGACGGCCCACTCAATGTCCTGGGGGCAGCCGTAGTGCTGCTCAGCCGTCTTGGCCAGCCGCGCGATGCCCTTGATTTCGGCATCGGTGAGGCTGGGGGTGGAGACTCGGTCGGCGGGGGTTTGCACCTTGCTGACCCGATCGTCATCCGTGAGCACGTACTCGTGTGTCTTAGCCGAAACGATCCGCTTGGTGATGTCGAACATCACCTTGTCAATCAGAAAGTTGTCGGGCGTGACCTCGCCGGCGACCACCGCCTCACCGAAGCCCCACGACGAGTCAATCGCAATCTGCGACCGGTCGCCGTTGCGCGGGTCGAGGGTGAAAGCCACTCCGGCCGACCTCGGGTGCACCATCTTCTGCACCACCACGCACATTTCGACGCTGCGGTGCTCGTAGCCCATCTCCTCGCGGTAGCACGTGGCTCGGTCGGTAAACAGGCTCGCCCAGCACCGGCGCACCGCGTCGACAACGTCGTCGCCGCCCCGCACCCACAGGTACGTGTCGTGCTCACCCGCGAACGAGGCGTCGGGCGAATCCTCACTCGTGGCCGACGATCGCACCGCAACGGGCACGTCGTCGGCATTGCTGCGGCGGCACAGTTCGGCGTAGCCGTGGCGGATCTGTTCCTCAACCGAGGCAGGAATGGCCACGGCACGAATGGCGTCGCGAATCGCGCCGCAGCGCTGGCTCACCATCGTGGTGTCGCCCATGTCGAGGTCGCGCAGGTGGTGCGCAATCTCGGCGTCGATGTCACCGGCATCGTGCGCGAGCCGATAGGCCCGGGTGGTGACCGCGAACCCCGGGGGCACCGGCAGCCCGGCGTTGGTCATCTCGCCCAGGCTCGAGGCCTTGCCGCCCACCTCGTTCTTCAGCCCGGGCCAGTACGACTCGAACCACACCAGCACACTGTCGTCGGAGCTCATGCGTTCTCCTCGTCTCGCAGCGACGTCGGGAGCGCCCGGCCACTGAGTCCCTGCCACCAGTCTGGGAGCTCGCTGAGCTCGGGCACGTGAACCTCCTGCACCCGGTTGCGGTACGCGACGAACGCGGCGTGTCCACCCTCGAGTAGCCGCACGAGCACCTCCTCGGTGTTGTAGGGCTCGCCCGGATCGTATCCGTGCGACCACATGGCAAACACGCGAATCGGCCCAGAATGTGTCGCGCAGATGATGCGGGCCCCGGGGGCCGATGCAGCCACGTTCTGGAAGCCGGCCCAGAACCGACGCACCGTGGCCGAGGGTGGCTCGAAGTTGAGCATGGGAATCTGGGTCCAGAAGGTGATGGGATCGCCCCCGCCCTGCTGGGTGCGCCAGAACCGGTCGATCTCGACCAGCCACTGGGGGCGCTCGCCGAGCGCCACGCGCTCGTACTTCTCCATCTCCTTCTGGTACTGCCGGAACGCCGCCGTGACGTCGCAGAGACCCTCGGGCGTTTGCACCTGGAAGTTGCGGAACTCGGCCATCGGCGTGACCTCGGAGATGTCGGCCTCGCGGCCCCACATGATGAGGCCGTCGACGAGTCCCTTACGGATCTGCTCGGCGGTCTGCTTGGCACGGTTGGTGTCGGCGCACACGATGCGCACCTGCTCGCCGGGCTTGACGCCCTTGGAGATGTCGAACCCGCGCCGGTGCGACTGCCACGAGCCCATGGGCGTGAGCCCGGACTCGGTGGAGTAACCCTGAGTCTCACCGTGGCGGATGATGTGAATCTGGTTGACCACCGTGCGGTCCTGCGTGGACGACTCGGGCACGATCTCCTTCGACCGCACGCTGACCGCGGCAGCACGCGTAACGCCGAGGTTGGTGCCCTCCCACTCCGGAACCCGCTGCTCGAGCGCATTAGCGCCGCTCTGCCGGTCGCGGAATCGGCGCAGGTACAGCGGCCCACTGCCCTCGCGGTCGTCGATGTTGTTGGCCTTGCCGCCGGCCGCCTCACGCTGCTGGTAGCGCTGGAGGTAGGCGGGGGCGTCGACACGCTCGGTGCGCGGCAGGCTGATGGAAGCGCTCGCCGCATCCGGGCCGCCGGGGGCCTGCATCGTGGTCATATCAGGGGACTCTCCGCTCGGGGTCACGTGTGCACCGTGAGGAACTGCTGGTCGACCACGCCGTCGTAGGCGAATAGTGCACGCCCCATCTCGGCCTCGGTCCAGGTAATCGGCTCGGTGTCGGGATCGGTGTAATAGCCACCGGTGAACACCTCGTTGCGGTTGCCCGCCGGGTCGAAGAAGTACATGCAGTAGCCGCGCGTTGCCCCGTGGCGCGTGGGGTTCTTCTCGATCGTCACGCCGTGGTAGGCGCACACGTCGGCGGCGTCGCGCAGGTCGTTCCAGTCGTCAACCCAGAAGGCCACGTGGTGGAAGCCGCCGTTGGGCCCGGTGATCAGCGCAATATCGTGCGACGAGTGGCTCACCTCAAGCCAGGTAGCGATTTGGTAGCCGTCGTCGCCCACCACCTGCTCGGTGAGGTGGAAGCCGAGCACGTCCTGCAGGAATCTGGTGTTGAGCGCGACGTCCTCGACCGTGAGGAAGATGTGGTCGATGCGCGGTGGCGCGATGCCTACGAGCCCCATTGGCTTGGGGGGCGGGTTCAGCAGCGGTAGCAGGTTGCCGATCTGCTGCATGCCGTACACGAGTTCCATCTCGTGCCCGCCCGGGATGCGAAAGCGGATCGCCTCACCGTGCCCCGGCCCCCACTCGCCCGTGGTGTAGCGGCGCACCTCGATGCCCTCGGCCTCAACCCTGGCCTGGTAGCGGTCGAGGTCGCCGGGCTCATCGACCTTGAAGCCGAAGTGCTCGAGGCCGTACGTGGGCGCGAAGCTCAGCACGATGCTGTGGTGCTGGTGCTCATCCCAGCACTTGAGGAAAACTCGCTCGGGCTCGCGCGCAGTTTCATACAGCCCGAGCACCTCGGTGTAGTAGGCCGTGGCGAGCTCGAGGTCGGGCACCCTGATCTCCGCGTGACTCAGTCGCATGATGCTCATCAGGTGTGCACCCTCAGGAATCGCTCGTTGGGGACGCCCTCGTAGTAGAAGACGGCACGGCCGAGGTTCTCCTCGGTCCAGGTGATCGTCGGGAAGTCGACGTCGGGGCGGTAGCCACCGGTGAACACCTCGTTGCGCGTGCCCAGCGGGTCGAAGA
>CALQEM020000050.1:0-17163 GCA_943329595.2 Bifidobacterium breve
CAGCAGACGATGCCCGAGGCGTATCGCGCCCTCATCGTGTCGTCGGCCGCGCGCTGTCCCCAACTGCCCACCTCGATCCTCGCCGCCCAAATTGCCACCGAGAGTGGGTGGGATCCGCGGGCCGAGAGTGGTGCCGGAGCCCAGGGCATCGCCCAGTTCATTCCGCAGACGTGGAAGGACTACGGAATCGACGCCAATAAGGATGGCGTCACCGACGTGTTCGACCCCGCTGACGCGATTCCGTCGGCCGCCGACTTCATGTGCGGGCTTTTCGACGAGGTGAAGTCAGTGCCCGGCAACCCGGTCGCGCTCGCACTCGCCGCCTACAATGCGGGCCCGAGCCGGGTTCGCAAATACAAGGGCATCCCGCCCTTTCGCGAGACGGAAGACTACGTGGCAAAGGTGCTCGACCGAGCAGCTGCCGAGCCCTTCGTGTCGCTCGACGGACCCCAGCCCACCTAGTAGCCCGTTGATCCGTCGATTTCTTCGCGGATCAGGTCGGCATGTCCGAGGTGTCGCGCGTACTCCTCAACCATGTGCACCATCACCCAGCGAACGTCACGCGTGAGCATGGTTCCGGCGCGGTTGGCGAAGGTCAGCGTCTGATCGAACGGGCGGGTGGCCATCACGGCGCGCGAGTGGTCGCACTCGGCGGCGAACAGCGCGAAGTCGGCGGCGCCGTCGGCATCGTCGACCCCCGCGAAGTCGGTGTCGCCGTCGGCGAGCCAATAGTGGAAGGGCGCGTCCTCGCCGCTGATGCGGTTGCGGTACCACGCGCGCTCGACGTCGGTGAGGTGCCGCACGAGCCCGAGCAGCGATATCGGGGTTGACGCGATGGGCCGCAGGCGCAACTGCTCGAGCGTGAGGCCTCCGCACTTCCAGAGCAGGGTGGCTCGGTAGAAATCGAGCCAGCTGGTGAGCGCCGCGTGCTCGTCACCGAAGGGCACGGGCTCGGGTCGCTCGACCTCGGGCGCGGTCCATGCCATGTCAGGACTGCTCGGAAGTCGCGGCCGCGCGGGCCTCGATCTCGCGCTGCCGCACGACGCTCGCGGGCACTCCGGCGATGGCCCAGTCACCCGGGTTGGCCACGTGCACCACTCCGCGCACGTGCGCTGGGTCGACGCCGAGAGTCTCAGCGAGCAGGGCGGTGAAGCCCGCGAGCAGTCGGTGCCGCTGCTCGACCGGGCGACCCTCCATCAGCCAGAACGTGAAGAACGGGGCGGTGGCCCCCGACTCGCTCACCAGCGCGTCGCCCACACACACGCGACTGGCTGGTCGCTCGTCGGCGAACACGCGGATGCGCTCGACGGGTGATTCGGTGACCTCGGCGAACAGTTGAGCGGAGCGCAGGAGCAACTCGCCGATGGCGAAGTCGTCGTGCTGGCCCGCCACGAGTTGGTAGGTGAGAATCGGCATGCGGCTGTCCCTCTCGGCTGTGGGCGTACGTGCCGATGATGGCACGCGCAGAGCGGGCACGATCGCCGAAGGGCTACCTTGTGCCACATGGCGCAGCGCATCGCAGTAGTGACCGGGGCCTCGGGCCACCTCGGGCGGCATCTGGTTGCCGGGCTAACGGCCCGTGGGCTCAGCGTGCTGGCCGTGTCGCGGTCGGGTGCGGCGCCGGGTGTGGGCGAGGCGGCGTCGCTCGCTGCTGATCTGTCGCGCGACGATGTGGTTGATGTGGTGCGGGCAGCCCTGCCCGACGGCGAGCTGGCGATGCTGGTGCATGCCGCGGGACTGCCTGGCTCGTCGGGCGTGGCGACGGTGGAACCTGGGCTTCCGGCGGTGGCGGTCGACCTCAAGGTGGGCGGGCTGCTGCGATTACTGAGGGCTGTCGACGACCGCATCGTCGACCACTCGCGCATCGTGGCCGTGGGCGGGCACCTCGGTAGCGAACCCACCGAGCACGCGCCATTAGCCGGCATTGCGAACGCGGCGCTGGCGAGCGTGGTGCGACAGCTTGTGGGCCCCCTCGGGCGTCGGGGCGCCACGGTGCACCTAGTGGCGCCGGGACCCTTCGAGAGCCCGCGCACCGAGCGTCTCATCGCATCGAAGGCCGCGGGCGAGGGAGTCTCGGTCGACCAGATGCGCGAGGCGATGATCGCCGACACCCCACTCGGTCGCATGCCCACCGCCGAGGAGGTGGCCGCGATCATCGTGGGGCTGCTCGATCCGGCGGCCGACCTGCTCACCGGCTCGACGCTCGCCCTCGACGCTGGGCTGCGGCGTGGCCTGTTCTAGGTGCTCTCAACTGCCGTGCGCCGCGACCGGCTCGGGGCCGACCGCTCGCGACATGAGGCACAGGTCGTAGGCCCGCCGCGCTGTGGCCTCGCGCGTGGAGGTGCCAAGCAGTTGCATGGCGCGATGGATCTCGACCTTCACCAGTGACTGGGAGATGCTGAGGGCCGAAGCGATGGCAGGGTTGGTGAGTCCCTCGGATATGCAGCGCAGGACTCGCACCTGCTGGGTTGTGAGCGGGCTTGGCGCGGCCACGAGTGGGTCGTGAGTCGACTGGGAGCCATCCTCGAGTCCCCCAAGCCACATGCCGATGGTCGTCGCGATGGCGTCAAGCACGAGGAAGTCGTTGGGATTCCACTCCCACTCCGGATGAGCGACCGACAGCACCCCCACGATCTCGTCGTGGTTGCGGATGGGCACGGCTGTGTGGTGCCAGGGCCCCCAGAGATCGGTGATCGCCCCGATGAGGGGGTGGTCGAGGATCAGGTACGACTCGGCTGCTTCGTTCATGTGCAAGGTGAGCGCGGTGTCGTGGTTGAAGGCGTCGGTGATCACGCTGGGCAGCGTGAGCGGGAGCGAGCGGAAGAGGGATAGCGACCGGGTGGGCATGTGATACTCGCCGGCGAGCAGCAGCGACCCGGCGTGGTCGGCGGTATGCAGCATCACTCCGTAGGGCTCCACAGTGCGCAGGGCCACGGTCGCGACCGCCTTGGCGACCGCGTTCGTGCTCGCGGCCAAACTCAGGGAGGTGAGAAACCGCGTGAGCTGAATGACGTGCACGCTCGAAGTGGTGGCGTCCATCAGGGCATCCTCCTCAGTGTGTGGTCAGCCTGTCGCCTGTCGTGTAACACGTCGGGGGGCACCTGCCGTAGCTGGTCTTGCCCGCGTCGCTCGGGAAGCAGCCCATGGTTGATCGCCGACGCGATGAGCGCGTCTTGGTGGTGGGCCCCGAGCATCGTCATCAGGTGACGGGACTCCCGGGCGACGGTCGACTCCGAGCAGCCGAGTCGTCGGGCCATGGCCAGGAAAGTCGTATGCCGCCCGATCAGCGTGAGAATCTGCATCTGGCGCGGGCTCAGCACGATTGGGTTGTCAACGGACTCAACCGTGCGTCGCCACCCGATGCGCCACACTCCGAGGAGGGCTGTGAGCGCCTCCAGCATGGTGGTGCGCTCAGCTGTCCACACCGGCCTGTGCGTCGTGCGAATCGCGAGCACCCCCACGCTCGCGCCGTTGAACAGGATGGGGGCGCAAACCCGCAGGCCGTCGCACACGATGGTCGAGTTCTCATAGGCGTTGCGCTCGGCGTGGTCGAACTCGTCACCGGCATCGCCCACGTTGCCGTCGCACCACAGCACGTGCAGTTCCTCGGGCTCGAGAAAGCGCAGCGGTCCTGATCGAAGCGCGCTGCTGACGACCTCGAGGTCGTCTGACGAGCGCAGCACGGAGACCAGGTGGGCCACGTCGGCGGCATCAAATTCTGTGAGCATCACTCCTCCTTCACCACCTCCATCACAGCGCCGAAGGTCCTAGGCCGCGAGAGGCCGAGGTCCTCGAACGAACGGAATTGGTCCCGAAGTCGGACGAGCTCTCCGTCAACCGACCGCAGCCGCTAGCGCTGAAGCAGGTGACGAGCCATCACGATGCGTTGGATCTGGTTAGTTCCCTCGTAGATCTGGGTGATCTTCGCATCGCGCATATAGCGCTCGGCCGCGTAGTCCTTCACATACCCGCTGCCACCGAGAATCTGCACCGCATCGGTGGTGATCCGCATGGCGACATCCGAGGCGAAACACTTTGCAGCGGCACCGAAGTAGGCAAGGTCCGCCTCATCGCGCTCAGACTTGCAGGCGGCGATGTACACCATCTGACGCGCAGCTTCGAGCTGCATGCCCATGTCGGCGAGCATGAACTGCACGCCCTGGAACTCGCTGATTCTCTTACCGAATTGCGAGCGCTCTTTCGCGTAGGAGATCGACAGGTCGAGGGCGGCTTGCGCGATTCCCACCGCCTGGGCGCCGATGGTGATGCGGGTGTGGTCGAGCGTGCGCAGTGCGATCTTGAGGCCTTGGCCGGGCTCGCCGATGATCCGGTCAGCTGGAATCGCGACGTTGTCGAATAGCAGCTCGCAGGTGGGTGAGCCCTTGATACCCATTTTGCGCTCGGGAGTGCCGAATGTGAGCCCCTCGTCGGTCTTATCGACAACGAAGGCGCTGATGTTGTTACCCCGGGCACCGGCAGGGTCAGTGACGGCGAGAACCGTGTAGTAGTCGGCGATTCCCGCGTTGCTGATCCACGACTTCTGCCCGGTCAGGATCCAACCGTCGGCGGTGGGTGTGGCGCGTGACTTCATTGACGCGGTGTCTGAGCCCGCTTCGCGCTCAGACAGGCCGTACGCGAACATCGATTCGCCAGTGGCAACCGGTGGCAGGTAGCGCTGGCGGAGTTCCTCAGACCCGGCCAGCAGTAGAGGCATCGTGCCGAGCTTGTTCACCGCGGGAATCAATGATGACGAGGCGCAGGCACGGGCGACCTCCTCGATGACAATGCAGGTGGCCAGCGCATCGGCACCCTGGCCGCCGTACTGCTCGGGGATGTGGGGCGCGTGGAAGGCGGCAGCGCGCAGAGCGTCGTAGGCGTGCTGTGGGAACGACGCGGTTTCATCGACCGTCGCCGCGTGCGGAGCGATTTCCCTGTCGGCAAGATCACCGATCGCCGCGCGCAAGGCGAGGTAGTCGTCGGACAACCGGTAGACGTCGAACGTTGAATTACCACCCATTGAGGTAGTCCTCCTTGGAGAAAAGATCGACGTGCGGACTGCTCCTGCGTGCCCTGAGCCTGAGCGGGGACGCTAGACGTTGCGGCGGTACTGTCCGCCGACGTCGAAGAGTGCGTCGCTGATCTGCCCGAGCGAGCAGTGCCGCACCGCCAGCATGAGCGCTGCGAACACGTTGCCCCCGGTGCTGGCTGCCTCGCGCAGGCGGCGCAGCGCCTCGGGAGATTCGGCGCGGTTGCGCTCGTGGAACTCGGCCAGCCGGCGCAGCTGCGACTGCTTCTCGTCCTCGGTGCCGCGGGCGAGCACGACGCTTTGCTCGGGGGCGTTGTCATCTCGCTCGGCCACGAAGGTGTTGACACCCACGATGGGCAGCGAGCCGTCGTGCTTGCGGTGCTCGTAGGTCATCGACTCGTCCTGAATGCGGCCGCGCTGGTAGCCGGTCTCCATCGCCCCCAGCACACCGCCGCGGTCGGAGATGCGCTCGAACTCGGTGAGGATCGCTTCCTCAACCAGGTCGGTGAGCTCGTCAACGATGTAGGAGCCCTGCAGCGGGTTCTCGTTCGCCGACAGGCCCCACTCCTTGTCGATGATCATCTGAATGGCGAGGGCGCGGCGCACCGACTGCGCGCTGGGCGTGGTGACCGCCTCGTCGTAGGCGTTGGTGTGCAGCGAGTTGGCGTTGTCGTACAGCGCGCACAGCGCCTGCAGGGTGGTGCGGATGTCGTTGAAGTCCATTTCCTGGGCGTGCAGCGATCGGCCCGAGGTTTGCACGTGGTACTTCAGCTTCTGCGAGCGGGCGTCGGCGCCGTAGCGGTCGCGCATCGCGATGGCCCAGATTCGACGGGCCACCCGGCCGATCACGGTGTACTCGGCGTCCATGCCGTTGGAGAAGAAGAACGACAGGTTCGGCGCGAAGTCATCGACGCTCATGCCGCGCGCGAGATACGACTCGACGTACGTGAAGCCGTTGGAGAGGGTGAACGCGACCTGGCTGATGGGGTTAGCCCCCGCCTCGGCGATGTGGTAGCCGCTGATCGAGACCGAGTAGAAGTTGCGAACGTCGTGGTCGATGAACCACTGCTGAATGTCGGCCATCGCCCGCAGTGAAAACTCGGTGGAGAAGATGCAGGTGTTCTGACCCTGATCCTCCTTGAGGATGTCGGCCTGAACCGTGCCGCGCACCGACGAGTAGGTGCGGGCGGCGATATCGGCGCGCTCGCCATCGGAGGGCTCGCGACCCTCGCGGGCGCGGAAGTCATCGAGCTGCTGGTCGGTCGCGGCATTCATGTACATGGCCAGAAGCGTGGGCGCGGGTCCGTTGATGGTCATCGACACCGAGGTGGTGGGCGAGCAGAGATCGAAGCCGCCGTAGAGCTCCTTCATGTCGTCGAGGGTCGCAATGCTGACCCCCGACGTGCCAACCTTGCCGTACACGTCGGGCTGGGGAGCTGGGTCGCGGCCGTAGAGCGTGACCGAGTCGAAGGCGGTGGAGAGCCGGGTAGCCGGCTGCCCCGCAGCCAGCAGGTGAAAGCGGCGGTTGGTGCGAGCTGCGTCGCCCTCGCCCGCGAACATGCGGGCGGGCGCCTCGCCTTCGCGCTTGAACGGGAACACGCCAGCGGTGTAGGGGAACTCGCCTGGAAGCCCCTCGGAGCGCAGGAAGCGCACGAGGTCGCCGTGGTCGGTGGTGCGTGGCACCGCGACGCGCGCGATGCGCGAGCCCGACAGCGTGGTGCGGTGCAGGTCGACGTGCACCTGCTGGCCGCGCACCTCGTACGTGAAGGTGTCGGCCCGCAGCGCCTCGGCCCGCGCCGGCCACTCGTCGAGGGCGGTAACGACCTCTGGCTCGAGGGCTTGCCGCGCCGACTCGAGCAGCGGGTCGATCGCGGCCGCGGCCACGGCGTTGCCCGACTCGTCAAGCGCACCCCGCGCGGTGCGCAGGTGCTGCACCAGCCGCGCGCTGGCTGCCTGCCGCTCGGTGGCGGCGTGGTAGCCGCGCACCGACTCGGCGATCTCGGCCAGGTAGCGCACCCGGCCCACTGGAAGCGCGGTATCGAGCCGGGTGGAGGCCTTCACGTCGACACGTGGCAGCACCCCCTCGCTTAGCGCGAGCCCCTTCTCGCCGAGCTGCGCGGCGAGGGCGCCATAGAGCGCGGTGACTCCGTCGTCGTTGAAGCGGGCTGCGCTCGTTCCGAAGACCGGCATGTCTTCCCACGGGATCCCGAAGGCACTCCGGTTGCGCACCAGTTGTCTAGCCACGTCGCGGCGCGCGTCTTCGGCACCGCGTCGCTCGAACTTGTTGATCGCCACCAGGTCGGCGTAGTCGAGCATCTCGATCTTTTCAAGCTGGGTGGGCGCGCCGAACTCGGGCGTCATCACGTAGAGCGACACGTCAACGAGGTCGGCGATGGCGCCGTCGCCCTGGCCGATGCCCGGGGTTTCCACAATGACCAGGTCGTACCCGGCCGCGCGACAGGCATCGACCATGTTGCCGAGGTAGGAGGGAATCTCGCGCTCGGCGCCACGGGTGGCCACCGACCGGAAGAAGATGGGGCCGTCGGCGGCGCGGCCCAGGGCGTTCATGCGGATGCGGTCACCCAGGAGTGCGCCGCCACTGCGACGCCGCGTGGGGTCGACCGCGAGCACTGCGATGCGGAGCTTGTCCTCCTGGTCGACCCGAAACCTCCGGATGAGCTCGTCGGTGAGCGACGACTTGCCCGAGCCGCCCGTTCCGGTGACGCCGAGCACGGGCACCGCCCGACGCGCAGCCGCAGCCCGCACCGCCGTGACCAACTCGTCGTGCGGGTGATCGGACTCGAGCACCGTGAGCGCGCGCGCCAGCGCCGGCTCGTGGCCCGCCATCACGTCGTCGATGGTCGACTGCTCGGCGGCGAGGTCGACGTCGCATCCGCTGACGAGCTCGTTGATCATGGCTTCGAGGCCGAGGCGCTGGCCGTCCTGCGGACTGAAGATGCGCACGCCACGCTCGCGCAGCAGTTCGATCTCGGCCGGCACGATGACGCCGCCACCACCGCCGAACACCTGTACATGGCCAGCACCGCGCGCGGACAGCCGCTCCTTGAGGTAGCTGAAGTATTCGACGTGGCCGCCCTGGTACGAGCTCACCGCGACTCCCTGCACGTCTTCCTGCAGAGCAGCCGTGACCACCTCCTCAACGCTGCGGTCGTGGCCGAGGTGAATCACCTCTACCCCCTGCGCTTGCAAGATGCGCCGCATGATGTTGATGGCCGCGTCGTGGCCGTCGAACAGACTCGCCGCCGTAATGAATCGCACCTGGTTCACGGGCACATGGAGGGTGTGCGGCGCATCGGTCATCGGGTGCCTCACGTTCGGTCGTTGAGTCGGGTCACTAAATAGTAGGACGTCCTAGTATTGGACGTCCAGTGGCATGTCTGACGCACGCCTAGAAGTCGCCGGCGCCCCGACGGAGTTCGGAAAGCAGGGCGACTAGGCGTGCGACCTTCGCCGGCTCGAGGCCGGGATTCTCGAAGACAAAATTAACCGCGTCGGTGCTGAGATCTGCGCGAGCTCGACCGTCATCGGTGATCTCAACGAGCGTGATGCGTCGGTCGGTGGGGTGGGGGAGGCGTCGCACCAAGCCATCGGCCTCCAGCCGGTCGACGCTGTTCGTGACGCTCGTCGGGTGAACCTGCAGTCGCCCGCCAACCTTCGACAGCGGCAGGGCGCCCTCGCGGGAGAACTGAAGGAGCATCAGTACCTCGTACCGCGCGAACGTCAGGCCCAGTGGGCGCAGCTGAGCATCGATTCTGGCCGTCATGATCTGGTGGGCCCGCATGATCGAGGTGACCGCCGCCATGCCCTCAGCGGCGTCGGCCCAGCCGTGCGCCGTCCACTGGCGGCGTGCTTCGTCGATCGGATCAAAGGGGAGTCGGCCGGCCACACTGCGAATGATGTCGCATCCGGGCTCCGAGGGTGCGGGTCGGGCCTTGGCCTGCCGAAGGTCCCCCGCCGTGGGAGGCGCAGGTCTGTGCACATGACGGCATTGGTCCCACGTGCGTTGGCGTGACAGTGGCCGTGGCCGGTCACCCCCTTGGCGCCTCAAGCGGGGCTGACGAAGGTGGAGCTGTGGAGCACAGAAGCTCCAAGAAATCACAGCATGGCGGGACCCGAAGCCATCTCCGAGCCCCTGGACGACACCGAGATCTATCGAGGAGGACATCATGCGTAAGGGAATTCTTGCCATTGCAGCAGCGGGTTCGGTATTCGCGATCACGGCAGCCGGGGCGACCGGCCTGACACTGACCGGCGGTACGTCCGCCGCAAACAACATCGAATCGCACGCGTCGGTGAGCGTCAGCACGTCGGTCTGCACCGGGACGCCGGCCATCTCCTACACCTACAACGGAGCCGTCACGACGATCACCGACGTCAACATCACGGGTCTCACGTGCTCGACTCCCGCAACTGGATTCAAGTACGTCTTCTCGGTCGCGTTGAACGGCGGCACCGCAACCACCAAGGACGTGACCGCGGCGGTTTTGGTAGGGGCAACCACCGACGTGACGCTCGACTCGGCATATGCCGTCGGCACCCCGCTGACGAGTGTTGCGCTCGACATCACGGTTGCGGCGGTTTAGGCAGCAGCGACAACGTCGGGAGTAGCGATGGCGGCCGTCAGGCACTGGTTGAGCACCCACGGACTTCGGTCCTGGGTACTGACTGGCCTGACGGCCGCTCTGCTACTCGGCTGGTTCCAGTTTCTGGCACCGACAGCTGTCGGTGGGCGTGTGTCGTACGTGCTGGTGGATGGCACATCCATGGAGCCCATGCTGCACACCGGCGATCTGGCGATAACGGAAAAGCGGGCTTTCTATTCGGTCGGCGACCTCGTGTTGGTTCACGTGTCACAGGACCACGGTGTTGCTGGTGCCGTGATCCACCGGATCGCCTCGGGCGACGCACAGTCGGGGTGGCAGACCAAGGGTGACAACAACAGCTGGGTCGATCCGTGGACCGTGCCCAATGACAAGGTGGCAGGGGCGTACTCGTTCGACGTGCCGGGTTTCGGTACGGCACTGAGCTGGGTTGCGGCTCACCCGCTGCCGTTCGGCGCGATTCTGGCTTTTCTCTCGCTCCTTTTCTACATCCCGTGGCGCCGTCAGCACATCACCCCTGGCCTAGCGGCAGCTCTCGCAACGGCCCAGCACGAGTCGCGCCGTGAGGGCCGGTCGATCGGCGAGTACGCCAGCCTGAGCGTGAGCGCGCTCGGGGCGCTTGCCTGCCTCGGCCTCGTGGGCATGCTGGGCATGGCTCACGCGCTGATGACACCACTTGGCCTCGTAGTAGGCCTCGGCCTGCTGTGGACCGGCGCGATAGCGCTGTTCCTCACCAACCGGCTCTTTGACGGCAGCGGGGTGCCCGAGCCGAGCCACTCGCGCTACGCCCTGTCAGGCCGGCTCTGGCTCGTGGCTGATCTGCCCAGCGTCGACGAGGCGATCACGCCGGTCGACTCCCCGGTGGCGCTGCGCTCAATCGCCGAGAAGTACCGGCTTCCGGTGCTGCACCAGGTCGACGCCGACACCGGCCACCAGGAGTTCCTACTGATCACCGAGGGCCATGGCTGCTACTCGTGGGCGGCTGACCTTCCCGCCGGTCACCCGCACACTCACGTGGCCCCGCACCGGCACCGTTCCCGCCACTGGCCGCACCGGCCCGCCAACCACCACTGACTCAGACACTGCTGCACCCCTACGCCAGTTCGGACTCACCTACCCCTAGTCCGAACTGGCGTAGGGGTTTGTGCAGGGGTGCTCATTTGGCGCTCGCACGCCCGGCGAGCAGGGCAGAGTGGGCACATGAGCGCCCCTGGCCCCGCCACTAGCACTCACCTCCCCACCTCGGCCGATCGTCGAGCCCGGGTGGCCGGAGCGGTGGCGTATGCGGTGCAGGGGGTGTGTTTCGCGGCGCTGGTCACCCGCATCCCCGCGCTGAAGGACAGGTTCGGGCTCAGCGAGGCGTCACTGGCCCTGCTGCTCGCCATCGTGCCCCTCGTTGCCGGGGTGGGCAGTGTGGCGGCCGGAGCCGTGGCCGCCCGCATCGGTGCCTCGTCGGTGCTGCGGGTGATGGGGCCGGTTGTTCCGCTGGCAATCGCGGCGGTGGGCTTCTGCCAGTCGATTCCCGCTCTGGTGGTGGCGCTCGTCGTCGTGGGGCTCGGGCTCGGCTCGGTGGATGCCGCGATGAATACCCACGGGGTCGGCGTTCAAGCCAGGTACGGACGCAGCGTGATGGCCTCGTTCTACGCGGTCTTCAGCCTCGCCGGAATCGTGGGGGCGGGACTGTCGGTGCTGGCCGCCGACTCGACCCTCTCGCTCGGGTTCTTCTTTTCGGGCATCGCCATCGTGGTGGTGGCAGCGCAGTTGATCGCCGGGCCGAGCCTGCTCAAGGGTCTGGTCGAGCCCGACGGCACCGTCGACGAGGCCTCGCCCGAGCATCCGGCCGCGGCGCCGGTGCGCGTGCCGTGGCGACCTATCGTGCTGATCGGACTCGCGCTCACCTGCGTGTACATCGCCGATTCGGCGGCGTCGAACTGGAGTGCGGTGTACCTCGCCGACGGTCTCGGATCGACCGAGTCAGTCGCAGCACTCGCCTACCTCGTGTACGCGCTCACCACGCTGGTGGCGCGCGTGGTCGTCGACCGCGGCGTGATGCGCCGCGGGCCGGTGCCCCTCGTACGCGCGGGCGCACTGCTGGCGGCGGCTGCCGCAGTGATGGTGGCCCTCGCGCCCACCCCGGCGCTGGGCCTGCTGGGGTTTGCGGTTCTCGGAGTGGGCATCGCGCCGGTCATTCCGCTGGCCTTCAGCGCCGCGGCGTCGCACGACCCCGGCGGCACCGGGGTGGCGGTCTCACGGGTCAACGTCTTCAATTACGCCGGCTTCGTGCTTGGTGCCCCGCTCGTCGGACTCGTCGCCGAGGCGTCGTCGCTGCGGTGGGCGTTCGCGGTGCTCGTGCCGCTGCTGCTGGCAGCTGCCGTGCTGGCCCCGCACTTCGCCCCGGAGCGACGCGAGGGCGAAGTGTCCGCCTGAGCGCTCAGTGGCGCTGAGTCACGAACTCGCGGTTGAGTTCGGACGTGGAGCGCGCTCCCATCAGGATGATCGAGCGCTCGACGTCTTCCTGGAACAGGCGCAAAACCTGTCCGACGCCCTCCTCACCAGCGACTCCGAGACCCCACATGATCGGGCGGCCAATCATGGTCGAGTCGGCGCCTAGCGCCAGGGCCTTGGCCACGTCGAGCCCAGACCGGAGGCCGCTGTCGACGATCACCGAGCCGCGGCCGTCGACGCGGTCGACGATGTCGGCGAGGACTACCGCGGTGGGCACGCTCGTGTCGAGCTGCCGGCCCCCGTGATTTGACACCACGACCGCGCTGGCGCCGTGGTCGATGGCGCTCGCGGCGTCGTCGGGCCGCAGGATGCCCTTCACGATGACGGGCACGGGGGAGAAGCCGACGAGCTCGGCCAGGCTCGACCACGAGAGGTCGTGGTCGAGCGACGCCCAGGTGGGTGCCAGTCGCGGATCGGTCGCGCCTGCCTCCTCGACACACGGCACGTGCGCGTTACCACGGAGGCTGAAGCCGGTGTGCACGTCGCGCTCGCGCACCCCGAGGGCGGCGAGGTCGACGGTGAGGATCACTGCCTCGGCGCCGGCCTCGACGGCCAACTGCACCATGGTTCGGTTGAGTCCCCAGTCCTTGAGTGCGTACAGCTGGAACCACCAGCGAAGTCCGGCGATGCCGGCGAGGTCGGAAAAGCCGCTCGAGGCGAACGTGGAGTGGCAGTAGCGCACACCCGCGGCCGCAGCGGCACGCGGGATCACCACGCCGCCGTCGGATTTGACGTAGCGCTGGAAGCCCATAGGAGCCACCATGAATGGCACGGCATCGGTGGTTCCGATGACCGTGGTGGCGAGGTTCACCTGAGCGGGGCCGGCCAACACGCGCGGTCGCACCTCGATGTGGTCCCAGGCTGCGGTATTCCGCTCGAGGGTCACGCCTCGGCCGGCACCCCCGTCGATGTAGCCCTCAAGCCCGATGGGCTCCATCAGGCGAAAGGCGAGGCCGTAGTCCTCAACGGTGCGCAAGTGTGGCATGGGAAAAGTATCGCGCGGCCACGGGCGTTACGATCAGCGGGTGCCGCTTCTTATCACGGGGCCGCCCTCTGCCCGGCGCGCCATGATTCTTGGGATGCGGGCCGTCGCCACGGCCCTTGAAACCCGACCCTTCGTGGGGGAGGAGGCCGATCTCGTCCGCTCGATTGCCGAGGTCGTGGGGCTGGCGCACTCGGGTATGGAAGCGCTCGACCTTGCCGACGTCCTCGCCCCCGATGCCACGTGGACCAACGACTCGCTCATGGCCGAGTTGGTCAGTGCGCTTCCCGATCCGGCCCAGCGACGTGATGCCGCTCACTGCGCCATGATGGTCGCTCTCATGCCGCTCAATCCTGACGAATCGGGACTGCATGCCGCGCGCTGGGTCGCACAGGGACTGGGGGCTGACAACCTCACGGTTCGGGAGGTTGAGGCAACGGTCGGATCGCACGCCCAGCTGGCCGAGGCCGACCTGTTCCGTCGGTTCCTGTCGTGGAAGACCGGCGTGCCAGCGCACGTAGTTGCCGCCCGCCTCGGGCGCGGCGAGCGCGCGGTGGCCACTCCGCCGGAGCAGGTCGATCGAGTGCGCCGGCTGCTCGACACCGCCCCCGATGGCTCGGTGGGCCGCGAGCTGGCTCGCTACTACTCCGACACTGGGTTCAACGTGCCCGGCAGTCCGGGAACGATGCCGCTCGAGGTTCTGGGAAGTCACGACGTGCACCACGTTCTCGCCGCCTACGACGCGAGTCCTGAGGACGAGGTCTACCTCGCCGCTTTCACCGCGGCCAACGCCAGAACCGGAGGTGCGGAGTTCCTGGCGTTCAACATGCTTCAGTTCCACCAGGGCATCAAGCTCGGAGTCTTTAACCCCGCTCGCACCAACCTTGACCCGCACGCCATGGCCGTGGCGGCCGAGCGCGGCGCCCAGACGGTGGTCGACCTCTCGAGCCGAGAGTGGAACTGGCAGTCGCTGCTGCACCTGCCGTTGCCCGAGGCGCGCGCGCAGGTGGGTATTCCGGGCGCAGGCCCGGTGCCCGAAGGCGGCCCGTGGGACATCGACCATCACCGACAGTGGTCAGGGGCGAGCGCCTAGGACGAGTGGGCCGCGCGTATGAGCCGGTCGCGAATCGCGGCCGACAGCCCGTGGTTGCCCTCCGGTGGTACTGCCACGACATGGCTCAGGCCCGCTCGGTCGGCCGCCCTCAGCGCCGCGTACAGCTCGCGGGCGTAGTTGTCGACACCGACCGGCGACGCGAGCCGACGCAGGGTGGGGGGCGTGGCGATATGCGCCTCGGCGATGAGCCCGGCTGTCTCCGGCGTGAACCCTGTCACCCGTGCCAGCTCATCGGCGGTGCAGGGAATGACCGTCGCGTGCGGCGAGTAGTGCGACGGCAGGGTGCCGGGGGCACGCACCGACGAGTCGGCAACCCCTACCGCACGGCCGGTGATGTCGGCGATGGCCTGCTCGGAGATTGCGCCGGGTCGCAGCAGCCGAGGAACGTCGTCAATGGCCAGCACGATGGTCGACTCGACCCCCACGTCGCAGGGGCCGCCGTCGAGCACGAGGTCGCGCGTCGGATCCAAATACGGGCCCAGGTCGTCGACCACGTGCTGCGCGGTGGTGGGTGACACCCCGCCGAAGCGGTTGGCGCTGGGCGCCGCGACTGCTGTGCCTACCGCTCTGAGCAGGTCGAGGGCCATGGGGTGCGAAGGAACCCTTAGCCCCACCGTGGCCTGACCTCCGGTGAGGGCATCGCTCGCCAGGCTGGATCGAGGCACCACGAGGGTGAGGGGACCTGGCCACAGCGACTCGGCGAGGGCGAGAGCCCAGGCTGGATAGTCGCGGCTCCACCGGTCGAGTTGGCCTCGATCGGGCAGGTGCACGATGAGCGGATGGCCCGTGGGCCTGCCCTTCACCTTGAACACGCGCGCCACGGCCGACTCGTCGGTGGCCAGCGCTCCTAGCCCGTACACGGTCTCGGTGGCGAAGGCGACGAGCGCCCCCGCGAGCAGGCCGACGACGGCCGCGTCGACCGAGTTCGTGATGGTCACTGCTGAGGGTTCGCTCACCCCCTCATTGTGGCGCGACTGCCTGTGAGGCCTCCGATGGGTCGCAGACGACATCGTCGCGCAGAGCGGCCGGGGACACCCGGAACCAATCACTGCGGCATTGCGTCAGACTCTTGGTGCTGGCTGTGATCGCTGGCGTATCGTAAAGATGTATGCGGAATACGGGCTCAGAGGGCGCTCGTCAATGAGAGGAACGGGACTTCGTTGTTGACAGGTAAGCGTGCCCGGATGGCGTGGCGCTCGCGCATGGTCTGGGTGGGTGCAGCGGCGCTGGTCGTCTCCACGTCAGCAGGCCTGGTTGCTCCAGCCTCAGCCGATACCCTCTCCCCCGCTCCCGCTCCCACAGTGACGCCAGGCGTGACCTCGCTCATGGTGGAGTGGGATCCGGCCGACCCGGCTTACCCCGTACCGGTCGGCATCCGCACCTACACGGTCGAACTCTCTCTCCCGAAGTGGCACCGTCACTGGAACGCCGGAGGCGACTCGTCGCTCGCTATCACCGGACTCAATCCCGCCACCGCGTTCGTGGCCACCGTGCACGCGTTCGACGACGGCACCGAGGTCATGACCTCAGTGCCGTCCAGCCCTGTTCAGCCTGTGATGCCAGCGGCCCCGGCGAAGGTGAGTGTCGTGCCCGGCAACAAGCAGGTGACGGTCTCCTGGGCGGTGTCCGCGGGCGCAGGCGGTTACGTAGTGTTTCGCGATGGCGCCGAGGTAGGCACCACGAGCCGCAGGGTTGCGACCTTTGTTGATACCGGTCTCACCAACGGCATAGTGCACCGGTATCGCGTGGTCGCGAGGTCGGGCTTCTTCCACCCCAGGCGCGGAACGGCCACCTCAGGCTCTACCGCCTCGAGCCCGCGGTCGTTCGTGCGACCTGCCACCACGCCGAAGGCGCCGACTGGCCTCACCGGCATTGCAAACGACCGCAGCGCCCTGCTGCGCTGGACCGCGACCCCCGCTGCCGACAATGGCGGCCAAGCTGTCACCAACTATGTGGTGGTCCTCGGCAACTCGCGGGTTCTACCCCCCTGCCGTTCGGGTGTCACCGACCCATGCTCAAGCCTCCCGCCGGGGGCCACGGCCGCCTGGCCGTCACGGCTGGTGCTCAACCTTGGCCCCGAGAATGCCTACCGATTTCGGGTGCGTGCTGAGAATGTGATGGGGCAGTCGGGCAACTCCGGCCGCACCAAGCCCATTCGGCCCACCGCGGTCAGCCCGCCCTTCTCGATGGGCATGCGCGGGCGCAGCATCACCGCACTCCAGCAGCGCCTCATGTGGGCGGGGCTCGGTGACCACGTCACCGGCGTGTTCGACTCGGAGACCCGCTCGCAGGTAAGGCACCTGCAGGGGAAGTTCCTCTACGACCAGACAGGGGTGGTCGGCCCCGGAACATGGTCGCTGCTCAATCGGATCACGCGCGACAAGGGAGTGCTGCCGGCGTCATGCCTGTCCGACTCACTGTGCATCTCTAAGACTCAGCGGATCCTGCGCAAGGTCGTGAACGGCGTGGTGGTGCGTACTGTCGACGCGCGCTTCGGCCCCGAGGGCGATGAGGACCTCGCCACGGCTGAGGGCCTCTTTAGCGTCGACTACAAGGATGGTTGCTCCGACGGTGCCAGCCCGTCGTCGTACGAGTCGATGATGGCCCACTGTCACGTATCCACCGAATACAAGACGCCGATGCCGTGGTCGCTGTTCTTTAATGGCGGTCAGGCCGTGCACTACTCGTACTACTTCAACCAGGACGGCTACTGGGGCAACTCCCACGGATGCGTCAATGTGCGCGACTGGGATGGCGTGTACTGGATTTATCAGAACACGCCGGTGGGCACCCCTGTTTACGTCTACTGGTAGCCCATCGCGGGTGCGTGGCCCCATGGCATGATCTCGTCATGAGCGAGCAAGGGCGCATGGAAAACCCGGGCCGACTTCTTCATGGCCCGAGCGATGCCGGG
>CALQEM020000051.1:0-16849 GCA_943329595.2 Bifidobacterium breve
CGTCGAGCTCGTGGTGGGCGGCAACCTGTGCACCGAGTCGAATCCGTGCGTGGTGAGCGGCCTGCCAACCGGGCCGAAGGCAGTGTCGGTGCAGGTGCGCCGTGCTGGCACCGCGGGCTGGTTCCAGGTGCTCGCAGCACCGGTGGGGCAGCCGCTGGCTCCCCTGCCGGCCGATGACGTGCGCCCGGGGTTCGGGCTCACCAGCGTCGCCACGAGCAACGACGACATCCCTGACGGTCCCGCTGCTGGTTCCGAGACCCGGTATGCGTACGCGAACCCCGCCAATGGCGTGGCCACGAGCGTGGTCGAGCCCGGCGGCCTGACCACCGCGATCGCGCACGAGGCGTCGTCCGCCGGCGGCGGTTCGTGGGGTCGCCAGCTGACCACCACGACGCCTGGCGGAAAGGTGTTGTCGACGTCGTACTGGGCAGATGATGTCGATGCTGCCCTGCCGGATGTCTGCGGGGGCGCGACGGTGCGCGAGTCCGGACAGGTGCGGCAGATCACCCGCCCGAGCGGGGAGACGTTGACCACCTGGCGCGACATCACGGGCCGGGTGCGTGCGCAGGTGACGGGCGGCGACGGCGCGTCGCAGACCATCTGCAGCGAGTACTTCGACGACGGCTCTACCAAGTCGACCAGCGCCTTCGACACTGCCGACAACCTGCTCGAGCGTGTCACCACCGACCCTGCGGTGGGCGGCGACCCGCTGGTGTCTTCGGTGACGGTCGAGCACGGCCCGGCTGCGCCGGTGAGCCCGAACTCGCAGGTCTCCGCGACCACCACGGTCGACCTGCAGGGCCGGGTCGTGGAGTCGACCGACGCCGCGGGCGCGGTGACCACCACTACCTTCGACGTGCTCGGCAGGGTGCTGACACAGACGATCACTCCGCCGGCAGGGTCCGGAGCGTCGCCACTGGCGACGGCGTACTCCTACCGACCTCTCGACGCGCGGCTCGACAGCATCACGGTCAACGGCGTGCGCGCGGCGTCGGTTGCCTACGACGGTGGCAGCGGACGCGTGGCCCGCGTCACGTACCCCGATGGCGTGTCCGCGGGGTACGCGTACCTCCCCAACGGCGCGCTGGGCACTGTTTCTGTGCGTACCGGTGACCCCGCGCTCGGAACCGTCGTTGAGACGCGCACGCAGTCGGGCTACGGCCGCGTGGAGTCGGCGCGGGTTACCTCGAGCGTGGCCAACGCCTACACCGAGTCGCGGGGCTACCAGTACGACTCCGCCGGCCGTCTCGCGACCGCGGTGGTCGCGATGTCCGGTGGCGAGGCCCCGTCAGCTGGTGCCACGTTCGGCTACACCTACTCGGCGACGCAGAACGCGTTGTGTCCGACCGGCTACGCCGGTGCTGGCAAGGATGGACTACGCACGGGCGGGCGGGTCAACGGCACGTCGTACGTGGTGTGCCACGACGCGAAGGGCCGGCTGGCGTCGACCACCAGTCCGCTGCTCACTGGGGGTGGCGACCCGGCCACCGCCACCTTCGACGGGCTCGGCCGGATGCTCACGCTCGGCGGAGATCGGCCGCTGGCGCTCACGTGGGGCGTTGACGGGCAGGTCGCCGTGGTCGACGAGTCCGACGTGGGCGGTGCCAACCGAATCACCACCACGCTCGACGCGTACGCCGGTTCGGTGCTCGACAAGACCACGGCGAGCGACGCCGGCACCACCACCACCCGCTACGCCGGGCCGTTCCGGGTCACGGTGGCCGGAGGCGTGGTGACGGGCACCGAGTCGGTGCAGTACGCCCTTCCCGGCGGCGCGACGGTGACACAGGAGGCGGGCCAGCAGGCGGTGCTCGAGATCCCCGGGGCCGATGGCTCGGCGCTGGTTCAGGTGCCGGTGCCGGCCCTCGGAGGCGGCACTGCCGCCATCGCCCGCGTGGCCGAACGGTTCGGCCCCTACGGTGAGCCCCTCGCGGCCATTGCCACTGACACCGCCACCAGCACGCCCGCCTACTCGTGGCGGGCTGCCCAGCGGCGCGAGACCCTAGCGGGCACCAGCAGCATCACCCTGCTGCCAGCCCGGGCCTACGCGCCACTGCTTGGGGAGTTCCTCTCGCCCGACCCGGTGCTCGACGGCGCGAACAACGCCTACGCGTACACCAATGGTGACCCGGTCAACTCCAGCGACCCCAGCGGCGGCGAGACCGAGGACAGCACCACGACCCTCCTGCTCAGCGCAGCCAGCGCCGCCGGGGGCCTGCTCGCCCTCGCCGGCGGGTTCGCCTACGCGCGTCTCGCCCTGTCATCGAAGGGAGCGTTTCGTGCCGGTCGGTACATCCTGCCCTACGCCAGCATCCCCGGTTTAGCCGTCGCGCTGGTGGCGTCGGCGGGGGCCGGCTACGCCGCCTACGCCGCCGCCAAGAGCCAGCAGACCGACGAGGCCGTGTCTATCGCGGCTGCGGTGGGCGCCAGCCTGGCCTCGGTCGGCCTGACCCACCTCGGGGGGAAGTGGGGGATGAAGCGCCTCAACAAGGCGTATCGCGCGAAGCAGATGGCCGTCGGGTATGAGCGGGCGCCAACGGGACGCGAGTCTGTGTCGAGTGGTAGGTCCCAGTCGACGAGCAGCGTGCGCAGCTTGGGAGAGAACACCCTCGAAGAGGGCCTGCAGGCGTTTGAGAGAGGTGAGCCCGTCCCAGCGAACGTGCTTGACCGGCTCATGAGCCTCGAGCGCGTGCCCCTGGTCTCGGCCTTCAAACCCTGGCCCGGCTAGACCTCGAGGTAGGAGTCAGTCCGGCCGTACTCATCAGTTCATGGTGCTGCTCCTCCTGCATCCCTTCCCGGCACCTTTGGTCAATCGGTGACCGTCTCGGGATTCTTTGGTCAATCGGTGACCATGGAAGGCGGGAATCTCGGAAGGGTAGGTCCGGTCGGCCGCGCGGACCTAATTCGCTCACCGCCGCGTCCACGAAGGTCGGCCCCGACGCGCGTCGCACCGTCAGCGCAGCGCAGCGGCAGATCCAGCCCATGAAGGATGTCCACTCGGCCTCCCGGTTGCGGTGCTGTGGTGGGCCGGCAACCCAACCCACCTCAGCCACCGTTCCGGCGCCTAGTCGTCGGCCTCACTCATCGGATGTAGACGATGCGAGAACTCGTGTTGCTCGCGACGTAGAGGGTTGTGCCGTCGGCGCTCATTGCGATTCCGGTGGGGGAGTAGAACCGGGCCACATTTCCCTGGCCGTCCCTATCGCTGTATTTCCAGTCTGACGTGATCAGGAGTCCGGCGATTGTTGTGCCGGTCTTGTTTGGCGTAGTAGTAGTGGGCACACTGGCTCTCACGACGGTCGAGGAGGATTCATCGGTGTAGTAGAGGAGGGTGCCCGCACTGTCGACGACGAGGGACTGGGGGTTCATGTTGTAAACGTTCACGACAATCTTCCACTCGGTACCTCCTGGCGTCAGTTTCTTGATCGACTTCTGGGGGTCTCGCTCTGGCTGCGACCCCAACCACTTGTCCCGGGCATCCGTGACAAACACATTTCCAGTCGCGTCGACCGAGAGGCTTCTGGGGTAGTACAGGGTCGAGGTAATGATTGCCCCCGTGTTTCTTTCGGCCTCGGAGGCTGTGGGCAGAGAGGTGACGGTGTAGGGCGTCGTCGTCAGATCGACCGTCTTAACAGAATGGTTATTCGTGTCTGCGATGTAGAGGGTGGTTCCAGCACTATTGAGGGCCAGCCCGGTCGGGCCGTTCAGGCCGGTGACCACGTCGGAGACAGTGAGGGGACTCACCGTGAGGTCGATCTTTTGGACGCGGTTGTTGCCTGTGTCTGCGACATAGAGGATGGTGCCGGCACTGTTGACCGCGAGCCCCTTGGGAGCATTGAAAGGGATGTCGAGAGTAGTGACCACGCCTTGGCCGTTTACACCCCCGTCACACTGTGTCAAACCCGCAGAATTGGGCCAGCAACTTTGAGTGGTGATGTTTGCATTTGGGGTCGGATTCACGACCTTGCGCACGCGGTTGTTCCCTGTGTCAGCAACGTAGACGACACCAGTGTTGGCGACGGTCACGACAGCGGTGGGGTACTTGAACTGGGCGGTGGTTCCGGTTCCGTCGGCACGTGTGTAGTTCAGTGACAGGACGCCACCGTTGTTGACAAGGGGCATCTTGCCCGCGAGAGGCGACACCCAGGCCCCAGTGCTGCCGCTGGTGAGGGTTCCTGCGGTGTTTCCGACGGTTCCTCGAACCACCGAGAAGGTGGCCCCGGCGACGAGCACGAGCGCCAGTATGCCGACCATGGTCAGGCGGCGGGTGCGGCGGGTGCGGCGGGTGGTGGTGGTGGCAGGAGTTTCTGGTCCCATGCCCGTGTCGCGCTGTGCGTCGGTCATCAGGTGTCCCTCGCTCAGAGTTCATGGATTTTGAGATGAGATTACCGGGCGGGGTGATCAGCGCCCGACGAAACGTTCCGCTAGCGGAACGTGCTGCTCCTCCTGCAACCCTTCCCGGCACCTTTGGTCAATCGGTGACCGTCTCGGGATTCTTTGGTCAATCGGTGACCATGGAAGGCGGGAATCTCGGAAGGGTAGGTCCGGTCGGCCGCGCTGAGAGTAGCGTCGCGTCATGGACGACATCGCGCCTCTCACTCTCACGCCCTCGATCAGCCCCTTCCCCACGTTCCCAGCAGATTTCGTGTGGGGAACAGCCACCGCCGCATATCAAATCGAAGGTGCGTGGAACGAGCACGGCAAGGGTCCGTCGACGTGGGACACCTTTGTGCGTCAGCCAGGAAAGATCATCGGCGGGCAGACCGGCGACGTCGCGTGTGACCACTACCACCGATGGGAGTCAGACCTCGACCTGATGGCTGAGCTGGGAGTCAATGCCTACCGATTCTCCATCGCGTGGTCGCGGGTACTGCCCACGGGAAGCGCGCCGCGCAATGAGGCCGGACTCTCGTTCTACGACCGTCTGATCGACGGGATGCTCGCCCGCGGAATCGCGCCGTACGTCACGTTGCACCACTGGGATCTGCCTCAATCGTTGGAAGATGCCGGCGGCTGGCAGGTGCGTGACACCGCTGAACGTTTCGCCGACTATGCCAGCCTGATGGCCGAGCAGCTCGGCGATCGCGTGAGTGCGTGGATCACCCTGAACGAACCGTTCGTGCTGGCTACCTTCGGCTATTCATTCGGAACTCACGCGCCGGGACGCACGCTGTTCCTGTCGGTGTATCCCGTGGTGCACCACCTGCTTCTGGGGCACGGCATGGCCGTGCAGGCCCTGCGCGCCGCGGGAGTGACGGCCCCCATCGGCATCACCAACAACCTCACGCCCGTATGGGCGCTGACCGATAGTCCCGACGACCGCGCGGCCGCCGAGCGGCTCGACACCCTCTACAACCGGCAGTGGCTCGACCCGATTCTCTGCGGAACCCAACCCATCGATCCCGAGGTGGCGTACCCCGGATCTGACGTGTCATGTGTGCAACCAGGTGATGCCGAGATCATCGCCACGCCCATCGACTTCCTCGGCGTCAACTTCTACAACCCGCAGCAGGTGAAGGCACCGGGTGAAGGCAACCCCATGGGATTCGAACTCGTTGACATCACCGGGGTTCCTCGCACCGGCTTCAACTGGCCCGTTGTTCCGAGCGCGCTCACCGACCTGCTTGTTGGTCTGCGCGATCGATACGGCGATCGACTGCCACCGATGTACATCACCGAAAATGGAACGTCTGTCGACGACCACGTCGACGACGACGGTCGCGTGCGTGACCCGTTCCGGTGGGCCTACCTCGACCACCACCTGCGTGCGATTGCCGAGGCCATCGAAGCCGATGTTGAGGTGCGCGGGTACTTCTGCTGGAGCTTCATCGACAACTTCGAATGGGCCGAGGGATACGACCAACGCTTCGGTTTGGTGTACGTCGACTTCGAAACTCAGCAGCGAATTCCGAAGGATTCATTTCGCTGGTACCAGCAGGTCGTTACTGGACGAGCTGCTGGAATCGTTCCGGGCGTTCCCCTATGACCTCACCGGCAAGTGAGGCGGCGCTCACTGTGCCGTCGGTTCGAGTGCGTGTTCCGTTTTTGCTCACACTGTCGCTAGCCAATCTCGGCCTGATGCTGGCCTTCTTCACGCCAATTCAAAACCTGCTGCCGCGGCTGTCTGAGCAGATTGCCGGTGCCGACGGGAAGGAGGCAGCGCTGGCCTGGGTCACCGGCGTGGGGGCGTTCGTCGCCATCGTCGCCAACCCTCTCGCAGGCGCGTTGTCCGATCGCACGACGTCGCGCTTTGGTCGTCGCCGGCCGTGGATTCTTCTCGGCGCGCTCATCGGCGCTGTGATGATTGCGCTGCTGTCGACGCAGACCACGGTGGTCGGCCTCGCGGTGCTGTGGGGTCTGGGCCAGGCGGCGGTGAATGCCGCCTACAGCGCGCTCACAGCAGCCATTCCTGATCAGGTGCCAGTGCCCCAGCGTGGTGCGGCCTCTGGCTGGGTGGGCATGAGCCAGACGCTGGGCGTCGTGCTGGGTGTAGCTCTGGTGTCGTTTGTGATCACGGGACTCGCGGGTGGAACGTTCCTCACGGGGCTGCTCCTCGTGGTACTCGTGATTCCGTTCCTGGTGGTACTCAATGACTCGCGTCTGGCGAAGGCCGACCGCCCGCCGTTTCACCTCGGCCAGTTCGTTCGCGACTTCTGGGTGTCACCCCGTAAGCACCCAGACTTTGCCTGGGCCTGGGCCGCGCGATTCCTCGTGTCACTGGGGTCGGCCATGGCAACGCTGTACCTGCTGTTCTTTTTGCAAGATCGAGTGGGGCAACCGCAGGCTGAGGCTGCACAGTCGCAAACCGTGCTGATCGCGCTGTACGCGGTGGGAACGATGGTGACCGCGGTGATCGGCGGCATCGTGAGTGACCGCAGTGGGCGTCGCAAGGTGTACGTCATCGGCGCGAGCATCGTGATGGCGTGCGCGGCATTGCTGCTCGTAGGAACTACCACCATGCAGATGGCGATGGTGGCCGCGCTCATTCTCGGTCTGGGCTACGGGGCCTACCTCGCGGTTGATCAGGCGCTCATCACGCAGGTGCTGCCCCGCGCCGACGATCGAGCCCGCGACCTCGGGGTGATCAACATCGCCAACTCGGCGCCGCAGGTGCTGGGTCCGGTGATTGCCGCGGCCCTCGTCACCTCGTTCGGTGGATACCCCGCGCTCTACGCCGTCACGGCGGTCATCACGCTGCTGGGTGCGGCTGCGGTGATTCCCATTCGCTCAGTGAGGTGAGCGAAGATCGTACGTGGCGCTGAAACCGTTGTTACTGATTTCAGAAAGCCGCACAGAATTCTGATAACCTCCCCTCATGGCCCGAGTCACCGTTCGACAGCGGAACCAGCTGACCATTCCTGTCGATATCGCGCGCGCGGCCGGCCTCATAGAGGGCAGTGTGTGCTCTATGGAAATGGTGAACGGCACCATCGTCATCACGCCGGCAGGCGGCACCGCGCCCCCTCTCGGCTCCTTCGTGGGGGTTGCCCGAGGGGTATGGGGTGAGACCGCTGCTGACGTAGAGCGCACCCTTGCCTCCGATCGCGGCAGCTGGAACCGGTGACCACGCGCCTCGACGAATTCCGGGGGCGCCGGGTTTATCTCGACGCCAACGTGCTCATTTACTTCCTCGATGGCACGCCGAAGCGGGCGCTCGAGGCCGCGGCTGTGCTGCAGGCTGCAGCCGACGGGGTCTTCGGAGCCGTCACCGGAAATGCCGCGGTGGCTGAGGTCATGGTCGGGCCCTACCGCAGCGGCGACCCGCTGGTGATCCGGGCGGTGAGAGAGTTCTTTCGTCAGTCGCGCCTACTCGAGGTGCTGTCGCACTCATCGGCGATGTTCGACGACGCCGCGATGCTGAGGGCGACTCAGGAGATGCCGTTCATCGACGCGTTGCACATTGCCACGGCTGCGTCGGCCGGGTGCGACGCGATCATTACGAACGACAAGCGCATGAGGCCTGCCCTGGGCGTGGAAGTCGTGCCGCTGCGTTCCATCTCGGCGTGACCGCGAAGTTCACGAACGCGCCTTCCGGAAGGTCGACCTTTCCGCCTGCGCATGGGCGACACTGGGACGTGACATCGACACGCTTACGCGCCATGGTCGACGCCTGCCATCCTGGGCCTTCCGTCACGGTCACCGTGGTCATCACGGCGCTCGCCGCGGCCGCGGGACGTAGTGGGGTCGGACTCGCTGTCGTGGCGGCGGCCGCATTAACCGGTCAGCTCTCCGTCGGCTGGTGTAACGATGCCAACGACGCCGATCGCGACCGTGGCGCGTCTCGCACGGGCAAGCCCACTGTTCGCGGTGACGTCACGGCCGGATTCCTATGGCGTGCTGCGATTGTGGCACTCGCGGCCACGATTGCCCTCTCCTTTCTCGCCGCTGGGCCGGTTGGCGGCACCGCGCACGTCGTCGCGGTGCTGTCCGCATGGACCTACAACCTGCTGCTCAAAACCACGATCTTCTCGGCCCTGCCCTACGCCGTGTCTTTCGGCCTCGTTCCAGCGTTCGTCACCTACGGGCTGACGCCCCCGTCTGCACCGCCGATATGGCTGGTGGTCACGTGCGCGCTGTTGGGCGTCAGCGCGCATCTCGCGAACGCAATCCCCGATGTGCACAGCGACGAACTCGTAGGCGCGGGAGGAGTGGTCGCGGCGGTTGGCGTGCGTATCGCGTCGATTGCCGCCTTAGTGTGCCTCGTCATCGCGGTGGGTTTGCTCGCCGCGCACCTCGACGTAGCGCCGGTGGTGGCCGTGGGGTTGGTGCTCGTCGCGGCGGTCGGCGCTGTCGTCGTGGCAGTGCGCGACCAGGGCAGGGGTCAAGCACTGTTCCGCTACGTCATGGTTCTCGCGGTGGTGGCCGTGCTGCTGATCCTTCTGTCGGCACGAGCCCTGTCGTCGTAAAAATCGACGAGCTTGCACCCTCTCGACGTCGGGATTCTTTGGTCAATCGGTGACCGTCTGGGCATTCTTTGGTCAATCGGTGCCCCTGGGATAAAGGGAGTGTCCGCACGAGTGCAGCCCGGCGCAGCGCAGTGCATGTGGCACGGTACGCTCTGTGGCTCGATGAGTACTTCGAGTTCATCGCGATGCCACCGAAAGGGAACTGACTCGCAACCTGACGCGCCTAACTTCGAAGTTATGAGCATCAGCATGAGCGTTGACGAGGTTCGGCAGGTACCGGTTGACTGGCGTGAGGTTGCCGCCTGCCGTGACGCCCAACCCGAACTGTTCTTTCCCAGTGGCACAGGCTCCAGCCTTCGGATGCAGACCGATCAGGCGAAGGCCGTGTGCCACGGCTGTCCGGTGGTCGACCGATGCCTCGGTTTCGCGCTAGCAACCGATGAGACCGAGGGAATCTGGGGTGGGCTCACCACGCAGGAACGCAGGGCCGCGCGGCGAGCCCTGCTGTCGGGCCGTGCCTTCGACACCCATCGGTCGAACGCTCACGCGTGAGGCCGACTTCCACAGCGGCGAGCCTGCCGCTGCTGCCCACTCGCCGCCTCCGCTAACCTGCAGCCATGGCCGCGAGCGATGATCTAGCCATCGCGCATCAACTTGCCGACATTGCGGCCGAGGTCACGATGGGCGCCTTCGGCTCGAGGCTTCCTGTCACGCTGAAGACCGACGCATCACCGGTCACCGCCATCGACTCCGCTGCTGAACGTGCCATCCGCACAGCCGTGCAACGTCTGTGTCCCGGTGACGGTGTGCTCGGTGAGGAGGAAGGCCTCGACCGAGGAACCACTGGTCGCGTCTGGGTCATCGATCCCATTGATGGAACCGCCATGTTTGCCGAGGGGATCCCGCTGTGGACCACTCTGATCGGCTTGCGCGACGCCGATGGGCGCATCAGTGTGGGCGTTGCCGACGCACCTGCGATTGGCGAGCGCGCGAGTGCAGCACGTGGCGGCGGCGCCTTCCTCGGATCCCGCCCACTTCACGTCTCTGACGTCGACTTGCTCAGCGATGCCCTGGTGCTGCACGCGTCGGTGAGTGACTTTGCGGCCACCGATCAACTCGACCCACTGTTACGACTGGTGAGTGCGTCGCGGGGCACGCGCGGATTCGCCGACGCGTGGAGTCATCTCTTGGTGGCGCGCGGCTCGGTTGAAGTCGCGGTTGAAACGCTCGCCTGCTACGAGTGGGATTGGGCAGCGACCTCGGTGATCGTGGAGGAGGCCGGCGGGAGCGTGAGCGCAACCGACGCAATCGACCCCTACCCCGGGTGCCGTCTTCTCGTTACCAACGGACTACTCGACCAGCAGGTGCGCGCAGTACTCGACGCATCACCTGGCCCGCTTTAGATCGGGTTACTCCAGGCTCGCCCACCGGCTGCGTCGACCACCACAATGCGTCGGTACAACGCATCGGCATCGCAGTGGATAAGGGCTCTCGTGATAAGTCCCTGGCCATCGGTGTCGAGAATGGTTCCGAAGCGGCGACCACCCCGCCCCACCGACACACTCGTACCGTGTTCCTGTTCGCGCTGAACTCGAATTGATCGAGCGGGCGAACACTCCACCATGACACCACCGTCGACCACTTCGAGATGGTGAATGGTGGGCCCGTTGGAAAAGTACGACTGTCCGGTACGCAACGCAGCGAGTACGGCCTCCTGAGTGCGCTCAGCAGCGCGCACCATGGTCCACGCTAGGCCGAGCTCGAATAGTGGGTAGTGCTGATCGTCGGTACCGATTCCGAAAACGGTGCGGCCACTTCCCAGCATTGCGTCCCACCACGCCGATGAGTCGCCCCGACCATCTTCAGCATCGGACGAGCCGTTGAACACTTCGATGCCCGCCACGCCATCAGCGTCGATGATGTCGTCGATCGACAACTGGTTCCAGTACGGATGTGCCGTGTAGACAACCGCTCCCATCGTGGCCGCCCAGGCTGCGCCGTGCGAAAGCGAAGGGAAGGTGCGCACTTCCCAGTTCTCCTCCGCGTTGAACATCCAGTTGGCCTGATCGCCGCCGGGATCGTCGGGGAGATGGTCGATACCCCACACTAGGAATTCCGCCGACTGACCCGGGTAGTTTGGCGTGCGTAGGTCAAAGCCGAGCTCGGCGCCGGGAATCGTGAGGAGCCGATCGGTTGACGGTGCTTCGGCGATGCGCCAGTGGTCGGTGATCGACAGCACATCGAACCCGGCCTCTTCGTAGGCGTGAGCCAGCGAGTGCGGTGTCAGGGTTCCGTCGCTCACGGTCGAATGCGTGTGCAGAGCGCACTTGAGCCACTCGCCCTCCGCCAGAAACGGGTTGGCACGGTCGGTACTCATCAGTGCTCCTTCATTAGTCGCGAAGCCGCGGATCTAGCACTTCTTCCAACGCGTAACCGCACAGTGTGAATGCGAGCGTGACACACACGACGGCTAACCCGGGCGGCACGATCCACCACCAGTAGCCGTTGGCCATCGCACCGCCGCTGAAGGCCTCTTCAATCGTGCGACCCCACGACACTGATGTGGGGTCGCCGAGACCGAGAATCGACAGCGTCGTCTCTGACAAAATCGCGATAGCGACAGTGAGAACGGCCTGAGCAAAGATCACCGGAAACACGCTGGGTACAACGTGGCGCGTGAGAATGGTGGTGTCGCGAGCTCCCAGTGCGCGCGCTCGTTCAACGAACGGCAACTCACGCACACTCAAAGTCTGGGCCCGCACCACACGTGCAGTCAGTGCCCACGATGTCACGGCGATAACGATAATGACGTTGAGCAGAGTTGGTCCGAGGATAGCGGCCATGACAATGGCTAACACCAGCCACGGAATCACCAGAAACCAGTCGATCAGTGCACCCAGCACTCGATCGATGGCGGTTCCACCGTAGTAGCCGCTGAGCAACCCGAAGGTTGCGCCAATGAACACCGCGGCCGCCGTTGCCGCGAGGCCGACTGTCAATGACACTCGAGCCCCCACGATCAGCAGGCTCAACACCGAGCGCCCGAACGAATCAGTGCCAAGCGGGTAGCCGGCTGTTGGTGGACTATTCGGAGTGCCCGTTGCGCTAGACGGATCAATCGAGTCGGGAGACACCAGCAGGGGAGACAGCACCGCGATCACTCCGAACGCGACCAAAACAATCAGGCCGATCAGCCCGCGCCTGTTTCGACGGTAGGCGTTCCAGCCGCGCGACCAACCGATGCGACGCCGCTGCCACGCGAGGTGTGAGGCCGACGTTCGGTGAGGTGGCTGTATCTCGACCATGTCAGATCTGCTCCACCCGCGGATCGAGCAACCCGTACGCGATGTCGGCGATCAGGTTGGCGACGATCACTGCACCACTAGACAGGAGGAACACAGCCTGCAGCACCGGATAGTCCAGCGTCTGGATAGCTTGGTAGGTGAGCAGGCCGAGGCCTGGCCACGAGAACACGGTCTCAATCACGATGGCTCCGCCCAGCACGAATCCGAAACTCAGCACCACCAGGGTGATCGTGGGCAAAATCGCGTTGGGAGCCGCGTGGCGGCGACGCACCACAGGATCGGCGAGTCCCTTCGCGCGAGCGAGTCGGATGTAGTCCTGTGATTTCACATCAATCATGGAGGCGCGCATCACGATGAAGAATTGACCAACGTAACCGAGTGCGAGCGTGAGCACGGGAAGTGCCAAGTGTGACGTGACGTCACCCACGCCTCCACCGGACTCGGCCGACGAGTAGCCGCCGGCGGGAAACCAGCCGAGCGCGCCAGCGAACAGGATGAGCAACATCATGCCGAGCCAGCCCTCTGGAGTGGCGTAGAGCAGAAGTGAGCCGTAGAGGCTGCCGTTGTCGATTCCACTGCCGCGACGCCAGCCGGCCCGCATTCCGAGCATCACCCCCACAACGGCCGCAATCAGCGTGCCGAGTCCGACGAGCAGGATGGTGGGCCACATTCGATCGGCGACCATCGACAGCACCTCGCGCCCCGACAGGATGCTCACCCCGAGGTTGCCGGTCAGCGTCTCACGCAGGTACGTGAGGTACTGCTGCGGAATCGGCTGATCGAGTCCGAAGAGTTCGCGTTGGCGTGCCAGCGCTTCGGGCGACAGCCGTTGGCTGCGGGCGAGTAGCGCCACCGGGTCACCGGGCATGATCCGGAACAGGAAGAAATTGACCGACAGGATGAACCACAGCGTCAATAAAGCCCAACCCGCCTTGCGGGCCAGGAAAGTCAGACTCATGCAGTCGACCAGCCGGGTCTAGTCGCGCTCGTCGCGCTCTGCAGCCCCGCGACTGCGGCGCACGACCACGGCAATCAGTGCGATCACGATGAGGGCGACAACTGCCCACACCCACGCCGGTATTCCAGAGCTACCGGACGACGCAGGCGAGCTGGAGCCAGTATCGGCGGTGACGGGGTACGCGTTCACCATGCTGGTGTACACGTACGACGGCATGAGGTAGCCGTTGCCCTCGGGCACGGGCGTGAGTCCGGCCACCTTGTCGGTGCGGTAGGCCTCGATGGTTTCGGGGTACACGAGAACCACGTTAGGCACCTGGTCGTACACGTACTGCTGCATTTCGTCGACGATTACTTTGCGTGCGGCCGGATCGAGCGTGGCCTGCTGCTTGGCAAACATCGCGTCGTAGGCGGGGTCGTTCCAGCAGCCGTCGCTGAGACCGGGGCACGGAGTACTGGTGAATGCCGACAACTGGTAGTTCGGATCGGGATCGCCGCTCCAGTACCAGATGTACGCGTCGAAGTCTCCGGCCTGCTGGAGGTCGTACATTTTGCCCGCGGTCACCGGCTGGACCGTGACCGCGATGCCGATCTTCTTGAGAAAGGAAGCGACGAGTTGTCCGGCCTGCGTGCTGCCCGGCGTGTCATCAGATACCGGCATTCGAATTGTCAGCCGCTGCCCAGTTGTGGGGTCAACTCGAACGCCGTCAGCGCCCATCGTGTAGCCGGCCTTGTCGAGCATCGCGTTGGCGGCGGCCGGGTCGTAGGGGATGAGCTTGTCTGGGGGCACGGTCAGGTGCCAGTAGGTCGACAACGGCCGAATGATGGTGTCGCCAGGAGTTGCCGAGCCCGGATACACCTTGTCGACAATTTGCTGCTTGTCGATCGCCATCTCAATCGCCTTGCGCACAGTGATATCGGCAAGCGCGGGGAGCGGCTTCGAGGCTGCGCCCTGCCCGCCGAAGTTAAAGGCGAGGTTGACCCACGAGTCAGCGACAACCCTCTGCACCGCGACGTTAGGAATCGCACTGACCGCGGGCAGCAGAGAACCCTCGATACCGTCGGCGATGTCGATTTGACCGTTCTTCAGCGCCTGCACCATGGCGTCTTGGTTGGTGAACAGTTGGAATTCGATGGTGTCGTAGGCGGGCTTGGTACCCCAGAAGTTCGGGTTACGAGTAAACGTCCAGTTCTGCCCGGGGTTGGCGCTCGACATGACATACGGACCTGATCCCACATTGGGCAGAGTCTCTGCTGCGCGGATGGTCTTGGCGTCGGCGTTGGCGTACTTCTTCCAGACGTGTTCGGGTACGACATATGACCAGGCGGGCACCGTGGGCCCGTTGGTGGGTGTGGGCGACTTCCACACCAGGGTGAGATCGTCGGGAGTCTCGAAGGTGGTGCCTTCAGGGAAGTACCCGCTGAAGTAGTCGAACTGCTTGTCAATGACGAACCTGTATGAAAACGCAACATCTTTCGAGGTGAGGGGCTGACCGTCACTCCACTTGAGGCCGGGCTGCAGGTGACACGTCCAGACCGTGCGATCGGCGTTGGAATCACAGCCGGTGGCAAGGGAGGGGGCGGCCGTGAGGTCCTTGTCGCCGAACCGGAGCAGCATGTCGTACTGCATCACGACTGCTTGCCATTCTGCGACGGAAGCCACCGCGAAAATGTTGGGGTTGTCGATGCCTGAGGTGATACCAATGTGCAGCACCGTAGGGGCGGTGCTCCCCGAACCGGACGGAGAGGGGGCGACAGAGTCGGCGGTAGCAGAGGTGGCCACTAAGCCAACTCCGGCGATCAGCGCACAGAGACAGAGCACGAGAGGACGAAGAGTACGTATCACTCGATATTCCTTTCACTGCGGCACGACCTGTGACCTCACCCGATGAGTGAGCCCCAGATTGTGAAAGTCCGGGGCTGTCGTCTCATCAATGTAGCGCGAAGTGCCCGATCGCTGGTTCGAATCCCTCGCGGCTTCGTCTGAGGGTCGCCGGGTCCATTCGCCTACGGAAAGGCTGTCCTCCGCGACGTCTCCTCTTCCCGGCATCGTTGGTCACTCGGTGACCGTCTGGGGATTCTTTGGTCAATCGGTGACCTTTGAATGCGGGGCTTGAGCGACCGGAAGGGTGCAGCCCGGCGCAGCGCAGTGCCTGAAGCATGGTTCGCTGACCGTCGGTCGCAGTACCCTTCGGCTATGAGCATCTCTCGTGGAAATCGACTCACCGTCCGGCGACGGGTTCACGGTTACGGTCGCCACACTGTCTGACGAGCCCGCCCCGTCGGCACCGGGTGACCTGCTACTGGGCTTGGCGCCGGCGGTCGCTCTCGCGACGCTGGTGGTGAACGACGTGTGGCTCAAGGGGCGCGGACCGGGGTGGGTCACGGGAAAACTGTCGGACTTTGCCGGCCTCTTCCTACTGCCGATTGTGCTCGTCTCCCTGGTCGAAGTCGCCCGCAGGATTCGGGGTCCGCGGTGGCAGGCCACGTCGCGGCTCATCGCCGCGACCTGCTGGGTGGTGGCGATTGGATTCGCCTTGGTCAAGACTCTGCCGCTCGTCGCCTCGACCTACGCACTCGGAATCGGCATCCTGCGCTGGCCTGTGCTGGCGCTCAGTGCGCTCGCAAGTGGGCAGGCCCCAGTGGGACCAACGCCCATCGAGGTGATCGTGGATCCCACGGACATCGTCGCGCTGGTGGTTGTTCCCTTCGCGTACCTCTCGATGAAGCGGCGGCGGCAACCTCTCATCGAGGTGCCGTGACGTACGTCGCCCGTGAGTGCGACCGGCAGAAAGGCTTCGTTCACCCGCCCTCACACTTTCGAGTGGATTTCGCCGACGCACCAGGAAAATGGGCCTATGCTGCGAACACTCGGAAGCCACCACGTCAGCCTCGTTGAGGAGTCTCATGAGCGTCCTCGCCCGTGTCAACCACCGTTCGCTGGCAGCCTGTGCGGCCTTAGCAGTGACCACCATCGCGCTCACTGCCAGCGGCCTGAACAGTGCCGGGAATGCTCAGAGCTGGGTTGAACTCGGTACTAGGATCGAGTCCGGCGGCGAGGGCAAGGTCACGCTGGTAGACGATTTCACGCTCCTCAACACTGCGGCCAATACCGTGTACGACAATGGCATCATCGGCGCTAAGGCCTCAAGTTGGCGTGAGGGAGCCGGAGACAACACCACCGCTGAGGTCAGCGTTCAGGCCAACTACATCCGCGGTAACTGGAATATCAGTGGCTCGTGGCGTGATGGTGTGGTGAAGTTCACCTTCACCGGCAATGCCGTTGGCACCGACAATGCAAAGGTCCTGCAAGACATTGTCACTGTTTGTCAGGAAGTCACCTCCGAGGATTGCCCCATCGAGGAAATTCTCAACGGTGGACGGGTACAGCAGAGTGACCGACGCTCCTCCGCCGAGTGGCTTAACGGTGGCTGTGTCAGCGTTATCAGCTACTACCGCAGCACCAATCGCAGCTACCCGGGCACCGGCATCGTTGAGGTGCTCCTGTGCGATGCCGGCACGGGCAGTGACGTTGCCGGTGGCGGTTGGACTGGGCGGGACTTCATCCAGTTCTCTGTGCCGCCGACGGGCTTGCTCCGAGGCAGTGAGGACACCAGTCCCTACCGCTTCTACGTGGGTGGCGGCACGCTGAAGACCTCCGCGCTTTCGGTGCGCACGAAG
>CALQEM020000052.1:0-16749 GCA_943329595.2 Bifidobacterium breve
GACGTGGCTGCAGCCGAGTTACCTAGAACGCAGATGCCGGGCAGCGCCTCCGCGTAACTCTCGACCGACTCGTCATTGACCACAATCTCAAGTCGGGTGATCTGGCTCATCGCAGCGAGCGCGCGCGATGTCTCGAGCGCGCCCCGCTCGGTACCGGTGCCCTCGGCGCCTAGGCCGCGGCAGTCGACTCGCACATGCAGACCCCGCACTGCCACCGAGGCACGCAGCAGCGCCGAGCCAAGAGGCGAGCGATCGCGCCCGAGCACCGTACGCACATCGGAGTGATAGCCGGGAAAATCGTTCGCGAGCAGCATCTCGTGCCGGTGCTGAAGATCAGCGTGCTTGGGGTTCGCCCCGAACGAGCGTCCCCCCTCGTGATGCACCACCACCGTGTCGGCGGCCACGTGCCGAAAGCCCAGCCTGAGGGCGCGCCGCGACCACTGCACTTCCTCCCCATACCCGGGCGAAAAGCGTTCGTCGAAGTCGCCCACCACCGACAGTGCAGCACGGCGCAGGTACATGAGGTGCCCGACCGCTGTCGGCAGCTCGGGGTGCCACGGGGTGAACTCGCGAATTCGGCCAGCCGCCTCGTCGAGCCGGCCTTCACCATCGATCAGTGGGTTTCCGAGACCCGGAATCGGAACGGTGAGGATGCCCGCATTCGATCCGAACGCCGACGCCGAGGCCACCAGTGTCGACGACAGCGCGGCGTCGCGCAGGCCCTCGAACCAGCCTGGGGTGACGCGCACGTCGGAGTTGCACACGATGACATCGGCATCGCCCGCTGCCGCGAACGCAAGGTTGCACGTGCCCACGAAGCCGTGGTTCACGCTGAGCCGCACCGTGATCAGGTTGAGGTGTGACGCTGAGATGAGGTCGCCGCACGCCTCGAGGAGCGTCTCCCCTGGGTGCGCGTCATCTACCAGCAGAATCGGGATGTCAGCGGGGGTCGTGGATTCGAGGCTGAGTAGAAGCCGGCGCACGCAGTCGAAGGCCCCGAACGTGGGTACAACGATCACCGTCTCCGCGGCGGGCAGCGGCGGAATCTGCAGCTCGCCCAGACTCGACACGGACGCTCCCTTCGTTTCTCAGCGCCTCTCCACCCTCGCGGCGGGACGACGACCCACAACTACGAGCATAAGGCGGGGGCCAGCGGCTGATAACGTGACGGGTCGCACTTCGCATCTACCTCTGATTGGGGTAGATATTGCTGTATTTGCTGAGTACTATGCATTTTTATGACGCAGTTGCGAATTAGTGAAGCCGCCGCCCTGCTGCAGGTGAGCGCCGACACGGTGCGTCGGTGGATCGACGCGGGCAAGCTCGAGTCGTCCACCGACGAGGCGGGCAGAGCAGTAATCGAGGGGGCGCACCTGGCCCGGTACATGTCCGAGAACGCCTCGGGTGACCCTGCCCTCGACAGTCCGGTGGTGGGAGCGTCAGCGCGCAACCGACTCGCCGGAATCGTCACCCGCGTCGTGCGCGACACGGTCATGGCGCAGGTTGAGATCCAGGTGGGTCCCCATCGCATGGTGTCGCTCATGAGTCGCGAAGCCGCCGACGAGCTCGGGCTTGAGCCTGGCGTTCTCGCCGTGGCCTCAGTGAAGTCGACCAACGTGGTCATCGAGATACCCACCCCGCGCTAATCCCGCCCACCACCCGGAGTCGAAGTGAAGCACCGCCGCACTGCCCTGACACTCATGCTCGTCGCCCTCGGCGTCATGCTCTCTGCCTGTGGTACGACGTCGTCGTCGGGCTCGTCCGACTCAAGCACTGCACGATCAACCACCGTCACGGTATTCGCCGCATCGTCGCTGAAGGGCTCGTTCACCGTCATCGGTGCTGCATTCGAGGCAGCTAACCCGGGCGTCACGGTCACCTTCAACTTCGGCCCCAGCAGCGGCCTCGCCACCCAGATCACCCAGGGAGCGCCCGCCGACGTCTTCGCCTCGGCGAGCCAGAAGACCATGGATACGGTGTCGGCCGCCTCGCTGGCGGTGTCACCTCGGGTGTTTGCGGTGAATAGCCTCGCCATCGCCACCCCCGTGCAGCAGAGCGTCGAGGTGTCGTCCTTGGCCGACCTCGCGAAGCCGGGCGTCAAGGTTGCCGTGTGCCAGAAGGTGGTTCCCTGTGGCGCAACCGCCCTCGCTCTGTTCGAGCAGAACAAGCTCAGCGTCACCCCATCGACAGAGGAGGTTGACGTGAAGGCCGTGCTCACCAAGGTGCAACTTGGCGAGGTCGATGCTGGCGTCGTCTACGTGACCGACGTGAAGGCGGCCCAGGGCAGCGTGACCGACATCATCATTCCCGCCGAGCAGAACGTCACCACGCGCTACCCCATCGCAGCCCTGCTCACCTCCAGCGGCTCGGCATCGGCGACAGCCACCGACTTCGTCGACTACGTTCTCTCACCCGCCGGCCAGCAGGTGTTGCTCAGCGCAGGCTTCGTCTCACCGTGAGCCGGAGCAGGCGAGGCCGCGAGGTCACATCTCCGCCGTGGCCGGCAGCGATCCCGGCGGCATTGGCACTTCTCCTTCTCGGAGTTCCCATCGCCGCACTGCTGGTGCGAGCTCCGTGGCCGCGCCTCGCAAGCGTGCTCACCTCTCCCACGAGCCTCGACGCCTTGAGGCTGTCGCTGGTCACCTCTACCTGCGCCACCGCAGTGGCGTTCGTGCTCGGCGTTCCCCTGGCCTGGCTTCTCGCGCGGGCCCACTTCCCCGGCAGACGGCTTGCTCGTGCACTGGTAACCATCCCTCTCGTTCTTCCGCCGGTTGTGGGTGGCATCGCTCTGCTGCTTGCCTTCGGGCGTCGAGGTCTGGTGGGGCAGTACCTCGAGCAGTGGTTCGGGATCACGCTTCCCTTCACCACTCCGGGGGTGATCGTTGCCGAGGCCTTTGTGGCCATGCCCTTCCTCATCATCACTGTCGAGGGCGCACTACGCGGCCTCGACGGTCGACATGAGCAGGCCGCAGCAACACTGGGGGCGCGACGCCTCACCGTTTTTCGGCGCGTGACACTTCCCCTCATCGCGCCCTCTCTGGTCGCCGGAACCGTGCTGACCTTTGCACGTGCACTGGGCGAGTTCGGAGCCACGATCACCTTCGCCGGCAACCTGCCGGGCGTCACGCAGACACTGCCACTGGCCGTGTATGTCGGCCTCGAGGGCGACCCGTCCGAGGCTGTGGCTCTCAGCCTGGTGCTGCTCGCGGTGTCGGTCACCATCCTGGTGCTCCTGCGCGATCGCTGGCTGCGCACAGGAACAGCAGCATGAGCGCATCCCTATCGGTGCGGGCCGTCGTGCAGCGCGACGATTTCGAGCTTGCTGTCACGATGGCCGTCGCCGTCGGTGAGGTCGTTGCCGTGATCGGCCCCAACGGTGCAGGGAAGTCGACGCTCCTGCGCGCCGTGAGTGGCCTGCTGCCCCTCACCCAGGGACGCATCGAGATCGGCGGTCGCGTGGTCGACGACCCTGAGTTCGGGGTACTGGTGCCTCCCGAGGAGCGCCGAGTTGGCGTGGTGTTCCAGGACTACCTTCTATTCCCCCACCTGACCGTGCTGGAGAACGTGGCCTTCGGCCCGCGAGCCACCGGAGCAGGTCGGAAACAGGCGCGCACAACGGCGGGCCGCTGGATCGACGCGCTGGGGCTCACCTCACTCGCCTCACGCCGACCCGACCAGCTATCGGGTGGGCAGTCGCAGCGCGTGGCCCTTGCGCGTGCGCTGGCCGGCGACCCCGATGTGCTGCTTCTCGATGAGCCCATGGCGGCACTCGACGCCGGTACGCGCATCGACGTGCGCGCCGAACTGCGCGACCACCTGCGCGACGTTGACACCCCCACCCTGCTCATCACCCACGATCCGCTCGACGCACTGATGCTGGCCGACCGCATCCTGGTGCTGGAGGAGGGTCGCGTCACTCAGCAGGGAGTGGCGGTCGAGGTCGCGCGCCGCCCTTCCTCGACCTATGTGGCGAAGCTGCTCGGACTCAATCTGCTGCGCGGCACCGCACACGATGGCACGATCACACTCGAAGGTGGCGGCCTGCTGTCAGCCACTGACCGAGACGCAGCCGGACCGGTACTCGTCGCCCTTCGCCCCGATGCCATCTCCCTTCACGCCACTGAACCCCATGGCAGCGCTCGCAACGTGTGGCAGGGACGGGTCGACGGAGTTGAGCCGATCGGCGACCGAGTGCGTGTCTCCACCGTGGGACCACCCGCCGTCATGGCCGACGTAACCGCCGCGGCCGTCTCCGAGCTTGGCCTGGTGCCCGGAACCCCCGTGTGGCTATCGACCAAGGCCACCGAGCTCGAGGTATACCCCGCCGGTGCCACTCCGGCACACTAGGTACATGCCCGAGTCGTATCCCCGGCGTCATCTGGCCCTTCGCACCGGAGTTGCGGCAGCGGCTGCCAGCATCTCGGGCTCCTTCGCCCGAGGACTCCTGCCTCGCTCGGCCACCGACCAGGCCATCACCACCGGCGCCGCGGCAGCCTTCCGGCTCGGCACCGGAACGATCGCGGTGGCCGCCACTGAGGCACTGGCCGAGATGGCGGTAGCCCGCTCAGGTAGGGGCGATCCAGAGACCACCACGCTGATCACCTCAGCGGTGCTCGCAGCCGCGTGCCTCGGCGTGGTGCGAGCGATCCCCGACAGGCACGATGTTCCGCTGGCCATCGCTACTGCGCGCACGGCCGCCTACCTGATCGGCGGCGGCGCAGCCAACGCCGCCGCAGTGATCGGCACCGACAAGGTGGTTCGCCGCACGCTCGGTGACCGCAATCCCATCGAAGTCATCCTCATCGCCAGCGCCGTTGGCTCGATCGTGTCAGCCGTGAACGTGTGGCAGCGAGACAGGCGAGCGGCCCGCCTGGGGGAGACAGACCGACATCATGTCGAGCACCCCGATGGCCTGATCGGAACGATGCGCGCCCTAGGCATGGGATTCGGCGGTGGAGCCGCGATCCTCGCGCTCGCCGGTGCCGAGTTCGCCATCGCTGAAGGCGCCACCCGCTCGGCCAGCGCCCTGCTGGGGCGCGGTCGAACTGTCACACCACTGATCGGCCACGCCGTCGCCTTCGGGACTCTGGGAGCTGCCGGACTCTACGCCCTTCGAACGGTAACCCGACGCGTCGAACGTGCAGACGACATCGTCGAGCCCGCCTACCCCGAGCCACCACAGAGCCCGCACGTGACGGCCGGTCCGGCGAGCGTGGTCAGCTTCGACCACATCGGCAAGGAAGGCCGCCGATTCGTGCTGATGACCCTGACGCCCGCTGAGATCGAGGCAGTCATGGGAGAGCCTGCCATGGCTCCAGTACGCGCCATCGCCGGTTACGAGTCGACCTCGTCGATTGACGAGCGCGCTGCTCTTGCCCTCGAGGAGCTCGAGCGGCTTGGCGCCTACGAGCGCTCGATGATCGTCGTGGCCTCGCCCACGGGCGTCGGGTACGTCAACTACTCGTTCGCTGAGGCGGTCGAGTACCTCACCCGCGGCTCGTGTGCGATCGTCGTGCCCCAATACGCGCTCGTGCCCAGCGCGCTCGCCCTCGGTAAAACCAGTGCGGGCAGCCACCTGCACAAGCTGGTGCTCGCGGGAGTTCGAGACCGCATCGCCACGATGCCCCAGCATGCGCGCCCGCGCCTCGTCCAGTTCGGCGAGAGCCTCGGCGCCGAGGTCGCACTCGACGTGGCTTCGCGCACGACAGTCGACTTCGACCTGCTGGGCCTCGACCATGGCCTCTACCTCGGCACCCCATTTCGCACCAAGCTATGGCAGCGCTGGTCGGCCCATCCTGGGGTGGCCGACCCTCTCGGAATCCTCGGGCTTGTCTCCCGGGCCGACGAGATCGGCCTCACGACGTCGCCGGTAGCGCGACACGTGCAGATCGTTCACCACGACGACCCCATCAACAAGTTCTCGTACGACGCCGTGGTGCGCACGCCGTGGTGGATGGGCCCCCCCGACACCCGACCCCTCGGGGTTCCACGGGAGACACGATTCCGGCCGATCACGACCTTCATCATCAACCTGGTCGACCTCAAGAACGGCATGAATTCCAAACCCGGTGACTTCGTGAGGCAGGGCCACGACTACCGCATCGAGCTGCGTGAGGCGGTGCAGCGCGCCTACGGGCTGGCAGCCACGCTGGAACAGGAGGAGGCCATCGAGTCAGCCCTGCGCAGCCGCGAGCGTGAGTGGGCCGCCCGCCGCATGGTGGCCCGCCGCTTCGACAAGGCACGCACCGCGGTGCTCGCTCAGCTCGCGTCATGGGGGGTCGACACAGAGTCTCTTGATACTGACTGGCTATCGGTAGTGGCGTCAGGCAACCTCGACGCACTCAGCCGGCCCCGTGGATCGTCGTCGCCCGCCTAGTCACGTACCGGCGCGAGTAGTGGCCCCCGAGGGCCCTCGGGACGGGCTAGTGCGTGACGTCAGGGTTCGTGCCCTGCAGCAGCGCCTCGACCTCTGTCGCGCGGTACCGGCGGTGCCCCCCCAGCGTGCGGATACTTGCAAGTTTCCCAGCCTTGGCCCAGCGGGTGACCGTCTTAGGGTCAACCCTAAACATCGCCGCCACTTCGGCTGGTGTAAGCAGCCGCTCAGGATCAGTGGGATTGACCGATCTACCAGACATCGACGCCTCCTTAGGTGCCACGACCTGAAGTCCCGCGTGAGCGACGACGCTCCGCAACCTGACCGCACACCATTGTAATTATTCTGACATCTTCAACCCCGCTGTTGCGCGCACTAGAGCGAATATGGCGGACCCGGGTGAGGAATACAACCGATCTGGGTTAGGCTGAAGCCCTGAGTTTCGGTTGCCGGGCATTTGAGTCACTCTGCCTCAACGCGTGGCTGGCCGGCGCAGTACGGATACAGTCCATTCAGCACCGAAAATCTGTCCAATCGCTCCGGGTTATCCAGGATCAGGGGGTCGAGCCATGGGGCGCGGCCGAGCAAAAGCCAAGCAGACCAAAGTGGCACGCCAGTTGAAGTACGGCGGCCCAGAAACCGATTTCGATCGGCTGCAGGCGGAACTCGCTTCCAAGTCGGGTCACACGTCACCTGGCTCGTTTCAGGGTGCGACCACTACTGACGAGGCTGACGATGATGACGACGACTCAGAGGCCTCAGATGACGAGTAGTACTGCGCCTCACGCGTAGGCCCACACTCACTCGCTTCTACTACTCACCCACGGGGCTACGTGCTGATCGGGTGAGACCCGATCACGAACGCCGCCCCTCCCCCGCCGCCCTTTGCCGTAGCGTCACCTATTTCGCCGTTGGCCCGGTCGCGCACGGCTCCGCAGACCCAGGCATCGACCCCCCGATTGGCGAGGCGTCGGAGAGTCACGTCGACCGAGTTCGGGTGCAGCAGCGCCACCATGCCGATACCCATGTTGAAGGTGCGCTCGAGTTCTTGCTGGTCGACCCCGCCCAGCGAGCCGATGAGCCCGAACACCGGCTGGGGCAGCCAGGTGGAGCGATCGACCTCGACGGCCAAATTGGCGGGGAGGATCCGGGCCAGGTTGGCCGCTAGGCCGCCACCGGTGATGTGGCTGAATGCGTGCACGTCGACCTCGTCGGCGCGCGCGAGGTCGAGAACGTCGAGAGCGTAGATTCGGGTCGGCTCGAGTAGTTCTTCGCCGAGGGTTCGGCCAAGTTCTCCCACCTGGGCATCGAGCGCCAGACCTGCCTGAGCGAGCAGCACCTGCCGCGCGAGCGAGTAACCATTCGAATGCAGACCACTTGACCGCATCGCCACCGCGATGTCACCCGCGCGCACGCGATGGGCTCCGAGAAGGTCGTCGGCCTCCACCACCCCCGTGCCCGCGCCAGCCACATCGTATTCGTCAGGGGCCAACAGCCCGGGGTGCTCGGCGGTCTCGCCCCCAACAAGCGCGCACCCCGCCTGCCTACAGCCTTCGGCAATGCCCGACACGATGGCCGCGATACGGGTCGGAACCACCATGCCCGTGGCGATGTAGTCGGTCATGAAGAGCGGCTCGGCTCCGCACACAACCAGATCGTCGACCACCATTGCCACGAGGTCAATGCCGATCGTGTGGTGCACGTCCATGCGTTGGGCGACAGCCACCTTGGTTCCGACACCGTCGGTGGAGGTCGCCAGCAGGGGCTTCCGGTACGACTTCAGAGCCGAGGCGTCGAACAGCCCCGCGAAGCCACCGACCCCGCCCACCACCTCAGGCCGCTGAGCCCGGGCGATGGACTCCTTCATCAGCTCAACAGCGACCTCACCAGCCTCGACATCGACACCGGCTTGGCGGTACGAACCACTCATGGGTGTAACAGGGCGTCGGACGCTCCGCCCCCTGCGAGCAGGGTGCCCAGGCCATCGGCATCGGACACCGACCCGCGCTCGAGAATCTCGAGGGTGTGCTTGCCCAGAAGCTGCGAGTCGGGGAGGTCAATCGGGTATACGCCGTCGAAGCAGGCCCGGCACAGCCGGTCGTTGGCAACGCGGGTCGCCTCGACGAGTTGCTCGAGGCTGATGTACGAGAGCGAATCGGCACCGATCGAGGTGCGAATCTCATCGACGGTGAGGCCGTTGGCCACCAGCTCGGCGCGCGTGGCGAAGTCGATTCCGTAGAAGCACGGCCACTTCACCGGCGGACTGCTGATGCGCACGTGCACCTCGCGGGCTCCAGCCTCGCGCAGCATCCGAATGATGGCGCGCTGGGTGTTACCCCGCACGATCGAGTCGTCGACAACCACCAGGCGCTGACCCTCGATGATCTCGCGCAGCGGGTTGAGTTTGAGCCTGATACCCAACTGGCGGATGGTCTGCGATGGCTGGATGAAGGTGCGACCCACGTAGGCGTTCTTCACCAGGCCCATGGCGAATGGAATGCCGCTGGCCTGCGCGTAGCCCACAGCAGCGGGGGTTCCGCTCTCGGGCACCGGAATGACGAGGTCGGCCTCGACCGGCGCCTCAATCGCAAGCCTGCGCCCCACCTCGACCCGTACCGAGTGCACCGACTGGCCACTGATCGAGGTGTCGGGCCGCGCGAGGTACACGAACTCGAACAGGCAGCCCTTGGGGTCGGCGTCTGCGAAGCGCTGGGTGCGAAGCCCGTGCTCGTCGATCGCGACCAGCTCGCCCGGCTCGATTTCGCGCACGAACGAGGCACCCACGATGTCGAGCGCTGCGGTCTCGCTGGCCACCACCCAGCCGCGCTCGAGCCGACCGAGCACCAGGGGACGGATGCCCTGGGGGTCGCGGGCCGCGTAAAGAGTGGTGTCGTCCATGAACACGAGACTGAAAGCGCCACGGACCAGGGGCAGCTCCTTGAGAGCAGCCGCCTCCACCGATAGGTCTGGGTGGGCCGCGATGAGCGCGGTGAGCAGGTCGGTGTCGCTCGTGACGCCAGCGATGCGCTGTCCGAGTGGCAACTCGCCACGTTCGGATTCCTGCTCGGCAACCCTGCGGGCGAGGTCGTGCGTGTTGGTCAGGTTTCCATTGTGAGCCAGAGCGAGGTGGCCTGTGGCGGTGGCACGGAAGGTGGGCTGGGCGTTTTCCCACACGCTGGAGCCAGTGGTCGAGTAGCGCGCATGACCGATGGCGAGGTGACCCTTGAGCGTCTCAAGAGCAGCCTCGTTGAACACCTGCGACACGAGGCCCATGTCCTTGAAGACCACGATGTGATGGCCGTCGCTGACAGCGATACCGGCGGATTCCTGGCCGCGGTGCTGCAATGCGTAGAGACCGTAGTAGGTGAGCTTGGCAACCTCGTCGCCCGGAGCCCACACCCCAAACACTCCGCAGGCGTCTCGGGGGCCCTTTTCTCCGGGCAGGAGGTCGTGGGAGAGGAGTCCATCTCCACGGGGCACGCGCCCAGTCTACGGGTGCGGCCCTCGCAGCTGTGACCGACACCAAGGTCCAGCGCCGCCGGCGGCATAGTGTGTGAGCGAGGCGATGGTGCTCACTGTTCTGCGTTCGGTAGGCAGCGATGAGAACTCTGGGGGCTCCGACTTCCGGTGCTACTGTCGGAGACCCTTCGACCTGTCACAGGAGCTTCCATGAATCACTACCTCGCAGGGGGCCTTGCGGCCGCCGCACTCGTGCTGACGCCGCTCGCCGCCGCCTCTCCCGCGACTGCACAGGCTGATCCAGGGCTCAACTCCACCTATGACTTCAGCTTCGCCCTGTACGGGTCGCACTACTTCAGCGTGGTCGACCGCCCCCAGGTCACGATCAGGTTCACGCCCACCGCGGGTGGCGACGAGCCAGTGACCGTGGGGGTGCAGGAGGCCGACTGCGGGCGTCGAGAGAAGCACTGCACCCGCTGGAAGACGGTGGCCCAGAAGGTCGTCTACTTGCGCACCGGCAAGGACGTCACAGTGCGACTACGCGTCGCCGTGAGTTCGCGTGCGCACCGCATCACGCTGACCAAGCAGGAGGATGGCGTGTACTACCAGGGCGGGATCACCATCCGTTGACCGGCGTATTCGCCACCGCGGTCATCGTGGTGGCTCTCGGAATGGTGGTGTGGGCGCTCATCTACGCCGCCATGAGCCGCCAGCTCGATCACCCTCTCGAGATTGGTGTAGCCGTGCTTGAGGTGATGCTGCTCGTATTCCTCGTGGGCGGCGTTGTGCAGATGATTCAGAGCCCCCTGCCATTTCCCCGCTGGGAGGTGGTGGCCTACCTGCTCGGCCTCGTGATCATTCCACCCCTCGGCCTGGCCTGGGCGTCTGGCGAGAAGAGTCGATCGGCGATGATCGTCATCGCCGTGGCGTGCCTGATGGTGCCCATCATGATCGTGCGAGTGCAGCAGGTGTGGGCCGGTGTCTAACCCACTGGGCAGCGTCGACCCGCAGCCCACGACCAACTCGGGCTTCGGCCGAATTCTCGTGGCGCTCTACGCGATCATGGCCATCGGTGCCACGGCCCGCTCGGTGTTCGCTATCGCGACGAAGTTCGACCTAGCGCCCTTCGCCTACACGTTGTCGGCGGTGGCGGCCGCGGTGTACATCGTGGCCACCATCACCCTCGCCCGCGGTGACTCCGGGTCACGCCGCATCGCAACGGCCTGCATCACCTTCGAGCTCATCGGGGTGCTGGTGGTGGGCACCCTCAGCCTCATCGACCCAGATGCCTTCCGGAAGGCGTCGGTGTGGTCGTGGTTCGGACTCGAGTACCTGTTGCTTCCCCTCGCACTTCCGATCCTCGGCCTGTGGTGGCTGCGCCGCTCACGCCCGGTCGAGCGCTAGCACCCACTTCGTGTTGCCACGAAGCATCCTCGCGGTCGCTTCTTGTGTCAGAACAGGACATCAGGGGTCTACTTGTGTCAGAACAAGACATCACCGGGGGCTAGAGCGGGCCGCCGCTCTGACCGCTGCTCTGACCGCCGCTGAGCCGTCGACAACCGCTTCTTGTGTCAGAACAGGACATCAGGGGTCTACTTGTGTCAGAACAAGACACCACCGGGGGCTAGAGCGGGCCGCCGCTGAGCCGTCGCTGTGAACCTCGCTGTGAACCTCGCTGAGCCGCTGGGCGAAGTACACGGGCGCAATGAACAGCACGAGCCCTGTCTCGGACGGTTCGCCGGTTTACGGCCAATCGTCACCGAATCGTGCCGTGCTCGGCTCGCCCTACCGCTGAATCGGTAGGTACTGGGAGAGGTCGCTGCGCTCGCCGCTGGCCAGCACCCTCCCGGCGGCAACGGCAGCGGCGAACGACACCTCACCGGTGGCAAGCTCAAGCCACGTACGGGCGTTCATTTCGACAACGGCCGATGGCGTACCGCGGCGGTGAATCGAGCCACCCACCACCTGAACGGCCGAGTACGGCGGAACGCGCACCTCAACGCTGCGCCCTGGCACGTGCCTTGCCAACTCAGCGAGGGTTCCCTTCACCGCCGCTCTTTCATCGTCGCGGTCGGGGGTTGAGCCGTCGGCGTAGGCGGCCAGCACGCGGGCGAGTTCTTCGACCGGCCATGCCTCCCGCGCCGGCGGGCTCATCGGGACTGGCGAATCGGACCCAGCGCCGGCGTGCCTGGGGGCACCTCAACGTCGACCCAGTCGAGTACGAGGTCGAGTGCACGCTCCCACCCTGCGTCGAGCATCACGTCGTGGCCCATCCCGCTCAGCCACTGCGCCTCGACGCCGTACATCGCGGCCGTTCTCTCGACGTCGTCGATACGCACGAGTCGATCGTCCGGAGTGCCCACCACCAGAACGGGACACCGCACCGGCCCGATGCGTCGGCGCCTCAGCAACTCGTACTGAGCCACCGGCGACTCGCGGCCCGTGCGGCTCGCCAGCCGCTTCGCCTCACCCGCCTCGAGACCGGTGAAGAGCAGTTCGGGACGCATCGGCATGGTGCGCCCGGCGAGGACCGCCAGCGCGTCGGCGGGGCGCCTGCGCAGCGTGTGCGCCAGGGTGCCCCAGGCGCCGTGGGCCGGCGCCGGGGTGAGCAGCACGAGCCCCCGCACGGGGTAACGCTCGGCGACCAACTGCGACAGCACGGCCCCCATCGAGTGGCCCACCAGCACAGGAGGCTCGGGAAGTTCAGTGATGGCCTGCATGATGTCGTGCACGTAAGCGCGCGACGTGGCCCGGCCGAGTTGGGCTGCGCCACCACTACCACCGTGGCCGCGCAGCGACACCGCACTGGCAGAGAAGCCTCTCTCAGCGGCCGCCGACAGCCAATGCTCGGCAAAGCACCAGGCCCCGTGCGCGACACCGTGCACAAACAGCAGCGGCGGACGGCCTGACGCGGAAACAGGCTCGACCGTGAGAATCTCGCGATGAGCGACCCCCGTTGGCGGCACCGACCAGTCCCACAGCCGCATCGCCCGGGTGCGACGCCGCCCGGGAAGGGAATCACTCGCGGCACTCATCGCGCCGCCTCCAAGTCGTGGATGGTGCGCTCGAGGGCAGCGAGGTACTCCTGATGCGCCACCTCGAAGTAGTGGCGCGTCGACTCCTTGTACTGGGTTCCAGCGGTGAAGCGCCGGTCGACCTCGTGAACCACGCGCTGGCGCAGGCGCGCTGCGACAGCGGGGCGATCGCGTCGGGCCTCGATATAGCGGGCGATGGTCTGGCCCTGCCAGTGGGCAAGGGTCCATTGGCCGCTGTCGGGCTGAATCAGGCCCGCCACCACCAGGGTGTCGAAAGCTGGGGTGAACATCTGCAGGAACAGGCGGGGATGGTCGTCGCTCCAGTTGAGCCAACGGTCGTCGAGGAAGGGAAACCTCACCAGGTAGCCGGTGCAGAACACCACGAGGTCAGCCTCGACTCGCGGGCCGTTGGCGAACTCGATGGCGTCGGCATCGAAACGCTCAATGTCGTCGACAGGAGTGATGTCGCCATGCCCCACGTAGTAGGGCAGTTGCTGATTCACGATGGGGTGTGTCTCGAAGAATTTGTGGTCGGGCTTCTTCAGGCCGAACTTCTCGAAGTCGCCCACGGTGAGTCTCAGGGTCGCCTTAAACATTTGGCGTCGGAGCCACAGCGGAAGCCGAAGCGCGAGCAGGAGGTCAGCCGTTTGGTCACTCGGGCGGCCGAGCGCGTATTTGGGGTTGTAGTAGTAGCCGCGTCGGGTCGAGTGCCACGTGTGCTCGGCGTTCTGGGCGCTCTCAACGGCCACGTCGCAGCCGGTGTTGCCCGCGCCCACCACCACCACTCGCCGACCGCGCACCACGTCGGATCCCTTGTAGTCGGCCGAGTGGATGATGTCGCCAGCAAACGTCGCCTGGCCCGGGTACTGCGGCATCTTGGCGAACCAGTTGTGGCCGTTGGCAACAACGACACCGGCGTACCTGCGCGTGCTCTCGATGCCGCGGGCCCGGTCGAGCACGGTGACGTCCCAGCACGAGCTGGCATCTCCGGCATCAACCGGCTCACATCGCAGCACGTCGGTACTGAAGGCGATGCGGTCGAGCAACCCGAAGTGCCGGGCGTACGAGGTGAAGTACTCCTTGATCTGGAAGTGGCTCGGGTAGTCGGGAAAACGGTCGGGCATCGGGAAGTCAGGAAACTGGGTAAAGGGCTTGCTCGAGATGAGATGGGTGGAGCGGTAAACGCGGCTGTTGTCAGCACCGAAGTTCCAGTTGCCGCCCACCTCCGGCTCGCGCTCGAAGCCGTCGGCGTCGATGCCGCTCTGCAGCAGCGCCTTGAGCGCGCTGAGCCCATGGGGGCCCGCACCCACCACGCACCAGGCATCGCCTCGGTCGAGTGAGACCACGCTGCTCGGCGGAGCGTCAACGGCGGTCATGGCGACTCCAGTTCAGCTGACGAGACGCGGCAGGGTCGCCTCAGAGGCGGCCCGCAGTTCCTCGAGAGGGATAACGATGACGTCACCGTAGACCCCTTCGACCGTGATCGCAGGCTCAGAACCCGAGGCCGACACTCGTCCCAATGCCCGCACAGGCTGGTCGTGCTCGACGCAGGCCGCGAGAAACTCGACCTCGCGCTCGGGCGCAACAGCAACGACAACCCGCGCCGTGCTCTCCGACCACAGCAGCACGAAGGCATCGTCGCCCTCGGGCAGCGTGATCGTCGCCCCCCTTTCGGAGCGGAGGGCCATCTCGGTGAGCGTCTGCGCGAGTCCTCCGCCGGACACGTCGTGTGCCGCATCGAGGAGGCCGTCACCCGCCGACCACACCAGCAGGCGCGCGAGCCGCCGCTCGGCCTCAAGGTCGACCACCGGTGGTAGTCCTCCGAGGTGGCCGTGCACCTCGTGTGCCCACTCGGAGCCGCCGAACTCGTCGCGCGTCTCACCCAGCAGCAGCAGAGTGCAGCCCGCGGTCCACGACAGAGGGGTGCGCTTCGCGACGTCGGCGATCACGCCGAGGACGCCCACCACCGGAGTCGGGTGAATCGCCACGGTTCCTGTCTGGTTGTAAAACGACACGTTGCCACCGGTGACCGGGATGCCCAGTTGCAGGCAGGCATCGGCCAGCCCCTCGACCGCCTGCGAGAACTGCCACATCACTTCGGGGTCCTCAGGCGACCCGAAGTTGAGGCAGTTGGTCACGGCCAGCGGGGTGGCCCCGGTGGTGGCCACGTTGCGATACGCCTCGGCCAGCGAGTGCTGCGCCCCGACATAGGGATCGAGCTTGGCGACCCGACTATTGCAGTCGGTGGACAGCGCGACTCCGAGCCCCGATTCTTCGTCGATGCGAATCATGCCGGAGTCCTCGGGCTGCGCGAGCACCGTGTTGCCCAGCACGTAGCGGTCGAACTGGGAGGTGACCCACGACTTCGAGGCGAGGTTGGGAGCGCCAGTCATACGCACCCACGTCGAACGCACCTCGGCGGCCGATTCAGGACGCGCGAGCCTTGCGGGGTCGTCGGCGGCCAGCGTGTCAATCCAGTCGGGACGCCGCAACGGACGCTTGTACACCGGGCCGTCGTGTGCCACCGTGCGCGGCGGCACATCGACGATGACTTCGCCGTGCCACGTGATGACCAGCCTGCCTCCGTCGGTGACCTCGCCGATGACGGTGGCGGTGACGTCCCACCTGTCGCAGATAGCGAGGAAGGCGTCGACGTTCTGGGGCGACACCACAGCGCACATGCGTTCCTGAGACTCGCTCATGAGGATTTCTTCGGGAGTGAGTGACGAGTCGCGCAGCGGCACGTGGTCGAGGGTCACACGCATGCCACCCTCACCGTTGCTGGCGAGCTCGGAGGTTGCACACGAAATGCCCGCCCCACCGAGGTCTTGGATTCCTTCGACGAGCCCGGCGTGCAGCACCTCGAGCGTGCACTCGATCAGCAACTTCTCCTTGAACGGGTCGCCCACCTGCACGGCGGGCCGCTTCGCCGGGCCGCCCTCCTCGAAGGTCTCAGACGCGAGAACCGACACGCCACCAATGCCGTCGCCCCCGGTGCGGGCGCCGTACAGCACCACGAGGTTGCCGATGCCTGAGGCGCTCGCGAGGTGAATGTCTTCGTGCCGCATCGCGCCGACGCAGAGCGCGTTAACCAGCGGGTTGCCTTGGTACGACGGGTCGAACACGATTTCGCCGCCGATATTGGGCAGGCCGAGGCAGTTGCCATACCCACCAATTCCGGCCACCACGCCGGTGAGCACGCGGCGCGTGTCGGGGTGGTCGGGAGCGCCGAACCGCAGGGGGTCCATCACGGCGAGGGGGCGAGCCCCCATCGACATGATGTCGCGCACGATGCCGCCGATGCCGGTAGCCGCACCCTGATAGGGCTCGACGTACGAGGGGTGATTGTGCGACTCAAGCTTAAACGTGACCGCCCAGCCGTCGCCGATGTCGACGACGCCGGCGTTCTCACCGATGCCTACGAGCAGCACGTCGGTCTCGGGCTTCTTCTCGCCGAACGCCTTGAGGTGCACCTTGCTCGACTTGTACGAGCAGTGCTCGCTCCACATCACCGAGTACATGGCGAGCTCGGCGCTAGTGGGCCGTCGACCGAGGATCTCGCGGATGCGCTCGTACTCGTCGGGCTTGAGCCCGAGCGCAGCGAAGGGCTGAGACGTCTCGGGGTTAGCCTCGGCATTGGCGACGGTGTCGACGTTCATCGGGTGGCCCCCGATGCCACGAGCGAGCCAAGCACCGAGGCGAAGAAGGCAAGGCCGTCGGTGGTGGGGCCCGTGAGCGCCTCGACCGCGTGCTCCGGGTGCGGCATCAGCCCCACGACGTTGCCAGCCTCGTTACTGATTCCAGCGATGTCGCGCCGACTTCCGTTGGGGTTGACCTCGAGGTACCGGGCCACGACCCGGCCCTCGGCCTCGAGTGCATCAA
>CALQEM020000053.1:0-16388 GCA_943329595.2 Bifidobacterium breve
CACACCGGCCGTGCCCGATCTCCTAGACCACCTAGCGGTACGCACCTTGCACCGCGACATGTTCGGCCAGGTCTGGTCCTGGGCCGGCACCTACCGCAACTCGGAAGTGAACATCGGCGTGCCCCCCGATGAGATCAGTGTGGGCGTGCGCGACCTGATGGACAACGCGAAGCTGTGGGTCGGAGGAAGTAAGCAGATGCCGGTGGACGAGGCTGGGTACCGATTCCATCACCGGCTCGTGGCGATTCACCCCTTCCCGAACGGCAACGGACGGCACGCGCGAGAGATGACCGACCTGCTGCTGCGGGCCCTAGATACGCCACGTTTTACCTGGGGGCGCGCCACGCTCGACACCTCGAGCAAGACCCGGGATGAGTACGTCACCTCGCTGCAGGAAGCAGACCGCGGCGACTTCACGCGGCTCGCGGCCTTCACGCGTTCCTGACGCCTGTCGCCACCACTTCGCCCACGCGGAAGGCCCAGGTCAATGACCTGGGCCTTCTCTCGCGTAGCCCCGACGGGATTCGAACCCGCGCTACCGCCTTGAGAGGGCGGCGTGCTAGGCCACTACACAACGGGGCCTTACTTCGTGCTGAACGCGACAGGGACCTTCTCCTGCTGCGCTGGGGTACCAGGACTCGAACCTGAACTAGCTGAACCAGAATCAGCCGGGCTGCCAATTACCCCATACCCCACTACCGATGTGCTCGACACTCCACTACGGGAGAGACGCCTGACCGGCAATGCCGCATCAGCATACCGGCCACACGCTCGAAGCCCGAATCGGGTGGGCCGGGGCCTATCTCAGTGCGGAGTCGATGCGCGCGAGTGACCGGTCGCGTCCGAGCAGCTCCAACGACTCGAACAGCGGGGGTGACACGCGGCGGCCGCTGACAGCCGCGCGCACGGGCCCAAAGGCCACCTTCGGCTTGAGTCCCATCCCCTCGATGAGGGCCGACCGAAGCGCCCCCTCGATGTCGGCGGCAACCCACACCACCACGTCGGACAGTGCCAGCCGGGCCGCGGCCAGCGCGTCGGGAGAGTCGGCCACCATGGCGCGGGCATCGTCGTCGAGGGCAAACGCAACGTCGTCGACGAAGAGGAAGGCCAGCATCGCGGCCCCCTGCACCAAGGTCTCCATCCGCTCCTGCACCAGGGGCACTGCGGAACCCAGCAGCGCCGACTGCTCGGGCGTGGGGTCGGCGGCCAATGCACCCACCGCCAGCAGGAAGGGCACGATGCGGGTCGCGAGGTCGTCGGCGCCAATGAAGCGGATCCAGTCGCCGTTGATGGCCGTGCACTTCTTGAGATCGAAGCGCGCGGGGTTAGGGTTCACGCGCGACACGTCGAAGGCCGCGCCCATCTCAGCGAGGCTGAAGAACTCGCGGTCGTCGCCAATCGACCAGCCGAGTAGTGCGAGGTAGTTCACCATCGCCTCGGGCAGGTAGCCGTTGTCGCGATACCAGAACAGGTTCGACTCGGGGTCGCGCTTCGACAGCTTCTTATTCCCCTCGCCCATCACGTAGGGCAGGTGGCCGAAGAGCGGCACCGAACCGTCGGTGGCTCCGATCTGGCCGAGCGCCTCATAGAGGGCCAGTTGGCGCGGAGTGCTCGACAGCAGGTCTTCACCTCGCAGCACATGGGTGATGCCCATGAGCGCGTCGTCGACGGGGTTGACCAGCGTGTATAGCGGCTCACCGTTAGTGCGCACGATCACGAAGTCGGGGACCTGGTCGTTCTGAAAGGTGATCTCGCCGCGCACTAGGTCGTTCCAGCTCCAGTCGCGCTCAGGCATGCGCAGCCGAAGCACGGGAAGGCGCCCCTCGGCGCGGAACGCGGCCTTCTGGTCGTCGGTGAGGTCGCGGTCGCGGTTGTCGTAGCCCAGCTTGGGGTCCTGGCCGTTCGCGCGCCGGCGAGCCTCCACATCCTCGGGGGTCGAGAACGACTCGTACGCCAGACCCGCCTCGACCAGTCGTGCCGCGATATCGCGATACAGGTGCATGCGCTCGCTCTGCCGGTAGGGCGCGTGTGGGCCGCCCACGCCCGGCCCTTCGTCCCAGCTGAGGCCTAGCCACGTCAGGGCGTCGACCAGCGACTGGTACGACTCCTCGCTGTCGCGCGCAGAGTCGGTGTCTTCGATGCGGAACACGAAGGTGCCGCCGGTACGGCGAGCCTCGGCCCAGTTGAACAGCGCGGTGCGCGCCAGTCCGACGTGCGGGTGACCGGTGGGCGAGGGGCAGAAACGAACGCGCACGGCTGCGTTGTCAGGCACTGATCACCGGGTTCTCGAGGGTGCCAATGCCGTCGATCGACACCTGCACGACGTCGCCGGCCACGAGTGGCCCAACGCCGGCGGGAGTGCCGGTGAGGATCACATCGCCGGGCAGGAGGGTCATCACGTGCGAGATCCACGACACCAGGGTGGCCACATCGCGCAGCAGGGCCGCGGTGGTGGAGCGCTGGCGCACGTCGTCGCCCACCGCGCACATGATGCCAAGGTCGGCGGGGTCGATGCCGGTGGAGATCCACGGTCCGAGCGGGCAGAACGTGTCGAACCCCTTCGCCCGGCCCCACTGGCCGTCGCTGCGCTGGAAGTCGCGGGCGCTCACGTCGTTGGCGCAGGTGTATCCGAGCACCACCTCGAGTGCGCGCTCGACCGGAACGTCCTTGCAGAGCCTGCCAACAACCACCGCGAGTTCGGCCTCATGCTCGACCTGCTCACTCGAAGCCGGGAGTCGAATGGCGTCGCCCGGCCCCACGATCGACGTACTCGGCTTGAGGAAGATCATCGGCTCGGGCGGGATTGTGTTTCCCATCTCGGCCACATGGTCGGCGTAGTTGCGGCCCACCGCCACGATCTTGCTGGGCAGCACCGGGGCCAGCAGCCGCACGTCGCGCAGGGGGAAAACCCGGCCGGTGAGATCGACGGGGCCAAACGGGTGCCCGGCGAGTTCGGAGATGTCGGTGGCGTCGGTGGGCTCGTCGTGCTCATCGAGGCCTCCGACCACCCCGAACGACACCTCGCCGCCCTGGTCGCCGTGTGCGAAACGCGCAATCTTCATGCGGCTCACCCTATCCCCCGCTGAGGTATCGCCTCGGCGACGAAAGGCGCCTGACGAGATGGGCCCGCGCACCTCTGCACCCCGACCCGCCTTCTTTGGTCAATCGATGACCGTCTCGGAATTCTTTGGTCAATCGGTGCCCACTGTTGTTCAGGCAGCGTCAGGAAGTCAGCGCCAACCGGCGTGACCCGGCGCCCACCCGCGGTGGCACTCGAGCCCTCCCGGTGATAGGAACACGTCATGACTGAGCACATTCACGGATCCAAGACCGAGGACCTCTACGACGAGGTCATCACCGCCCCCGAGCCGGTCGAGCTCGACGAGGAGCTGTCGCAGAAGTTCGGCCTTCTCATCGAGGACGCCATCCTGCGAGCTAAGCCCTACCAGTCGGAGAAGTGCGGTAACTGCCTGTACTACCTCGACACCGACAAGGACATCGCCTACTGCTGGCACCCGAAGCTGCGGATTCCCGTGGGCTTCGAGTGGTGGTGCCAGTGGTGGGAAGAAATCGCCGAGTAACCCGTGCTACCCCTGCTCGCGCAGTAGCCCGTATTCGAGTGAGTCCTCCAGCGCGGTCCACGACGCTGCGATGACGTTCTCGTGCACTCCCACGGTGGTCCAGTCGTGCTCGCCATTGCGGGTCTCGATGAGCACACGCGTGACGGCTCCCGTGCCCTGCGCCCCATCGAGGATGCGCACTTTATAGTCAACGAGTTGAAGGGCATCAAGCGCGGGATAGATCTGCACCAGGGCCGAGCGCAGCGCAGTATCGAGAGCGTTCACCGGCCCGTTGCCCTCGCCGGTTGCCACGATGCGCTCGCCGCCCGCGTGCACCTTGACGGTGGCCTCGCTGACCACCTCGCCGCCGGGCCGCTGCTCGACGATCGTGCGCCATGACTCCACCTCGAAGTGGCGCGGCCGGCCCCCCGGCAGTTCGTCGCGCAGGATCAGTTCGAATGACGCGTCGGCCGCCTCGAACGTCCAGCCCTGAGCCTCAAGGTCCTTGACCCGGTCGACCACGCGACCGAGCAGTGCTGCGTCGCCGGTGAGATCAAACCCGAGCTCGCGACCCTTCAGCTCAATTGACGCTCGGCCGGCCATCTCGGTGATGAGCACGCGCATGTCGTTGCCCACGTCGGTGGCCTCGCAGTGGTTGTAGAGGTCGGCTGACACCTTGAGAGCCGAGGCGTGCAGGCCCGCCTTGTGCGCGAACGACGACACGCCCGCGTACGGCTGATGCGTGTCGGGGGCGAGGTTGGCGATCTCGGCGATGGCATGCGAGATTCGCACCGTCTCGCGCAACCGACCCTCGGGGATAACGCTCATGCCCAGCTTCAGCTCGAGGTTGGGCACCACCACGAAGAGGTCGGCGTTGCCGGTGCGCTCGCCGTAGCCGTTGGCGGTGCACTGAACATGCGTGGCCCCCGCCTCAACGGCAGCAATCGTATTCGCGACAGCGCATCCGGTGTCGTCCTGGCAGTGGATTCCGAGACGTACCCCACTTCGCGCCGCGACGTCCTCGACCACGCGCGAGATTCCGCCCGGCAGCATTCCACCGTTGGTGTCGCACAGCACTCCCACGCTGGCGCCGGCATCAAACGCCGCCACCAGCAGGCGCACGCCGTAGTCGGGATCGTGCCGGTACCCGTCGAAGAAGTGCTCGCAGTCAACGAATACGCGACGACCTGCGTCGACAAGGTGAGCGACAGTGTCGCGCACCATCGCGAGATTCTCGTCGAGCGTGGTGCGGAGGGCCTCGGTCACGTGGCGCACGTCGCTCTTGGCCACGAGGGTAATCACGGGTGCGAGCGAGTCGAGCAGCGCCTGCACCTGGGGGTCGTCGCCCACTGCGACTCCAGCCTTGCGGGTGGCCCCGAACGCCACCAGTTGCGCCGACTTCAGCGACAGCTCGGTCGCCGCGCGGGCAAAGAACTCGGTGTCCTTGGGCATCGCCCCCGGCCAGCCGCCCTCGATGAAGCCCACGCCGTACTCGTCGAGCAGCGTCGCCACGGCGAGCTTGTCGTCGACAGAGAACGAGATGCCCTCGCGCTGGGCGCCGTCGCGCAGGGTGGTGTCGAAGACGTGGAAGGAGTCGTCAGTGCGGCTCATGGGGAGTCCTTTCGGTGGCGGGCGGATTGTTTGGGGCAGCAAAAAACCCCCTCGCCGATGGCGAAGGGGTAAGCGCGTCGTCGTCAGATTAGACGTCGACGCGCTCGCTAATGATGATAATGCGGAAGATGCTCACGGCCACAGTGTGCCAGAGTGCCCGCGCAAAGGCCAGAGCGGGATGACTCAGACCAGCGTGTGCATCCAGGCGTGCCGGTCGGGCACCCGTCCGGTCTGGATGTCGAGCAGTGCCGAGCGCAGCCGCATCGCCACGGGCCCCGGCTCGCCGTCGCTCACGGTCCAGGAGCCGAACGCGCGCGACTTCACGTGACCCACCGGGGTGATCACCGCAGCCGTACCGCACGCGAACACCTCGCTGATGTCACCGGACTCGTTGCCCTCGCGCCACTGGTCGGCACTGATGGCCTCCTCCGACGCGGGGATTCCGAGATCCTCCGACAGCGTGAGCAGCGAGTTGCGGGTGACACCCGGAAGCAGCGTGCCGGTGAGAGGCGGGGTGAACAGCCGCGCGGCGTCGCCGGTACCACGGACGAAGAACAGGTTCATTCCGCCCATCTCTTCAACCCAGCGGTGCTCAACGGCGTCGAGCCATACGACCTGATCGCAGTCGTGGGCGGCCGCCTCGGCCTGCGCGCGCAGCGATGCCGCGTAGTTGCCCGCGCACTTGGCCTCGCCGGTGCCACCGGCAGCGGCCCGCACGTAGTCGTCGCAGAGCCACACGGTGACCGGCTTCACGCCACCCTTAAAGTAGGCGCCCGCGGGCGAGCCCATCAGCACGTACTCGTACGCATTGGCTGGGCGCACGCCCAGCCCCACCTCAGTGGAATACATAAAGGGGCGCAGGTACAGCGACATCTCGGGGTCGTCGGGCACCCAGTCGGCGTCCTGACTCACTAGCGCCTCGAGCGACCCAATGAACAATTCGGGCGGCAGCTCCGCCATCGCCAGCCGGCGCGCCGACTTCTGGAAGCGGCTCGCATTGGCCAGCGGCCGGAACGTTCGAATGTGGCCATCGGCGTGGCGGTAGGCCTTGAGCCCCTCGAAGATCGACTGGCCGTAGTGGATGAAGTTGGTCATCGGGTCGAACGTGAGGGGCCCGTAGGGCTCGAGCACCGCGTCGTGCCAGCCTTGCTGCTCGTTCCAGCGGATGCGCACCATGTGGTCGGTGTGGAAGCGGCCGAAGCCGGGGTCGGCGAGAATTTCGGCGCGCTGCTCAGCGCTGGCCGGAGAATCGCTCACCCGACGCTCAATGGCCCCAGCGAGCAGGCCGGCGGTGGAGACCTCGTCGTGCGGGGCGCTCATGCGGAGACTCCAGCCGCGAGTGCGTCGCCGACCTGCGACGTGCTGCGCACCGCCGCACCGCGCGAGGCGAGATCGTTCGACACGGCGGCCTCCACCTTCGCGGCCGCGTCGGTTTCGCCAAGGTGGTCGAGCAGCATCGCGACGCTGAGCACGGTGGCGGTGGGGTCGGCCTTGCCCTGGCCGGCGATGTCGGGGGCCGATCCGTGCACCGGCTCGAACATGCTCGGGTTGACGCGACTCGGGTCGAGGTTGCCGCTGGCCGCGAGTCCGATGCCGCCAGCAATGGCAGCACCGATATCGGTGATGATGTCGCCGAAGAGGTTGTCGGTGACCACCACGTCGAAGCGCTCGGGGTTGGTGATGAAGTACATCGACGCGGCGTCGATGTGGCAGTAGTCGGTGGCGATGTCGGGGTGCTCGGCAGCCACCTCGTTGAAGGTACGCTGCCAGAGGTCGCCGGCGTTCACCAGAACGTTGGTCTTGTGCATGAGCGTGACCTTCTTGCGGGGCCGACGCTCGGCGCGGGCGAACGCGTCACGCACGATGCGCTCGACACCGAACCGAGTGTTGAGACTGTCTTCAATGGCCACCTCATGCGGCGTGCCTTTACGCAGCGAGCCCCCAGCGCCCGCGTAGGGCCCTTCCGTGCCTTCGCGGCACACCACCATGTCGATGTCGGCGGGGCCTTTGCCCGCCAGGGGCGTGGCCACACCCGGGTACAGCTTCACCGGCCGCAGATTCACGTGATGATCGAGCGCGAAGCGCAGTGCGAGCAGAAGTCCGCGCTCGAGCACCCCCGGCGGAACGCTGGGGTCGCCGATGGCGCCGAGAAGAATCGCGTCGTGTGCGCGAAGTTCCTCAAGCACCGAAGCCGGAAGTGTCTCGCCCGTGGCGTTATAGCGTCGGGCCCCGAGGTCGTAGTCGGTTGTCTCAAAGCCCACGCCGCTCGCGCCGAGCACCTTGAGCCCCTCCGCGACCACCTCGGTGCCGATGCCGTCTCCTGCGATGACCGCGATGCGGTAGTCCGTTGACATAGGCGTAAGCCTAGGGGTCCGATTTCGAGATCGGCATCAAGGTCGCCTGCAGTTCATACCGATTGCACGCGGTTGCCCCCGCTGAGGCGATCAACTCCCCAGCCCTGTGATCCTTCCACTCGCCACTGCATCAGTGCTCGGGCACATCGCGCCCAGTGAAGTCGCACTCGAGGGCAGGCTGCAGTTCGACGGAGTAGGTGGAGGAAAAGAGGCGCCAGCCACTATGGGGGCGATAGACGCAGCACCTGATGCCCTGATCGAGGTGGCTACGGAATTAGTCGCGAGATGAGGTGCGCAACACGCACCCACACTCAGTGCGAGCCCGATCGCGAAGATTTGAATCGACGCCTACCTACGCCCCGTCGAGTGTTGGCGAGGGCTACGTGGAAGTCAATGCCACCGTGACGGGCAACACGACCTTGGCCTTAGTTAGTCATCGACGTGACGCAGCAACTGATCGACAACGAGCGCTCCAGCCACGTCAATGTCGTAACCCGTCGGCCAAGCACCGACCAACTGATTGAGATCGTTGCGGAAGCTGGCAGATGCGAGCTTCCGTTCAAGATTGTCGATAGCAGCCGCAGCGGTGTACCCGGCCGGTCGGTACGGCACGAAACAGAACAGGATCTGCTTCGGAGCCACGGACATCTGCTCAAGCGCAAGCCACAGGTCAAACAGGTCCCGCCCTTTGCTCCGCTCGTAGAGTGCGCGCAGTTTCGTTGCCACGAGCTCGGCGGCGCTGAACGTGGTGATGGTGCAGTACCCGGTGAACCACGACGACTCCACGCCGAAGGGCAGAGAGACCAGATCGGCAGCTGGCGAGGTCTCATGGGTGTTGATCTCGATCTTGATGCGCAAAGGTGCACCCGATACCTCTGCACGGGCCTGCAGTTTCATCTTCGGGAACTGCCCGACTTCTGTCGTCTTCACCGAGAGACCGACCGTTTCAGCCACCTCACGCAGCACATCGAAAATCTCACCGATACCGGAGTGGGTGCGACGCACGAAGTCCAAGTCCTCGCTGTATCGAAGCGGGACCGGTAGGTGGACCTGGTGCAGGCATGTTCCGCCTCGAAAAGCGAGCTCATCGCGAAGTACCGAGTTGTTGTAGATCGCCACAAGTGTTCGAGCCAGCAGCAGATCCTGCTCGATTTGCTCAACCGTTGGCCACTGGCGGGTGCGGCCCCACGCGGTGATCGCTGCCTGGGGAATCACAGATCGGGCTCCACTGTCGCATTCGTGACAACACCCCAACGGTTGGCGCCTGACCCACGGCGCGCGCCGCGTGAGTCGAGTAGCACATGCGCCCGCCCGGTCGGCTCCGACTCCAGCCTGCGTGCGAGTGCGTCGCGGTCGAGCGATGCGTTGACGAAGTCACACAGCCAACCGAGCCGGCGCAGGCTAGAGCTGGGGAAGACGACTGCGGCAGCAAGAACGTCTTCGGCCGACAGACCTGTCGCGTCCACCATCTCGAACAACACCGTGGCGACGTTCGAGAGGCCGCCCGCGTCTTGGGGTCGAGAGACAAGGTCCAATGCGGTGGCCGCTGGAGAGGAAACGCGAACCTGGTCGATCCGGGAGTTCACTAGCACCACGGGAACGTCATCGAGGTGCGTGCGCGAATAGAAGCGGAGGTGAATTCGGTCGAAATCGCGGTCATTGAGGGGCTTGTCGACCATCACTTGGAAGACCTGCGGCCGCTGGTGAGCAGCGCCGTGAAGCTCCGCCGCCGACAGAAGCGCTACGTAGTAGTGACGATCGTCGGCTCGCATCATGGAGTGAATGAAGTCAAGCGCCGGTACAGCGCGCCATGTTCGGAACTCGGGCGGAACTGCCACATACAAACCACGAGTGGGGCTGAAGATCTGACCGGCCCGCCGCAACCGCACCAAGGCGTCCGCGGCGGCATGGAGCTCGAGCCCCATGAGGCCCGCAGCCTCCGCCAAGTCGACGATGGGCCTGCCGTGAGCGAGCAGATGGTCAGGCAGATGACGCGGCGCAACCCGCTGGTGAAGGGTGTCCTCCACGTCAATCACCTCTCCAGTTGTGTTCAATTTTCGAACAAGACAGTGCCTTTTACGGTCTTGAACGTAAGTCTAACACTCGTGCTGTGTTGATGATAGGCCCAAGACCGTATCTACTACGTTCTTGGACGAAGTATCTGCACGAAGACCTACAAGCAGGCACTACTCGTGCGCGCTTGCATCGCGCTGGCTGGTGCTCGTCGTCAGCGCGGTGGGCGTTACCCGACAACTCCCGGTGCTACCCTAGGCACATGTCGTTTGCGCGCTTGCTTCTTCGCTGCCGCAGCGGGGCCTGAAAGACCGGCCTCCCCGCTGCGGTGAGTTGTGCGCGCTGGTCGTACCGACCCCCTCATCTAGGAGACCGCAGTGACCAGTTACGACGATCGCAACGCACAGACCCCCTCCCCCATGGCGTTCCACCGCTACTCGCCCTTCAGCCCGATCGTGCTGCCCGACCGCACCTGGCCTGATGCCGTCATTACGAAGGCCCCGCGCTGGTGCGCGGTTGATCTGCGCGACGGCAATCAGGCGCTCATCGACCCCATGAGCCCGGCCCGCAAACTGCGCATGTTCTCACTGCTCGTTGAGATGGGCTACAAGGAGATCGAGGTCGGCTTCCCCTCGGCGTCACAAACCGACTTCGACTTCGTGCGGCAGCTCATCGAGAGCGACCTGATTCCTGACGACGTGGCCATTCAGGTGCTCACCCAGGCCCGCGAGCACCTGATCGAGCGCACCTACGAGGCCATCGCCGGAGCACCCCAGGCCATCGTGCACCTCTACAACTCCACGTCCACCCTGCAGCGCCGCGTGGTGTTCGGCCTCGACCGCGACGGCATCAAGGACATCGCCACGCAGGGCGCGCGCCTGTGCCAGAAGTACGCCGAGAACCTCAAGGGCACCGAGGTGTACTACGAGTACTCCCCCGAGTCGTACACGGGCACCGAGCTCGAGTTCGCCGTTGAGGTGTGCGACGCGGTCTTCGACGTGTGGCAGCCCACCCCCGACCGCAAGGCCATCGTGAACCTGCCCGCCACGGTCGAAATGGCCACGCCCAATGTGTATGCCGACTCGATCGAGTGGATGAGCCGCAACCTGGCCCGTCGCGACTCGCTGATGGTGTCGCTGCATCCGCACAACGACCGCGGAACCGCGGTGGCCGCCGCCGAGCTGGGCTACATGGCCGGCGCCGACCGCATCGAGGGCTGCCTGTTCGGCAACGGCGAGCGCACGGGCAACGTGTGCCTGGTCACGCTGGGCATGAACCTCTTCAGCCAGGGAATTGACCCCCAGATCGACTTCAGCGACATCGACGATGTCCGCCGCACAGTCGAATACTGCAACCAGATGCCCGTGCCCGAGCGGCACCCCTACGGCGGTGATCTCGTGTACACGGCTTTCAGCGGGTCGCATCAGGATGCGATCAACAAGGGCCTCAACGCGATGGAAGCCGACGCCGCGGCGGCGGGAGTTTCGGTCGATGAGATCGCGTGGGCAGTTCCGTATCTGCCCATCGACCCCAAGGACGTCGGGCGCACCTACGAGGCCGTCATCCGGGTCAACTCGCAGTCAGGCAAGGGCGGCGTCGCCTACATCATGCGCACCGAGCACTCGCTCGAACTGCCGCGTCGGCTTCAGGTCGAGTTCTCGCAGGTGATCCAGTCGCACACCGAGGCCGCGGGCGGCGAGGTGACCTCCGAGGCGATGTGGGAGGTATTCACCGACGAGTACCTGCCCAACGCCAACGCTACCTGGGGCCGACTCGCCGTGCGCTCAGTGAGCCAGCAGTCCGAGGCCGACGGCGACACTCAGGTCACGGTGATGCTTCGCGATGGTGACATCGACGCCGACGTCACTCTGGACGGTCGTGGCAACGGTCCCGTGGCGGCTTTCTGCGCAGCCCTGGGCTCGCACGGGATTGACGTGCGAGTGCTCGACTACCACGAGCACGCGCTCTCGGCCGGCGGCGACGCCCGGGCCGCCGCCTACCTCGAGTGCGCGGTAGGCGACAGGGTGCTGTGGGGTGTCGGGATCGACCCGTCGATCGTCACTGCGTCGTTCAAGGGCATCGTGTCGGCGGTCAACAGGTCGCTGCGCGACGCGGGCTAATCCTCACGAGCGCAGAAAGTCGCACACGAGGCGGTTGAAGACCTCGGCGTGCTCGATTTGGGTCCAGTGGCCGCAGCGTCCGAAGACATGCAGTTGCGATCGGTCAATGAGGTGCGCCAGCCGCAGCGAGACGTCGAGCGGAATGACTCGGTCATCGCGACCGTGCACGATCAGCGTCTCGGCGGCAATGGCGCGCACCTCATCGACCGGCGTGGCCATGGCGTCGACCCAGCGCTGTCGAGGTGCCGGAAACATCGCTGAGTACCTCTCCTGCACGCCCGGGGCCATGCTCGCGCGGTAGCGCATCTCGGCGAGGTCGTCGTTGACTAGGGCGGGGTCGTAGGCGAAGGTCTCGAGCAGTCTGCGCATGCCCGCGACCGAAGGCTCATATCCCCACACGTCGTCGAGGCCCTCGGTGATCGGGAACTCGAGCCCTACCGCGCCCATGAGCACCAACCTGTTCACCCGCTCGGGGTGACGCGCGGTGAGCCTCAGCGCAAGACCACCGCCGAAACTGTTGCCCACGACGTGCGTCTTCTCGACTCCGAGCGCGTCGAGCAGCGCCACCACGTGGGCGACCCAAGAGTCCATCGAATAGCGGCCGTCGGACGGCGCGCCGGTCTGGCCGAAGCCGAGCAGGTCGGGGGCGATCACCCGGAAAGTCTCGGCCAGCGGCGGCATGGCGAGCCGCCAGTTGGCCTCGGCCGACACCCCCGGCCCCGACCCGTGCAGCAGCAGCACCGCCTCGCCCGCGCCCGCGCCCGCCTCGATCACATGGGTCGCGACGCCCATGACGTCAAGGAGGCGTCCGGGGGCCGCGCCCATGTCAGGACTGCAGGTCGACGGCCCGACCCGACCCAGCGCCGAGTTCGGAGACGATGGCGTCGACCACCGCGGCCGGCATCGCGCTGTCGACGGTGAGCACGATCAGGGCGTCACCGTTGAGGCGGCCCACCTGCATCGAGGCGATGTTCACGCTCGCATCGCCCAGGATGCGACCGACGACGCCCACCACGCCCGGACGGTCGGCGTAGTTGAAGAAGGCCAGGTGCGGGGCGATGGCGAGGTCGACTTCGTAGCCGTTGACCTCGACAATCTTGCGCACCAGCCTCGGGCCGCTCACAGTGCCTGACACGCTGACGACGCTGCCATCGGTCTGGGTGAGCCGCACCGTAGTGACGTTGCGGTGGTCGGGGCTCACCATGTCGGCGGTGAGCGCCACCGACACGCCCCGCTGCTCGGCGATGACGGGCGCGTTCACGTAGGAGACCGGGTCATCGAGCAGGTGCGAGTAGACGCCCTTGAGAGCGGCGAGTTCGAGGACCTTGACGTCGAACTCAGCGATGGCCCCCAGGATCTCGATCTCAATGCGCTCAATGGGCGACTCGACGAGCGCGGCCGCGATCTGCCCGAGCTCCTCGGCCAGCGGTATTCCGGGGCGCACCTCGGGCTCGATTATTCCGCCCTGCACGTTCACGGCGTCGGGAACCAGCTCACCGGCGAGCGCGAGTCGTACCGACTTGGCCACGGCGACGCCAGCCTTTTCCTGAGCCTCGTCAGTAGACGCCCCTAGGTGAGGAGTCACCACGACCTGCTCGAAGGCGAACAGGGGCGAGTCAGTGCAGGGCTCCTTGACGAAGACGTCGATGCCCGCTCCGGCGACCCGGCCTTCGGTGAGGGCACTCACCAGTGCTGCCTCGTCGACGATTCCGCCGCGAGCAGCATTGATGATGTGCACGGTCGGCTTCACCTTGTGCAGGGCCTCATCGCCGATGAGACCCACGGTCTCCGGAGTCTTGGGCAGGTGCACCGTGATGAAGTCGCTCTCAGCGAGCAGCTCGTCGAGGCTGACGAGCTTGATGCCCAACTGCGCCGCACGGGCGGGCTGCACGTAGGGGTCGTAGGCAATGAGCGTCACACCGAATGCCGCGAGCCGCTGGGCCACGAGAACCCCGATGCGTCCGAGGCCTACGACGCCCACGACCTTCTCCGACAGTTCAACGCCCGTGTACTTGGAGCGCTTCCACTGCCCGGCCTTGAGCGACTCACTGGCCGGAGCGATCTTGCGGGCGCTCGCGAGTAGCAGGGCGACTGCAAGCTCGGCCGCCGAGGTGATGTTGGAGGTGGGGGCGTTGACCACCATGACACCTGCAGTGGTGGCAGCCTTGACGTCAATGTTGTCGAGTCCCACGCCAGCCCGTGCGATTACCTTGAGGTTGCGTGCCGCAGCCAGTGCCTCGGCGTCGACGAGCGTCGCCGACCGCACCAAAATCGCGTCGACGTCGACAATGGCGGCGAGCAGCGCAGTTCGGTCGGCGCCGTCGCACTCGCGAATCTCGAAGTCGGGGCCGAGCGCCTCGACGGTGGCGGGCGAGAGTTCTTCAGCGATGAGGACGATCGGCTTGGTCACGAGGGCGCCTTTCAGGCATGTGGAGGAGCCATCATCGTATCGACAGGCTTGTGAAAGCGTTCACGAGGGTGCGGGAGGGTGTGCGGCTTCACCGCCCCCAGACACACCCTTGCGGAGCGCCAGCGAGTGCGCGATGCTGAGGCCTCCAGACAACGTGAGAGGTTCGCAAACCGCATGCACCTCTTACACCGCCACGTGTGTTCATTGGTGGCCCTCGTCGCCGTTGCTGCACTTGCTGCCTGCGGAAACTCGGGGTCCAGCTACGACGTGCCACCCGCATCAGGAACCTGCTGGAACTACAGCGGTGACGACGTGAAGAACGACTCCTACACCGGAACGCCGGTGGCATGCGACCAGCAGCACACGGTGGAGACCGTGGTCACCCTGCTCGTCCCCGAGTACCTGGCCGCCAAGGGCGCGACAGACCCGGCCGTGATCCAGTGGGTCAAGCAGCGCTGCCAGCCCGAAGTGAACCGCAACGCCGAGATCCCCGATCCCGATATCGCCGCTCCCACGACGCGCACCTGGTTGGGCTACTTCACTCCCTCAGCCGAGGGCTGGACGAAGCAGAGTTGGGTGTCGTGCGCTGCCGTGTCGGTGCAGCCGGATATCACTGACGGCCGGGTGGCGGCACCGGTGACCGGGAGTGTGCGAGGCACGGCAGGCGCCGGCGCCCAACCGCTGACGCGCACCACACCCGCAGGAGCATCGGTGACGTGGCGCACTCGAGGGCTCATTGCCCTCACGCCCGAGGAGCCCTATCCGGGCGAGGCGGTCGTGCAGACGCGATCGACCGCTCTCTGCACCCGCACGCTGCAGCGCGAGCCCGCCTTCATGACCACCCCGACGCTTGATGACTGGGCGGCCGGTGGAAGCAGCGTGGGCTGCTACGTGGCTGCTACCGGCTGAGCCCTCCTCCCTTGGGGAAGATTTGCGCGATAGGTTCGCGCTTGGGTGCCCCCGATGCGATTAGATGCGGGCGGAGCGGCGCCACGCCGTGAACGAGGTGACGGGACCTTCGTGCGGCGGCACCAGCCACGGCCACTCCTCCACGGCTACCGGTCGCACCACCTTGGCCCGCGACCGCCAGCCCGGCACGGGCGCGTTGGTGGCTGCCAGCCGGCGCCCGGCAAGCTCGACCGTGGGCTCCCCCACCCTCACCTCGAGTTCACGCCGCGTCGCGAGGTCAGCGAGGCACTCAGCCAAGAACACCAACCGAACTGACGACAGCCTCAACCGTGCCAGCAAGGGTGCGTCCCACACGAACACCGCCGGCAGGTGAAGATACGCACGCAGCGCGGGGTCGTCGTCACCGAGCGACTCGGCTGTGATCCACACCTGCTCTGGGATGCCGCCCTCGGCCCCGGGAGACTCAACCGTCGCTCGTCGGAGGCGCGGGTCGACCATCGCTCGCGGCTCGGGCTCGCGGTCATCGGGCCACTGCTGAATCGGACACTGTGATTTCAGCGCGCACGTGCCGCAAACGCCCGGCGCCCGACGTTCCACCTGCTGCCTGCTGAATCCGTACGGCTTGCCGGTGAGCGCGCCCACCGTCCACTGCCAGCCCACTCGGTTTGCCGCGCGGGAGCCGTCGAGAAGGTGCCGGAACATCAGGTCCTCGCCGTCGCGCCAGCCCCTTCCACCACGCACCGACCAGTGCGAGGCCAGCCACATGCGGGCCTGGTTGGGCAGCCAGCCATCGTCGCGCAACTCTCGGGTCACCAGCGCGACGCAGGCCATAGCGTTGGGCCAGCCGTCGCCCTCCGACGCAGGAGCGCTTCGCTCGAGCACGCTGAACCGCAGCGACCGGCCCATCGACAACCCCACCCGGGAGTAGAGGTGCCGGGCGTACTCCTGCCACAGCAGTTCGTCGCGGAACTTCGCTACGTCGGCCGAAGGCCCGCGCACGTCACTCCACACACGCGGAAGCGTGAGTAGCCCGTGACGGATGTACGGCGAGAGTTGGGAAGCGCCGCGAGCCGCAACGGGCCACACCTCGTTACGCCGGTCGGCATAACCCGCGACGTCGAAGGAGGCGAGCGCGGCGTCGGCCCTTGTCTGGCCTCCTCGTATCGAGGATGGTCGCACGTCGTCGACCAGCAGGTCGCCGAGGTGATCGCGCACCCAGCCAGCCTCATCGCCGACCGTCGGAACTGGGAGTTCGCTCATGCCACCACCATGCCCGGCCCGTCGCCGGACCGCCACCGCGCTGCTGCACGATCACATCACCCCGTGGGTCGTGACTACCGCTCCCGGCCCTCGCTCGCGCGGCCTGACGCACTGTCGAGTTCCGATTGCTGCCTGACTCATCGCCCACGTG
>CALQEM020000054.1:0-16327 GCA_943329595.2 Bifidobacterium breve
CTTGGGATCGGCGTAGGGGCCCGTCTCCGAGGCGCCTACCAGCGCCCAGAACACCAGCGACTTGCCGAGGTACAGGGTTCCGGTGTCAGAGTTCTTGAGTTCGTTGATGCCCGCGGGTGGGAGGTAGAAGAACTCTCCATCAATCTCCCCCGAGCGCAGCGCGTTAACCGCCGTGGTCTCGTCGCTGATGAATCGGAAGGTCAGGGTGGCTGCCTTGGCCTTGAGTGCGTCGTCCCAGTAGGCCGCGTTGCGCGTGACCACGAGCCTGTCGCCCGACTTCCACGAGTCGAACCTGAAGGGCCCGGTGCACATGACGCCCTTCGAGGGCGAGCCGAAGTCCTTGCCGGCCGACTTCGTAAAGGCCTCTTGCACGATCGCGCCGGCAGCGGTCGACATCGCCTGGTTAAACAGCGCGTCCGGACCGTTGAGCGTCACGGTGACCGTGGAGGAATCGGTCGCCACGATGTCCTTGACGTTGGCAAAGTAGGTGCCGAAGTACGAGCCGACGTCAGGGTCGGCGCCGCGCTTGAGGCTGAACACGACGTCGGCTGCCGTCATGGGCGAGCCGTCCCAGAAGGTGACCCCCTGGCGCAGTTTGTACACCCACGTCGTGGGCGTGGGGTGCGAGAACGACTCGGCCAGGGCCGGAGTGATGCTGAAGTCGGGATTGAGTCGCAGCAGGCTCTCGCAGAGGTTTGCGTCGACCGTGTTCTCGGCGTAGTTGAAGCTGTAGGCCGGGTCGATGGACGTCGGCTCGTACGGAAGGTTCCAGCTCACGGCCTCGATGTCGCCCGTTGCCGCTGGGGTCGTCGACACGAACTCGACGCTCCCGCCCGTCGACGTCGCCGATGACGAGGGGGTCGATCCGCCCGATCCACCACAGGCGGCGAGTACGGCCGACAGTGCCACAGCCCCCACGATGAGCGCATTCCTGTGCAGCGTCACGATTTCTCCTAGTGGTGTGCAGTGGTGGGTGAGAATTCAATCGAATCGAGGAACTGGCCGTCATGGGCGACCACGACACCGGCCTTGAGTACGGTTCGGCGCTGAGGTCGGTCGATGACCACCTGCGCGGCACCTTCACCCTCGACGAGGATGAGGTCGGCGGGGTCGCCGACGCGCAGTGCGCTCGAGGGCAGTCCGAGGATGTCGGCGCCTCCCTCGACGGCGATGAGTAGCGGCTCGGTGAGCTCCTCGTCGGTGCGCGCATCAGTGCGGTAGGCAGCCAGGTACGCCCGCTCGAGCATGTCGGCATTGCCGAATGGGGTCCACGGGTCGCGGATTCCGTCGGACCCGAGGCCTACCCGCACTCCCTCGCGCCTCAGCAGCGAGTAGGGCACGAGCGAGTCAGCGCCCAGCGCACAGGTCACGATAGCCACGTCGGCGCGCACCAACAGGTCGATCACGCCCACGAGTTCTGCCTCGGGAAGTTGGCCGAGGCAGAAGGCGTGGCTGATGGTGAGGCGTCCGACGAGCCCCGCGGACAGCGCCCTCTGAGCGAGCACGGCCACCTGACGAACTCCTTCGGCGCCAAGGTCGTGGAGGTGGACGTCGATCTCGACGCCGTGCTCGGCTGCGATGGCGTACAGGAGGTCGATTTGCGCATCGGCATCGCCGTCGAGGCTCCACGGGTCGAGGCCGCCCACCACGTGGGCGCCCGCGTCGAGGGCGTCGCGGAGCAGCGAGTCGGTGCCCGGGGCAACGATCACTCCGAGTTGCGGGAAGGCGACCACCTGCACATCGATGGCCGACGACAGCGCGGCTGCCGCATCACGGACGCCGACCACGTTCGTGAGACCGTGCGTCGGAGCGACATCGACATGCGCGCGCATCGCTCGTGTGCCGCTCACCACGGCCTGGCGAAGGATAGCCGAGGCGCGACTCTCGACCGAGACATCGCTTCTGGCTCGGGTAACAACGTCGTACTCAATGAGCTCACGCAGGCTGGTGGCTGGGCCCCTCGCCAGCCATGGCTGCCCCCAGAAGGTCTTGTCAGGGTGTGCGTGCGCATCAGTCAGCGACGGCAGCGCCATCAGTCCGCCACCCTCGATCACCCGGTCACCCCTCGCGGTTCTGGGTGGGGCCAACTCAACGATGCGGCCGTCGCGCACGACGAGATCGACCGCGGGGTTGCCCCACGGCCTGACATCCCTCACGACCACCTGCACTCGACACATCCACAGCTCAGGGGACGAATCTCTGGCCTTCGCCCACGCTCATTCATATGATTATCAGACAACTGATGACTTGGGAAGGGCTCGATGAAGAAGATCGAACGGATCTCGCTGGTCGACGCTGCCATCGATGAACTGCGTGGCGCGATCTCCTCAGGTACCTGGCCCGTCGGCTCCCGGATCCCCACCGAGCAGCAACTGGCCGAGCAGCTCAACCTCAGCCGCGCCACGGTGCGCGAGGCCGTACGGGCCCTCGCCCACGCGGGGCTACTGGTCACCCGCCAGGGCGACGGCACCTTCGTTGAGGCACAGCACGAAGGAACCGTTGCGCTGGCGCGCAGGCTTGCTGAGGCACGCACTCGCGATGTGATCGAGGTCCGACGAGGGCTCGACGTCGTCGCTGCAGGACTCGCCGCGCAGAAGCGCACTGCCGACGACCTCGAGCGACTCTCCGCGGCTCGCGAGGCTCGCGCCGACGCAGCCCGCCGCAGTGACGCCGCCGGGTTTGCCGAGGCCGACGTCGCCTTCCACCACAGCGTTGCGAGAGCCTCTCACAACGAGGTGCTCGTCGATCTCTACGGCGGCTTCGTCGAGGCGCTCCGTGAGTCACTCGACACCTCTCGCTGCCTCGACTCGTACGATCCGTCGAACGACCCTCACGATGACCTCATCGCCGCCATCACCTCTGGTGACACTCCCTCTGCGACGGCGGCTGCCGAACGAATCCTTGACGACCAGAACCGCTCGAACGACCATGCGGCGTCGTCTGTCGGGCCTGGCGCATGAGCCCCACCGGTCCCGTCGACCTGCTGATCAGCGGTGCCTTGTCCGTCGAAACCATGGGCGGGAGCATCGGTAGCACCGGCGCGTCGCTGGTTGGTGGCTGGGTCGCCGTAACGGACGGCTTGGTGGTGGGGGTAGGTGCTGCCACCGATGCTGCTCCCGCCGCCCGTGAGGTCATCGACGCCCGTGGGTGCCTCGTGACTCCTGGGCTGGTCAACGCCCACCAGCACCTCTACCAGAACCTCACCCGCTCGATGCTGGCCAACGGCGTGGCCGGCCTCACCGACTGGTTCTGGACCTACTTCAGCCGATGGCAGCACCTCGACGAGGAGGCGGTGCGCACCTCGACCCGGCTCGGCCTGTTCGAGTTGGCCCTGTCAGGGGCCACCACATCGGCCGACCACCTCTACATCCATCAGGAACCGGGCTGGATCGACGCCCAGGTTGAGGAGGCACTCGACGTCGGAATGCGCCTCACCGCGGTGCGTGGGTCAATGACACTCGGACCCGACGACGGTGGGGTGTGCCTCGCGTCGATGGTTGAGGATGAGGAACACGTCCTCAACGACTGCGAGCGGCTCGTGCGCGTGCACCACGACCCCTCCCCAACGTCAATGACCCAGATCGCCTTCGGGCCCAGCACCTTGATGAGCTCGACCGAGTCGGTCTTCCGCCGCTCCGCCGAACTTGCCCGCAACCTCGGGGTCCGCTTGCACACGCACGTGGCCGACGACCCCGAGGAGGAGGCGTTCGTGCGGCAGCGCTACCGGATGCGACCGATCGAGAAGATGGCCGACCTCGGTTGGATGGCGCCCGACGTGTGGTTCGCGCATGTGGTCTACCCCTCGCCACGCGAGATCGCGAGCATGGCAGAGCACGGGGTATCCGTGGCTCACTGCCCGAGCGCCATGGTGATCGATGGAGGTATCCCCGGTGGCCCGGCGCCAGTGCGCGAGATGATCGACGCCGGCGTGAACGTCTCCATCGGCTGCGACGGCGCGACCGCGGCTGACCACCAGTCGCTCTGGCTGGAGACGAAGTTCGCGATGCTCCTCGCCCGTCTGCGAGGGGGCTCGGTGTCAGCGATGACCGCCCGCGACGCGCTGTGGCTGGCCACCCGGGGTGGAGCAGCGGCGCTCGGACGCGAGGGTCAGATCGGGGTGCTGACGCCGGGAGCGTGCGCCGACATCTCCCTGTGGCGTCTCGATGACATCGCTCATGCGGGCGCCCATGCCGACCCGGTCACCGCCCTCCTCCAGGGCGGTCCGACCGGAGTGTGGTCGTCGTTCGTGGGCGGACAGCCCCTCGTGCGCGACGGTCACCTCGTTGGAATCGACGAGCAGCGTGAGGTTGCGCGGCACTCAAACGCCGCGCGGCGACTGCAGCAGCTGTGAACCACGGCGAACCACGGCGACCCACGGCGACCCACGGCGATTCACAGGGCTTCGCGGCATGCTCCGCACCGCATACCTCTGCCATCGACGTCTTGAATTCATTGGCGCGGCACCTTGCGTTCACCGCAGTGACCCTCGACGCCGAGGTCGCGGGCCTAACGTGACGATCATTATGTCGTCACGTCGGACGGTTCCAGAGTCCCCACCTGACGCGCCTGCCGCGCGGGGCTCCGGGCGGGCGCCGCTCGGTACCCGCGAGCTCTGGGCGTTCATCGCGCCCTTTGCAGCCCCCGTGCGCTCCCGGCTGGTCGGAGCACTCGCGCTGGGCGCGGTGTCACTCGCCGCCGCTGCGCTGATCCCCCTGCAGGTCGATGCCGTTCTGGCCAACCAGGGCAATGTCGCAGTCACGGCCCTGGTTATCGCGGCGCTGATGGGGCTGAGTGTGGCCACCTCATCGCTGTCGCACACGACGTCGTACCGGGCGTCGGCGGTGGTGGGCCAGTCACTGGCCCAGTTTGTCTATGACCGCACTCTGCTGAGCCCCATGCTGCGCCAAACCGGCATGCGACGACCCAGTGTGATCAGCCGCCACACCAGTGACGTCGACCGCGTGGAGGAGGCGCTCGATAGGACGGTGACTGAGGGGCTGCCAGGCCTGGGCCGCATCGTGGTGAGCCTCGCACTGCTGCTGTACCTTGAGCCGAAGGCTGGCATTGTCACGATGGGTGCGACCGCCGTGTTTCTCCTACTCAACAGCCACATCGGCCGCTACATGCTCGAGCGCGACAAGGCACGACTCGACACCAGCAGCGAGCTGGGGGCGGTGGTCGACGAGTCCATCACCGCGGGTCGCAACCTCACCGGCATGAACCTCGTTGACTGGATGAGTCGCCGCTTCGCCTCGCGGGCCGACAACCTGAGGATCGCTACCGAGGACCAGAAGAGAGAGGCGAACCGCCTCGTCACGGCCGCGAGGGTCACCGGCTACGTGGCATTGCTCTCCGTGGTGCTCATCGCACTCGTCAGCGGCGGCTCCGAGGCAGGCGCCATCGCTGCCTCCGTTCTGTACATCGAGGCAGTGGTGCGAGGGCTCGAGGCACTGCCGCCGTGGCTGCGCGACGTGCGGCTGGCGTTGACCAGCAAACGTCGAATTGAGCAGATCACCTCGGCCACCCAGCGTGTCAGCCATGACAGCCGGGTCGCGACTCATACTGGCGAAGCGTTGCTGGTCATCAGAGACCTCGCCCTCGTGCCCGGCCACTCCCTCGTGGAGGGCGACCTGCCGGTGCCACGAGGAGGGGTGGTCGCAGTGGTCGTCGACCTCGGCGTCTCGATCAATGGCTTCCTCGAGGTTCTCAGCGGTGATGCGAACCCCGACAGCGGCTGTGTACTGCTCGATGGCATCGACGTGCGCCAACCCACGGTCAAGCGGCGCATCATGCTGGTCACCGACGACCCACACCTCATGGACGCCTCGGTGCGTGACCACCTGCGGGCCGCCGACCCTCACGTGCGCCCGGCCGACGTCGAGCGCACGCTCACGGTGATGGGACTCGGCCACCTGTCGCGGCTTGCCGACGGCGGGCTCGACGCCCCGCTCGGCTCCCACGGCGCAGCACTGAGCGTGCACGAGCGCCAGCGCCTGATGATCGCGATGGCCGCGTGCAGCAGCGCCGACGTGATCGTTCTTCAGGACCTGCCGGTACTTGCCGACCCCGACAGTGCGGCCCCCATTTTGGCCGAGCTCGCCAGAAAACCCGATCGCACAGTGATCGTGGCCACCAAGAGTGCTGATATTGCCGCCTTCGCCAGTCATGTAATCGCACCCATCGGCTCGCGCATCCTGTGTGGTGCTCATCGCGACCTGCTCGAGCGACCCGAGTACAAGGCGGCCTGGGAGCGACAGGCGGCGGGAGGAATCGACGAGAGGATTCTGGCCGAGGTTCCACAGTCGCAGCGCGACGTCCTTCGGGCGCGCCTCATCACCGAGCACTTCAACGCCGGTGAGACCCTTTACCGCTTCGGGTCACCTGGAGACCGCATCATCTTTGTGATGGAGGGCCGGGTGGCAATTCACGCACCCGACGAGTTCGGAGTAGAGCAACTTATTGGAGACGTTGGGCCGGGTAACTTCTGCGGCGATGTGGGCCAGTCGCATGCCCCGCGCGCAGAGACAGCCCGCGCCGTCGACGACACCATGGTGCGCACCCTCAGCGTCGAGGCCTGGTCAGCCGGAGTTCTCGGGCTACTCGACTCAGATCCGGTCGAGCGGCGAGTTCTCACCTGCGTTCTTCGGGCCGACAATCCGACCATCGACACCCTCCCCCAGCTGGTACTGGGGCAAAGCCACGACGAGACGGTGCTCGCGCTGAGCACGCTGATCGAGCGCGGGCAGGTACGCGTAGACGACCAGGGGCGACTGTCGATCTCAGCGCGAAGGCGGTCGCGAGCAGGCGCTGCGGCAGTGCTCGACCGCCTCGTCGAATTGTGAGGCAGGTCTCCACCGCCTGGCTCACCTGAGGAATTGCGACCCGACGACCACTCCCTCGGTAACGATGGAGGGGTGGCCGAATGTCAGGCCTTCAGCCAGTCATCATGCTCTCGAGTCTCGACGAGCGTGCCCAGTCGAACTGGCTGCGCGGCCTGAGGTTGAGGCGCTCGGATAGCAGCCCCTGAGCGAGGTTCAGCTGGCCCGACCGCAGCGCCGATTCAACCAGGGTGCGCTGCACTGCATCGCGCTGCGCGTGGCTGCCGCCGAACTCACCCACTCGACGCCTGACCGGCATCAGGCCCAGCAGCACGGCTTCGTAGTCGCCGCGCGCGAAGTCGACCAGGGCTTGGCACACCGGAATTCCGATCTCACGGGTCATACGCGCATTGGTCACGCTCGCAGCGGCCTCACTTACCCAGCGCCGACGGCTGTCGACAAGCCGCTGCGCCGCGGCGACGCGTCCCGACCCGACGAACGCCATCGTGGCGAACACGTCATTGAACGCGTAGTAGGGGGTCTGCATCACAGGAACCCACGAGTCGGCCAGCGCAGACCATCGCTCGCTCTCGACCCGCCCATCGAGCAGCAGCCGCCACAGGTAGCCCGCTGCGTCGAGCATCTCCATGGCGAGTCCCGCCGACTCGGCGTGGTGCAGGGTGCTGTCGTAGATCGCGAGCCCGCGCTCGACCTCCCCACCCTCGAGCAGGTACAGCGCGTAGTGCCACGAGTTGTGCACGTTAAGGAAGTTGCCGCGGATCCAGTCGTCACGGCGCTCGTCGAGGAAGCGGAGGCCCTCGTCGGCCATCCCGCGCATCTCATAGGAGTGCACCACCGCATGGATGCCCCACACGTCGAGCGGATCGGCTGCGACAGCGCCGAGCCCCACCTCTTCGGACCTCTCGTAGTGCCCAGACTCCTCGAGGCCGAACGCGTACATGCCGAGCATGAGCGCCCGGTGCGGGTCGTCGTCGTGCCATGCGGTCAGCGTTGCTCCGACTCGATCGCGCAGGGCCGTGGCGTCGCCGCAGAAGAAGTCGATCTGATGCCCCACCATGAGGGCGAGGGCGTCGCGTGGATAGTCGATGCTGACGTCGGCCAGCGCCGCGCCCGCACCGGACATGTCACCCGACAGCCACGCCGACGCGGCCTCCACATGCCCGCGCTCGCGCGGAGTCCAGCGCGACGGGTCGGCACTCGCCACGAAGTCGTCAAACACCACCCTCGCGGCCGCGGCATCGGCAGGCTCGGTGCCCAGCAGCCCTAGATAGGCCTCGAACACCCGGGGCATCGGCGCCGTGGGGTCGGCATCCACCGCCGCTGCGATCGAGTGACCGACCTCGGGCCGGAAGTGGAGCAGATGGTCGAGAGCGCGGTCGTAGTGCGCCGCGCACTCCTCGTTCGCCGACATTGCGTTGCCGTGCGCGTCGTGACTCATGGCACTCCCCTCGAGACCGTCGCCAACCAGCCCGGTTCAGCAGTCGACTCCCCAAGGCTAGGGCCACCTCAGCCGCTTCCGAGGTACGAAAGCAGTTCGTACGCGACGAACGCGCGCCACACTAGCGCGGGTCGAACCGGCGTGGCATGGCCGCAGAGGTCGCCTGCCAGCTGCCAGCAGTACACCAGTGAGCCGACCAAGGTCAGGAAGGAGGTGACTCCACCGGTGCAGCATCCGCTGGCCCTACAGTTGCGCAACCTACAGCTGCGCAGACTTCCGACAGCAAGGTCGAGGCTGCCCGCCCCTGAACCACCTAGGGTGGCGGCGTGAGCGAATCCGCCTTCGAGCCGATCGTGGAGCCCGTGTCGGAATCGCAGTGGCCGTCGGTCGGGTCGGTAAGCCCCGACCGGGTGGTCGTCGCGGGCCGCCGCTCGCGGCTGTTCCTCTTCGAGGGTTCCAACGACGAGTACGCGGGCTACTGCGACCCGACCAGGGCCTCGGCCGCAGACTCCTGGGTCTCGGTGCTCAGGGCGCGCGCCGCGCGACTGGCCCACCTCCCGCACCTCACCCTGATGGTGCCCAACAAGACGACGTGCCTGCCGCAGGACTTTCCGCTCCCTCGGGCGTCGGACACGACCTTCCTCTGGGCGCGCCTGCGGTCACTGTGCGTCGGCGACGCACGACTCCACTTCCCTACCGAACTGGTGGCACCAGACCGCAGGGCGGCCGGATGGGGTGACGGGTGGGGCCTGGTCAACTCGCACTGGTCGTCCTTCGGCGCAGCCTCCGCGGCGCTCGACGTGCTGTCACGCTTCACACTCCCCGGCCTACCGGTCACCTCGGTCGAGGGCCTCTCGGTGATAGGGGGCGACCTCGGACACCGATGGCCCGGACCGCCCCTGCTCGAGCAGTGGACCCGCAGGCTCGAGCTCGACCTCCCCGCGCCCCAGATTCTGCACGACAACGCCGATGGCGACCATGGAAGAGGAGTCGTGGGGCGCACCATCGAGTGGATATGTCCCGGGGCGGTCGTCGATGCCCGGCTACTCGTCGTGGGCAACTCATTTGCCGGCCCAGGATTACTCCAGAGCGAGTTGGTCTACTGGCTGTCGAGGGCCTTCCGATCGTGCGTTTTTCTTCACACGGCCGACCTACCCGCCGACGCGCTGAGCCTGTTCGCGCCCGACGTGGTGCTCGTTCAGACCATCGAGCGCTTCCTGCCCACCGTGCCCCAGGACACCGTCACGGTGGCCGAGCTCGACGCACAGCACCGAGCCGCGCGCGGCTCGAGATGAGCGGGCGAACGGAGGGTGGCGTCGGCCGGGCGTGACGCCCTCGGCGCCGCCAGTGAGCTATCCCTTGTGGTGCATGACGCGGGCCTTGACCTTGCGCCCGCGCAGGCGCGTGGACTCAAGGGCGGTGACAACGTCCTTGGCCCGCTTGCGAGGCACTTCCACGACCGAGAAGCGGTCAGCAATCTCGGTGATGCCGATTTCTCTGCCCTGCAGGCCCGTCTCATTAGCAATGGCGCCCACAAGGTCCTGCGGCCGAATGCCAGCCTCAGTGCCGAGGTTCAGCTGAACCCGCACCAGGTCGCCGCTCGGTGCGCCCTTCTTGCCGTGGCCGCCGGGCCGGTCGCTGCCGCGCTCCTTGGGGCGGTCGCCACCGCGATCCTTGGGGCGGTCGCCACCGCGGTCCTTGCGGTCTCCACCGCGGTCACCATCGCGCTTAGGTCGATCACTCCCACGATCCTTAGAACGGTCGCCTGAGGGCGCCCGCTCATCAGGAATCTCAACCTCGGCCACGGGACCACCGGTTGCCTCATGCGCGAGTCGCACGGCCGCGAGCGCGATCTCGACCACATCGTGGTCCTCGCTCAACGAGTCAACGACAGCGCGGAAGGTGTCGAGGTCGTCGGCCGCGAGTGATTGAATCAGCGCGGCGCGCGTCATTTCGAGCCGCCTAGTGTGGAGATCGGCCAGTGTCGGCAGCTTCTCGATCGGAATCCGTGTGCCCGTAACCCGCTCGATGGTCTTGATCATGCGGTGCTCGCGCGGCTCGGCCAGAGTGATGGCGACACCGGCCCGACCCGCACGCCCCACACGACCGATGCGGTGCACATACGACTCCGTGGCGGAGGGCACGTCGAAGTTGATCACATGCGTCAGTGAGTCGACGTCGAGGCCGCGGGCGGCAACATCAGTGGCCACCACGAGGTCGGTCGCGCCCGAGCGCAGACGCTCGATGACACGCTCGCGCTGGTTCTGGTCGACGCCGCCGTGCAGCGCCGCGGCGCGGTAGCCCCGTCCGTTTAGCGTGTCGGTGAGGGTGTTCACCTCGTCGCGGGTGCGGCAGAACACCAGCGTCGCGGTGGGAGCCTCGATGTCGAGGATGCGCACCAGCGCCGCGGTCTTGTGGGCGCGCGCAACGACGTAGGCGGTCTGGCGCACTGCCGGGGCCTCGCCCTGGGCGATCGGCACGCGCTCGCTCTCGATGCGCACCGGCTTGTTGAGGTGCCTACTCGCGATCGAGTTGATTCGACTGGGCAACGTCGCCGAGAACAGCACCGTCTGCCGGCTCGACGGCGTTGCCTCGAGGATCGTCTCAAGGTCTTCTTGGAAGCCCATGTCGAGCATTTCATCGGCCTCATCGAGCACCACGATGCGAATGCCCTTGAGCGCAAGCGTTCCTCGTTTGATGTGATCGACTGCGCGCCCGGGCGTGGCGATCACCACGTCGACCCCGCGCTTGAGTTCGCGCAGCTGCCGCACGATGGGCTGACCGCCATAGATGGGTAGGCAGCGCACCTCGAGCTCGCGTCCGTAGCGATGCATGGCCTCCGACACCTGCATGCAGAGCTCACGCGTGGGCACCAGAACCAGGGCGCTCGGCTCGGCGGGCCGGTGGCCAGCCTTGAGGGACTGCAAGATGGGCAGCGCGAAGGCCGCAGTCTTGCCGGTACCGGTGGCAGCCTGAGCGAGCGCGTCGCGGCCGGCGAGCAGCACCGGGATGGCCTCCCGCTGAATCGGCGTGGGGCCCTCATAGCCCAGAGACGACAGAGCGTTCAGCAGCTCGTCGCGCAGTTCGAGGTCGGCGAAGGTCACATCATCAGGGTCAGACATGCCCCCATCGTCTCGCACCCACGATTGGTGTTCGTGGGCGGCAGGCGCCGCCGCTTCACAACCGTCTGAGATGGTGGAGGCACTCGACGATTGGGAGACCTGATGAACCACGTACGCATTGCCGCCTACGACGTCCTCACTGGCACCTCTGCCGACGTGGTGACAGTTCTTCAAGCACCCGACGGGATGATCGAGATCTTCCGACAGCAGCCTGGCTTCCGCAGCTACACCGTTCTGGAAATCGATCCGATCACGATGATGTCCGTCAGCATCTGGGAGACGCACGAGGAGGCCGAGCTTGCGGTGCGGGCGGCTGCCGAATGGACTGCCACACACCTCGGTGCCCGAGTACACCGCACCGCGAACTACGTGGGCGACGCGCTGTTCTGGGAGGGCGTCGGCGCCTGACCTTTGGCACCGACCACTCGGACGCCCACCTCAGCGTGGGGTGTGGCCTTCAGCGGTCGAGCACGCCCCGCAGTTGCCTCACACACTGGTCGAACGAGGCGGCAGCGAGTGAGAAGTGCCCCTGCCCATCGAGGATGGTCGCGCTGGTCGCTGCGACGTTGTCGCCGAGCCAGTGACCGTGCGCCGCCGGCACCATGAGGTCGTCAGAGCCCTGCCACACGAACGTGGGGACTGTGATCGCGTCGAGGTCGAACCCCCATGGATTCATGAACGCCACGTCGTCGTCGAACCAGCCACCGATGCCGTTCGCCACCGAGAACCGCAATTGAGCGGCGAAGTGGTCGGCCACCTCCCCCGAGAGAAACGTCTGGGCGACGGGGTAGCAGGCTGTTTATCTGCTCGATGACGTCAGCGCCCTGCTCAGTCACGAGGCCGTCAGCCGCCGCCATGAGGAAGGTCGAGAGTGCATCAGGTCCCGCGAGTACCGCCCCAAACTCGTCGATGTTGTCCTGTCCCATTCCGGCAAGGAACTCGAGCCCGGCCGCGTCGAAGGGGGCCACTCCCGCGAAGCTAAGGGCTCCAGCGCATCGCTCTGGGAGCAGGGCCGCGTCAGCCGGAGCATGTGGCCCACCCCCGCTCCAGCCGAGGCTGACGAATCTCTCTGCCCCGAGGTGGTCGGCCACGGCGGCAGATAGTTCGATGTTGTCAGCCACCGTTCGTCCGAGCCATCGGGTGCTCTCGCCGTAGCCCGGCCGAACAACGTGCGCCACCGTGAATCCCGCCGGGTGAGCAGCTCGCACGAGCTCAGGGGCGGTGGGCCCTGCCGCAGGTGTTCCGTGGTGATGCAGCAGGAGGTGGGGTGAGGAGCCGTCGACGAGCACCTCGACGACCGAGCCAGATGACAGCGAGAGTGCGACCATCGGCCATGTATGCGACCTCCGGCGTCCGCGCGCCCCCCACAGACGCGCGTAGGCTGACGGCACGGGTTCGACCAACGGGGGTGAGGCGAGGCATGCCGCGGTTTCACATCTCGTCGTGGGAAGAGGTCGCAGCCGACCATCCCGACCTGGTGGTGACCACCCGCCCGCCCGATCACGGACTTTCACCGGTGAGCGTCGACGGCTCCCCCGCCCGAGAAAGCGGAGACGCGGTACTGCGACTACCCGGAGCTCTCGTGGGCCCGGTGGGGGTGTACTTCGAGGACAGGCTCCTCCTGGACGCCGTTCACTACCTGCCCGACGTGTGGCGCACGACGAACTGGCTGCCGTTCCGGCTCGCCGAGGGTGACTGGGCCGAGCTCGACGAGCCAGACGCGACAGTCGTGGCCGGGCCGCTACTCTTCATCGACGCTGTCAACGGCCGGGCCAACTTCGGACACTTCGTACACGACTCGCTGGCCTATGCTCCCCTTCAACACCTGCTGGCCGCGGCCGGCCACGAGACGGCCGCGTTCGCGCCGGAATGGACATTCGAGTCGCAGCGGCGGCTCGCCAACCTGTGCTTCCTCGGCCAGCGCGACCGTCCGTGGCACGCCTGGTATCAGTGCGACGATCTGTACGTAGCTCCACGCCAGTTTCGCATGGACAACCCGCCCGCTCCGCGGGACGTGCTTCCGCAGCGCTCCTGGGAGTGGCTTGCAGGCCGCATTCCCGAGTGCTCGGAGCACCGGGCCCTGCCACCCTCCGGCCCACCTGTGTACCTCACCCGCGACTGGGGGCACTTTGGTGAGGCCTCGGCGCCGCAAGACCGCAATTTCAGCAATGGCCCCGCCGTGGACCGAGTCGCCGCCGACCTGGGCTTCACGGCTATCGACTGCGCCTCAACACCGGTGCTCGACATCATCCGCGCGGTCGCGATGGCACCGGTTGTGGTCGGAGTGCACGGCGCCCAACTGGCTCACATTCTGTGGGCCAACAACGCTGCGAAGGTGGTGGAGTTGGAGGGCCCCGGGGGGTGCTGGCGCACCACGCGCGCCCTGGCCGCTGGAAGGGGGTTGGCGAGGAGGTCGGTCCGCGCCGCCTTCGAAGGGGAACGCGTCGTCCTGGACGTCGATGTCCTGAAGGCCGCCCTCACTGAGGCGCTCTCGTGACCAGCGTGAGTGCCGGAGTTCTCGACTCCGTTCGGCAGGCCTCCCTCGTCGTCGTCGGATGCGGTTTGTTCGGCCTCACCATCGCCGAGCGCTGCGCCTCCGTGCTCGGCCTGCCGGTCGTGGTGCTCGATCGGCGGTTGCACCCCGGGGGCAACTCGTACTCTTCGGCCGACCCGGCGACAGGCATCGACGTTCACCACTACGGCACCCACATCTTCCACACTTCGAACGCACGCGTGTGGGAGTACGTCAGCCGCTTCACCGAGTTCAACACCTACGAGCACCGCGTGATGACGCAGAAGGCCGGCCGAGCCCACAGCCTCCCCGTCAACCTGGCCACCTTCGCCTCGGTGTTTGGCCGGCCCCTCTCCGCCCACGAGGCACGCGCCCTGCTCGACGCAGAGACCGCCCCCTACGCCCACGAGCCTCAGACCTCCCTCGAGGCACGAGCCCTTGCACTCGTGGGGCCAACTCTCTACGAGGCCCTCTACCGCGGCTACACGGCGAAGCAGTGGCAGACCGACCCGCGGGAACTCGATCCCGACATCATCAGCCGCCTGCCGGTGCGGTTCACCCACGACTCCCGCTACTTCACCGACACCTGGCAGGGCATACCGCTCGAGGGATACGGGCGCTGGATCGAGCGGATGGCCGATCACCCCCTCATTCATGTCGCTCTCGGAGTCGACTACTTCGACGTGAGGCCGCTGGTCAACCTCACGGCTCCCTTGGTCTATACCGGGCCGCTTGATCGCTACTTCGACCACAGTCTCGGGCCACTCGGCTGGCGCACCCTCGACTTTCACACCGAGGTGCTGCCCACTCGCGACTTCCAGGGGGCGGCAGTCGTGAACTTCGCGGACGAGTCGGTGCCCTACACCCGGGTCCACGAGTACCGACACCTGCATCCCGAGCGCCAGTACTCCTCCCCCAGCACCGTGGTGTCGCACGAGTTCAGCAGGTTTGCGCGCGACGCTGACGAGCCCTTCTATCCGATCAACTCCGCGGGCGATCGACGGCTGCTCGACGGGTACCGGTCCCTGGCCGCCTCCACCCCAGGCGTCATCTTCGGCGGACGTCTCGGCAGCTATCTCTACCTCGACATGCACATGGCTGTCGCGAGCGCGCTCACGACGTTTGACCAGGAAGTTGCCCCCCTGCTGAGGTAGCGTGACATGACTGAGGGACGGCGTCGACGTGCCGTCCCACCCACCCCGAGGAGTCACCGTGGTCGTCGTCTCAGTGTTCTATCCGATCAGCGGTTCAACCTTCTTCGATATGAACTACTACCTCACGAGCCACGTTCCGCTGGTGCAACGCCTGCTCGAGCCGATGGGACTGCGACAGACCACCGTGCTGCGCGGCACCGCGAGCGGCTCGGGCGGCCCCCCCGACTACTACCTGATCGCCGACCTCTTCTTCGACGATGCTGAGACCATGGGCGCAGCGCTTGCTGCACACGGCCCCGAGACTCAGGCCGATATCGCCCAGTTCACCGACTCCGCCCCCATCATCCAGATCAGCGAGGTCATCGACCTCTGAGGGTCAGGGCGAGCATCACCGGCGCCAGCCACCACCCGGCCCTCTTTTTCGGCTCCCACGTTTCTAGGATTTTCTGATGACTCGACTGCGACTGACACTTGTGGCGGCGTGCGCCGCGCTGCTGGCGAGCGCCCTGCTGGTCGGCCAGGCAGACGCCCTCGTCAGCATCCCGGCCACGCCGGGCGGCTACATCCCAACGGCGTCGCGGGCAGAGTACGACCAACCCGGCATCTACTTCAACGGGTGCCACCTCACGGTGGCGCCGATCGAGCCGGTGGCGTGCACCCACGGCCAGCCACGAGTAGCGAGCAGTGTTCCCGCGGGAACGAAGACCATTGCGCTCTTCGGCGACTCGCATGCCGTTCACTGGTTCGCTGGGGTGCAAAGGGTTGCCGACCAGCGAGGATGGCGGATGCTCTCTGTCACCAAGACGCACTGCCCCATTGAGGTGCTCAACGTCGCCGTTTACCTCTCCGCCTCTCGCTACACGCAATGCTCGCAGTGGCGGTCGAATGCCTTCAAGCAATTCGCCCTGGGGGCGTGGGGCGAGATTGACGTGCTCGTGATTGGCAGTTACTCGGGCCACGTCCTCTACACGTCGCGTACCGGGCCACGCGTGCTCGTGCCCGACCGTGTTGTCGCCTACGCCGACGGTATGCGTCGGGCCCTGCGGGCTCTGGCACCGCACGTCGGCCGCGTGGTGATCATGCGCGACACCCCCGACCTGCCTGGAAAACGGTCCTCATTTAACGCCTGCATGCGAGCCAACGTCACCAACGCCAACAGCTGCGGCGGTGTGGCCCGGCGGGCGCTCGACTGGCGCATCGCCGGGGCTGAAAAGCGCGTGGCCGCCGAGTTTCCCAACGTCGAGGTGCTCGACCTCACCGCC
>CALQEM020000055.1:0-16008 GCA_943329595.2 Bifidobacterium breve
CCAGACCGAGATGGAGGAGAGCAGTAATGGAAGGCTTCCAGCCCGCCGCACGGCTCGGCGACATCGCCGAGGGCACGGCCTGCCGGGTGGTCCTCGACGGCGTTGAGGTTGCCATCGTGCGTGCCGAGGGAGAGGTTTTCGCTGTCAACGACAACTGCTCGCACGCCGACGTCTCACTGTCGGAGGGCGAGGTCGACGGCTGCACCCTTGAGTGCTGGCTGCACGGTTCGCGATTTGATCTGCGCACCGGCGAGCCCACCGGTCTCCCGGCCATCAAACCCATTCCCGTCTATGCCGTCGTCCTCGAGGGCGAGGGCGACGACGCCATGATCATGATCGACACCACGAAGGGACCCACCGCATGAGCACGCTCGCCATTCGCGACCTCCACGTCCAGGTCGAATCCGACGCCGGTCCCCGCGAGATTCTGCGCGGGGTCGACCTCACGATCGAGAGTGGCCAAACCCACGCGATCATGGGCCCCAACGGCTCGGGCAAGTCCACCTTGGCGTACACGATCGCCGGACACCCCAAGTATCTGGTCACGGGCGGCAGCATCACCCTCGATGGCGCCGATGTTCTGGCGATGTCGGTCGACGAGCGTGCGCGTGCTGGCCTCTTCCTCGCCATGCAGTACCCGGTCGAGGTTCCCGGCGTTTCGGTGTCGAACTTCCTGCGCACCTCGGTCACAGCGGTTCGGGGCGAGGCTCCCAAGTTGCGCGACTGGCTCAAGGAAATGAAGGCCGCCATGGCGGCCCTCAGCGTCGACTCCACCTTCGCCGAGCGCAACGTGAACGAGGGGTTCTCCGGCGGCGAGCGCAAGCGCCACGAGATTCTTCAGCTCGAGCTGCTGCGGCCCGCGTTCGCGGTGCTCGACGAAACCGACTCCGGCCTCGATGTCGACGCACTCAAGGTGGTGGCCGAGGGCGTCAACCGGGTGCGCGAGAGCAGCGAAATTGGCGTGCTTCTCATCACCCACACCACCCGTCTCCTGCGCGAGATTCCGGCTGAGTTTGTGCATGTGTTTGTCGACGGCCGCATTGTGGCTGAGGGAGGCCCCGAGCTCGCAGACTCGATCGAGGAGTCTGGGTACGAGCGGTTCATCGGAGCATCGGCCACGGCATGACCACCCTCGCCCGCCCCGTAGGCCTGCTCGACGTCGAGTCGATCAAGGCTGACTTCCCCATTCTTGCGCGCACCGTGCGCGACGGGCAGCGACTCGTGTACCTCGACAGCGGCGCCACCTCGCAGAAGCCGCGCCAGGTGCTTGATGCCGAGCGCGAGTTCTACGAGCGGCACAACGCAGCAGTACACCGCGGTGCGCACCAGTTGGCCGAGGAGGCCACCGACGCCTACGAGTCGGCGCGCGCTCGCATCGCCGCATTCGTGGGCGCTGAGCCGCACGAGATCGTGTTCGTCAAGAACGCCACCGAGGCCATCAATCTCGCCGCCTACGCCTTCAGCAACGCCACCGACAAGGCCCGACAGGGGGTGCCCCTTCCCGAGGCCACCCGCAGGTTCGTGATCGGCCCCGGCGACGAGGTGTTAGTGACCGAGATGGAGCACCACGCGAACCTGGTTCCGTGGCAGGAGCTGTGCCTCAAAACCGGTGCCACGCTTCGCTGGATCCCCCTCACCGACGACGGCCGACTCGACCTCGCGGGTATCGACGACCTCATCACTGCCCACACCCGGGTTGTGTCGCTGGTGCACCAGTCGAACATTCTCGGCACCATCAACCCGGTGGCCGAGATTGGTCGACGCGCACGCGAGGTCGGTGCGCTCGTGGTGGTCGATGCCTGCCAGTCGATTCCGCACCTGCCCCTCAACGTGCGCGATCTCGAAGCTGACCTCGTGATGTGGAGCGGGCACAAGATGCTGGGGCCCACCGGGGTCGGCTGCCTGTGGGGCAGACCCGAGGTGCTCGACGCGATGCCGCCGTTCCTGACCGGGGGCTCGATGATTGAGACCGTTCGCATGGAGGGCAGCACCTACGCCCCCGCGCCGCAGAAGTTTGAGGCCGGCGTTCCGATGGCGGCTCAGGCCGTGGGGCTCGCCGCAGCGGTCGACTACCTCCTTGCGATCGGAATGGATGCGGTGGCTGAGCACGAGCACGTTCTCACCGCAGCTGTTCTCGACGGTCTGTTGTCGGTGCCAGGTGTGCGCATCATCGGCCCCGACACCACGATCGATCGCGGCTCGGCGGTGTCGTTCGTGGTCGACGGTGTTCACCCCCACGACGTCGGACAGATTCTCGACTCGCTTGGTATCGCGGTGCGCGTGGGCCACCACTGCGCCTGGCCCGTGTGTCGCCGTTACGAGGTACCTGCCACGACGCGGGCGACGTTCTATCTCTACAACGGACTCGACGACGTCGAGGCGCTCATCGACGGCATTCATGAGGTTAAGAGATTCTGGGAGGTGGCCTGATGCAGGTTGAGTCGCTCTACCAGGAGATCATCCTCGACCACTACAAGAGGCCGCACGGCAACGGACTGCGCGACCCCTTCGACGTTGAGGTACATCACGTCAACCCCACCTGCGGCGATGAGATCACGCTACGCGTGAGCGTCAGCGGGTTCGGTGACGACGCCGTGATCGACGACGTCTCGTACGAGGCCCAGGGGTGCTCCATCTCGCAGGCCAGCGCCAGCGTGATGTTTGACCTGGTGGCGGGCGAGTCCGTCGACGACGCGTTGCGCACGCAGGACGAGTTCCTTCACGTGCTGCAGAGCCGCGGCGAGGCTGAGATCGACGAAGACCTGCTCGGCGACGCCGTCGCCTTTCAAGGTGTGGCGAAGTACCCGGCTCGCGTCAAGTGCGCGTTGCTGGGCTGGATGGCACTGAAAGATGCGGTGGCCCAGTCGGTCGCCGCCCGTGAGGAGGACCTCGAATCATGACCGAAACAGCCACCGCTCCCACGTCACCTGACGACGTCATGGAGGCCTTGCACGATGTCGTCGACCCCGAACTCGGTATTAACGTGGTTGATCTCGGGCTGGTGTACGGCGTGCAGGTCGACGCCGACAACATCGCGACGGTTGACATGACCCTCACGAGCGCCGCCTGCCCCCTCACCGATGTCATCGAGGACCAAACGCGCGCTGCCCTCGACGGCGTCGTATCCGACTACCGCATCAACTGGGTGTGGATGCCGCCGTGGGGACCCGACAAAATCACCGACGACGGCCGCGAAATGCTGCGCGCCCTCGGGTTCAACGTCTGAGGCTCGCGTTGGCTGAGGTACCCCCTCAAACCCCGTAGACTCAACACATCGTGATCGTTGCCACCGAGATTCAGCTGCGCGCTGGTGCCCGTCTCCTCCTCGACGACGCAAGTCTGCGCATCTCGCCCGGCGATCGAGTGGGACTCGTAGGCCGCAACGGTGCCGGCAAAACCACGCTCACGTCAGTGCTGGCAGGTGAGACCCTTCCTGCGGCCGGCACGGTCACTCGGTCCGGGCCCATCGGCTACCTGCCCCAGGATCCGCGTACCGGTGACCTCGAGGTCATCGCCCGCGATCGCATCCTGTCGGCACGGGGCCTCGACGCCTCCATCCGCCGCATGCGCGAGTCAGAGCGCGCTATGGGCGAGGGCGACTCGCAGGCCCGCGAGAAGGCGATGCGTCGTTACTCGACCGCCGAGACTGAGTTCCTGAGCGCCGGCGGTTACGCCTCTGAAAGTGAGGCAGCCACGATCGCATCAAGTGTGGGCCTCGTCGAGCGCATCCTCGAACAACCGCTGGGTACGCTGTCGGGCGGCCAGCGCCGCCGGGTTGAACTCGCTCGCATTCTCTTCGGCCAGAGCGAGACTCTGCTACTCGACGAGCCGACCAACCACCTCGACGCCGACTCCATCGTGTGGCTGCGCGAATACCTGCGCAATTACCGCGGCGGGCTCGTGGTGATCTCGCACGACGGCGAGATGCTTGAAGCTGTGGTCAACCGGGTCATGCACCTCGACGCCAACCGTTCAACCCTCGACACGTACAACCTAGGCTGGACGGCCTACCTGAACCAGCGAGAAACCGACGAGCGCCGTCGCCGCCGCGAGCGCACCAACGCCGAGAAACAGGCGTCAGCGCTGCAGTCTCAGGCCGAGCGCATGCGGGCCAAGGCCAGCAAGGCCAAGGCTGCTCAGTCGATGTTCAAGCGGGCTGAGCGACTCACCAGCAGTCTCGAGGAAACACGCGTCGCCGACCGCACGGCCCGGCTGCGTTTCCCATCGCCGGCGTCATGCGGCAAGACCCCGCTGCGAGCCTCGGGCCTGTCGAAGTCGTATGGCTCACTCGAGGTGTTCACCGATGTCGACCTCGCCATTGACCGCGGTAGCAGGGTCGTGGTGCTGGGGCTCAACGGCGCCGGAAAAACCACGTTGCTGCGCATCCTCGCGGGGGCCGACCGTGCCGACACCGGTGAGATCGAGCCCGGGCACGGCCTACGCATGGCCTACTACGCGCAGGAGCACGAGACTCTCGACCCCGCGCGTACGGTGCTCGAAAACATGCGCTCCGCCGCGCCCGAACTCAGCGATACCGAGGTACGAGGCGTGCTCGGCTCCTTCCTCTTTTCCGGCGATGTCGTCAGCCAACTCGCCGGCACCCTGTCAGGCGGCGAGAAGACCAGGCTCGCCCTGGCCACACTCGTGGTGAGTAAGGCCAACGTGCTGCTGCTCGACGAGCCCACCAACAACCTCGACCCCGCTAGCCGCGAGGAGATCCTCGGTGCCCTGCGCGGCTACGAGGGCGCGGTGGTACTCGTCACCCACGATGAGGGTGCCGTGTTCGCACTCGCGCCCGAAAGGGTTTTGCTTCTGCCTGACGGCGTCGAAGATCTCTGGAACGACGACTACGCCGACCTAGTTTCGCTCGCCTAGCCCATTGCACGCCGTCGAGTCGAGTGCGGCATCATCGGGGGATGACGTCTGATCTGTTCGAAGCCGGTGGAATCCGCGTGAGCCACGAGGGCGCCCTTGTCATCGTCACTCTCGCGAGGCCCGAGGTGCGGAACGCGCAGACGCCCACCATGTGGACGGCACTGGCCGAGGTCGGGCGCTGGCTGCCCCCCTCGGTGCGGGCCGTGGTGCTGCGGAGCGAGGGCCCCACGTTCTCGGCCGGACTTGACCGACGCATGTTCACACCCGACGGCGTCCCCGGCGAACAGTCTCTGGTGGCACTCACGTCGCTCACCGACGACGTGATCTTGCACACTATTTCCGAGTACCAGGATGCCTTCACGTGGTGGCGGTCGTGCGATGCGATCACGGTGGCCGCGGTGCAGGGGCACGCCATTGGCGCCGGCTTCCAACTGGCTCTAGCCTGCGACCTCATCGTGGCCGACCCGTCGGCGCTCTTCTCGATGCGCGAGACGAGCTTGGGACTGGTGCCCGACCTTGCCGGAACCGCGCCGCTGGTTGAAATGGTCGGATACGCGCGGGCGCTCGAGATGTGTGCCTCCGGACGCATGGTGGGCGCCGAGGAAGCCCTCCGGCTGGGGCTTGCCGTCAGCGTGTGCGACTCCGGCGGACTCGATCAGGCCGTGAATGAACTGCTCGCACCGATGGTGGCCGCGCCAGCGGGGGCCCTCACTGCCACCAAGCACCTACTGCGCGCCGCCCAGCACCGGCACCCCAGCGCTCAGCGGGTGGCCGAGCGAGAGGCTCAACTGGCCCGGCTCCGGGACATCGCCGACCAGGGAGCCTGACCGAGCGGGCATATCGTGGGGGACGTGGGCGTTGGTGCCTGCAGGCGCTGGCTCCACGAGGAGTCGGCCGGAAGGAGCGAACGTGTCGCACAACAACTGGGTGACATATCGCTCATACACTGCCGATCAATCGGTAAAGAAGCGCACCATCGCTCCCGGAACCACGCGGCGGATCCTCGGTTATGCGCGCCCCTATCGCAGGCTCGTCACGCTATTCATCGTGACCCTCGTGATCAACTCATGCCTCGTCGTGGCTCAACCCCTTCTCTTCCGTCGCATTGTCGACCAGGGCATCACGCCGGGTAACCCCACCGTGGTCACCGTCACCGCCGGGCTAGTAGCGCTGGTGGCCATCGTCGATGCCGGGCTCGGGCTGCTCAGCCGCTCGTTCTCGTCACGCATCGGCGAGGGGCTTATCTACGACCTGCGCACCGAGGTGTTCGGCCACGTGCAGCGTCAGCCAGTCGCGTTCTTCACCCGCACCCAGACGGGGGCTCTGGTGTCTCGGCTCAACTCCGATGTCATCGGCGCGCAGCAGGCGTTCACGTCGACACTGTCAGGGGTACTGGGCAACCTGATCAGCCTCGTGATCGTACTCATCACAATGTTCGTGCTGTCGTGGCGTATCACTCTTGCCTCGCTCGTGCTGCTTCCGCTCTTCCTCCTGCCCGCCCGATGGATGGGCCGCAGGCTCCAAATGATGACTCGCGAGCAGATGCAACTCAACGCCGACATGAGCAGCCAGATGACCGAGCGCTTCAACGTGTCCGGAGCCCTGCTCGTGAAGCTGTTTGGCCGGCCTATCGACGAAGATCTTTCGTTCTCGTCCAAGGCCGCGCGCGTGCGCGACACGGGCATCCGCATCGCGATGTCAAACCGCGTGTTCATGACCGCCCTGACGCTCGTGGCAGCCCTCGCTACCGCTCTTGTGTATGGCGCCGGGGGCAACGCGGTCATCACAGGCGCGATGAGCCTCGGAACATTGCTCGCACTCGTGGGGCTGCTCGCGCAGTTGTACGGCCCCCTCACGTCATTGTCGAACGTCCGCGTCGATGTGATGACCGCGCTGGTGTCGTTCGAGCGCGTCTTCGAGGTGCTCGACCTACCGCCTCTGGTGCGCGAACCGGTCAACCCCCAGCCCATCCCCGAGGGCCCGCTTGGGGTCGAATTCTCAAGCGTGGGTTTCCGCTATCCCACTGCTGACGAGGTGTCCCTTGCCTCGCTCGAGTCGGTGGCGAGGCCCGAAACTGCTGGCACGAACGAACCGGTGCTGCACGACGTATCGTTCGTGGCCGAGCCCGGCCAGATGATCGCCCTCGTGGGCCCGTCGGGCGCGGGCAAGACCACCATCACCGCGCTCACAGCACGCCTCTACGACACCACATCGGGCACGGTATCGCTCGGGGGAGTTGACGTGCGCGACGCCAGTTCCACCGACCTCCGCGAGGCCATCGGGGTGGTCACCCAAGACGCGCACATGTTTCACGACACCATCAGGGCCAACCTGCTGTACGCGCGGCCAGAGGCCACCGACGCCGAACTGGTCGACGCACTGCGCGACGCACAGATTTTGCCGCTGGTCGAGGCACTGTCCGACGGGCTCGACACAATCGTGGGCGACCGCGGCTATCGGCTGTCAGGCGGAGAAAAGCAGCGTCTGGCCATCGCTCGACTGCTACTCAAGGCGCCGCGCATCGTGGTGCTCGACGAGGCCACGGCCCACCTCGACAGTGAGAGTGAGGCGGCGCTGTCGCGCGCCCTTGACACCGCTCTGGCTGGGCGCACGTCGCTTGTGATTGCTCACCGACTCTCGACCGTGCGCGAAGCAGACCAAATTCTGGTGCTTGACCAGGGCCGGGTGGTCGAGCGAGGCACTCACCAGCGCCTGCTCGAGGCAGGCGGACTCTACGCAGACCTGTATCGCACCCAGTTCGACCACGACGTGTCCGAGACCGTATGACCGCTTGTCGGCCAGTATGACCGGGCTGGTCAGGGCAGACGCAGTAGTCCGCCGTCGACAGCAATCAGGGTGCCGTTGATGTAGGAAGCGGCCGGCGACATCACGAAGGCTGCCACCCGGCCGAACTCGTCTGGTTCGCCGTAACGGCCCAGCGGAATGGAGGCCTCGCTGCGACGCCGCGCCGCTTCGGGTGCGCCGGTGCGCGCGTCAAGTGCGGCAGTGCGATCAGTGGCAATGCGACCAGGCACCAGTCCGTTAACCCTGATGCCGCGGGGTCCGAGTTGGTCGCCGAGGTCTTTGACCAGCATGGCAAGTCCGGGTCGAAGGGCGTTGCTCAGCGACAGGCCCTCGAAAACCTGCCGCGCACTCGTCGACAGCACCAGAGCGATCGAGCCCCCAGCCCCGTTCACCCCAGCATCAGGCTGCATCGCCGCTGCAGCGGCCCGCACCACTCTCACAGCGCCGAGGAACACCGACTCGAACGCGTCGCGCCATGTTGAGTCAGGGGTGTCGAGCACCCCACCTGAAGGCGGTCCACCTGAACTGACCAAGGCGCCGTCGAGCCGACCGAATCGTGCCACCGCCGCCGCGGCGAGGCGCTCGGCAGAGGTGGGGTCGGCAAGGTCGGTCATCACCCCGACCACCCGACCGGGAGAGTCCGCTGAGAGTCGTGCAACTGCGACGTCAAGCACAGCAACGTCCCTCGCGCCGATGACCACGCTGGCTCCCTCGGCGAGGAGTGCCCTAGCGGTTGCGAAGCCGAGGCCGCGTGAGCCCCCGGTCACGAGGTAGCTGCGGTCAGTGAGTCCAAGATCCATGGCCCCATCGTGCCGCACCGCACAGGGGACTGAACCACGAACCTGTCACCCGTCGCCAGTTACCCCGATGCACGGGCAGCAGGCGACCCGTCAGAGGCCGCAGCAGCCTCGCGCTCGGCGCGAAGATGCTGAGCCTCGCGCCTCACCACGATCACCCAGATAACGATCGACGCCAGTCCGATCAGGGCCCACTGCCCCACGTACGACAGGTGGGATCCCTCGCTCATTTCCGGCGCCGGGCGGGAAGTGAGCAGCGCCGAGTCTGACGGGGTCGACCCGATCTGCTCAACGAAAGCGTCGTAGCCGGGAAGCGACGCAGCTGCGGCCAGCGCGAGAGGATCAACCCAATTAACCTGCTGGGGCGGCAGGTCGTCGGGCCGCATGGGTCCCGATCCCTGCACAGCGGGACGCAGCCGCCCGGTGACGGTCACGGTGCCCGAGGGAGCGGCTGGCGGCACGACTATCGACCCCGACACTGCCTGCGCGATCCAGCCGCGCTCGATGACGACCACCCGGCCATCGTCGGTGGCGAGTGGGGTCACGACGATGAAACCAGTGCGTCCGTTCACTACCTGCCGGCGCACCAGCAGCGACTGATCCTGGAGGTATCGCCCCGTTGCGGTGACCTGCCTCCATTCACGCGCCGGGTCGACGACTCCACCCTCGGCCACCAGCGCGGCGATCGGCTGTGGGGGGCCTAACGAGTTGGCTACGACAAGGGCATTGAGCGACTTTCGAGACTCCCACCGGTTGAACTGCCAGTCAGCGGCGACCACGCTCAGGGGCGCGACCACCACCATTAGCAGTGTCAGGGCGATCCACTTGCCCTGTAGGAGAAAGCGATACACGAGTTAAGGGTACGTCCGCGGCGGCACGGCGATAACGAGCGCGCCTCAGTCGCGGTCGCGGGGGGCCGGACCAATCGGAATTCGGTCAGCCGACAGTCGCGCTACGGGCTGGGTCGGCTGCGGCACGCGAGCGTTCTCACGTCCGGCATTAGCGACCACAACCGCGATGTAGGGGAGGAATACCGCGCCGGCGATGAGAACCCACCGCAGCCAGCCCTGAGCCAAGACGGCGCCCACGAAACAGGCGGTGCGCAGCAGCATTGAGAAGAGGTAGCGGCGCGTGCGACCGCTCTGGTCCTCGGTGAGCGAGGTCTGAGCGCCAGTGATGCTGAACACCTCGGGGGTGTCGTCAGGCTTGCGGGACGGGCTCATGGGGCTCCTTGGTCGCGATAGTTCCACACTAGGCGCGAGATGGCCTCGGGGCCACCGGGAAATCCCCTCGCCGACACCCTCACCCCACGATCAAGTCGAACTTGTGTCAGAACAGGACGTTGAATGTCCGTATGTGACACAAGTTCGAGGCGAGGGGGAGGAACAGCCCGATGGAGGTCTGTTCCGCGGCGGGCGACATGATGGGACCTCACATCCGAACATCCGAACGTCTGCACCTCCGAACATCCCCACAGCCGCACAAGCGCGCAGCGATGCGAGCACCCAGGAGGCATCACAGTGACACACCGCACCTACAGCGTGACCGAGATCGTCGGAACGTCAGACGAGAGCCTCGAGCTGGCAATCCGCAACGGGATCAACCGGGTGGTACAGACCGTGCGCCACGTCGACTGGTTCGAGGTCACCGAGATTCGTGGCAGCGTGCACGACGATCAGGTGTCGCACTTTCAGGTGGGCATGAAGGTCGGAAGCCGGCTCGAGGACGCCTGAGCCACCTCGGTCGGTTCAGAGGGCGTCGCTGCGGGTCGAGAGGTTAAAGCCCTCGATCAGCGCAGCCGGAGCTGCCGCACGGGTGAAGTAATCGCCCCACTCACGGGGCAGCGTGGGAGCCGTCTCCGACGTGTCGCGCACCTGCGCGAGCATGTCGACCGGGCTGACATTAAATCGGTAGTTGCCCACCGACCCCACCACCTCGCCTCCCTCAACGAGGTACACCCCGTCGCGCGTGAGCCCGGTGAGCAGCAGGGTGCGCGGGTCAACCTCGCGGATGTACCAGAGGCAGGTGACCAGGAGTCCGCGCTCGGTGCGGCGTACCAGGTCGTCAAGCGAGCCACGACCGTCGGCGTGCGTGAGCCGCAGGCCGTCGATCATGGGGGTTGCGGCCACGCCGAGATCGGCCGCCGAGTGGCGGGTGCTGACGAGGCTGGTGAGTAACCCGTCGGTGATCCACGACGTGGGCTGCAGCGGAAGCCCGAGATCGAAGGCGCTCGACATCGACGAGCTCCAGGTGCTGGTCACGAACGGCGAGCTCGGAAGCTCGGGGTCGCGCGGGTCGCTGGTGAGGGTGAGGGGGGCCGCGGTGAGCGTGTCGCCCACGCGGGTGCCGCCGCCCGGCCGGCTGAACACGGTGCGGCCCTCGGCTGCGTCGCGGGCCGACGACGACCACAGCAGGTACACCAGCATGTCGGCAACAGCCGACGGGCTGAGGATCGTGTCGTGCCGCCCGGGGGCGATCTCGACCGAGCGCCCTTGCCAGCCGAGGCCCTGTCGCAGTTCATCGTCGAGAAGGGGAATGCTGAAACCGGCCATGGTTCGGCCAGCGCGGCCAGCCCACGCCGATCGCGTGCGCGAGTGCGACTTGGCGGTGAGTTCGAGCCGCGCGGTGGGTTGCACGTGACGTAGACGCAGGCCACCACTGGTGGCGAGAAGGGTGGTGGCCACCTCATGCTCGGCATACCCGAAGTGCTCGACTCCGTCGGCCCGCCCGCGCGCGAAGGCTTCACCCAACTGGGGCGCGAGCGCGGCGAACTCGTCGCCGCTCGTCATCGGAGCAGGATCGCGCCAATCAGATGCCGAAGTACCGCCTGAGACCGGAGGCTGGGCGTCGGCGGCAGCCGTTCCGTTGCTTGCGGTAACGCGCGCTCGCTCGACCAAGGCCTCAATGTCTAATTCCGAGCGCACCGGGCCGCTGGCCTGGCCCATCGACGTGCCGCCCTCGACGGCCGCGGTGGCCACCACCGTGAGGGTGGTCGAGATGCGCTCGCCGTTGGTGGTGAGCATCGAGTTGGCCCAGCGCAGGTCGGCTTCCGATGACACGGTCACGAGGGCGGCAGCGCCATCGCCCGCAGCAGCGAGGGCCCGCTCGGCGACCTCGTGCGGGGCGATGGGGGTGAGTGAACTCATCGTCCGGCCTCCTCGTTGGTGTTCAGAATGTTGACATTGGTGAACAGGCACGAGGGGGCCCCGTGACTCACCGAGGCAACCTGGCCGGGTTGGCCCTTACCGCAGTTGAAAGCGCCGCCGAGTAGGTAGGTTGACGGACCGCCCCGTGCAGCGAGCGAGTTCCAGAAGTCAATCGTGTTCGACTGGTACGCAACGTCGCGCACCTGACCCACAATGGCCCCGGACTTGATTCGGAAGAAACGCTGCCCGGTGAATTGGAAGTTGTAGCGCTGCATGTCGATCGACCACGACTTGTCGCCCACAACGTAGAGGCCGTTGTCGACCCCCGCGATGAGGTCGGCGGTGGAACCACCGCGCTCGTCGGCGGCCAGCGACACGTTGGGCATGCGCTGAATCGGTACGTGCAGCCCAGAGTCGGCATACGAGCAGCCGTTGGAACGCACACCCGAAGCGCCCGCCATGGCCCGGTCGAGCTGGTACCCCACCAGCACGCCGTCGCGGATGATGTCCCACGACTGGGCCGGAACACCCTCGACGTCCCAGCCCACGGTCGCGAGGCCATGGGGGGTTGAGCGGTCGCCCGTGACGCTCATGTGAGGTGACCCGTACTGCAGAGTTCCGAGCTTGTCGGGAGTGGCGAATGAGGTGCCCGCGTAGTTGGCCTCGTAGCCAAGCGCGCGGTCGAGTTCGGTGGCGTGGCCCACCGACTCGTGAATGGTGAGCCACAGGTTGGTGGGGTCGATCACGAGGTCGTAGCGTCCGGCCTCAATCGAGGGGGCTGCCAACTTCTCGCGCAGCCACCCGGGCATCTGTTCGATCTCTGCCGACCAGTCCCACCCGGTGCCGGTCATGTACTCCCAGCCCCGAGCCGTGGGAGGAGCTGTCGTGGCCATCGAGTCAAAGTCGCCTGAGGTCGAATCAACCATCACCGCGGTGAGCGAGGGCTCGATGCGAAGCCGCTGCTGCAGTGTGGCGGTGCCACCGAGGTCGGCGTAGTAGGAGTTCTCACGAACCGCCTGGCTCGAGGCATCGACGTGGTCGGCTCCGAGTGCCAAGAGTCGCTCGCTCCACGCAATCAGCGGGGCAGCCCGTTCGGCATCGGTGAGCGACCACGGGTCGACGTCGTAGTCGGAAACCCAGCGCGCGGGGGAGTCGACGCTGCCACACACCTGCTCTGGTGCGAGCACCACGGGGGTGGTGGCCATGGGCCGCGAGACCCGGGCGAGGGCCACCGCACGATCGGCCAGCCGCACGGCCTCCTCGGCCGTAAGAACGTCGCTTGCCGCGAAGCCCCACGATCCGTCGTGCACCACGCGTACCGCCATGGCAAGCGCCTCGTCGGACCCGCTGTTCTCGATTCGACCGTCGCGGGTCGAGCCTACGAGCTGCCGGGTGCGCATTACCCTCAGGTCAGCGTGCTCAGCCCCCAGTTGCGCCGCACGCGCGAGCGCCGCGTCGGTGAGGGTGCGAAGTGGCAGTGCAATGAAGTCGTCGTCAATAGCGTGCGCCATGTGCCGTCCCCTCGCGCCGATGTTGCGTGGATGCCTGCGTGAAGGCTACCTGTGGCCTCGCGGTAACGTGGGCCCGGCTGAGAAGGGGATATCCGTGAGCCGAATAGCACTTGTCACCGGAGGCAACCGCGGCATTGGCGCGGCGTGCGCCGAGGCGCTTCTCGCTTCCGGGCACACCGTTGTCGTGGCGAGCCGCGGGGGCACGGCGCCCGAGGGCATGGTGGGCGTCGCGTGCGACGTGACCAACACCGCCAGCGTCGACGACGCCTTTACCGAGGTTGAGGCTTCGGTCGGCCCAGTGGGCGTACTCGTGGCCAACGCGGGTATTACTGCCGACACCCTGCTCATGCGCATGACCGACGACGACATCGCCTCGGTGATCGACACCAATCTCGTGGGATCTATTCGGGTGGCGCGCCGCGCAGCCCGAGGCATGCTCAAGCAGCGGTGGGGCCGCATCATTCTGATTTCCAGCGTGGTCGGAATGACTGGCTCGGCGGGGCAGGTTAACTACGCCGCCTCCAAGGCCGGGCTGGTGGGAGTAGGCCGCTCGCTCGCCCGAGAACTCGGCTCGCGCGGCATTACCGCCAACGTTGTCGCCCCAGGGTTCGTCAATACCGACATGACCGCCGTTCTCGACGAGGCGCAGCGGGCGCACATCATCAGCCAGGTTCCGCTCGGTCGCTACGCCGCTGCGGCCGAGATTGCCGCGGTGGTCGACTTCTTGGCGTCTGAAGCTGCGGGCTACGTGACCGGTGCGCTCGTGCCGGTCGACGGCGGTCTTGGCATGGGGCACTGACCCCACTAGTTATCACGACACACCAACGCGAGAGGAAGCACACAGCGCATGGGAATTCTCGAGGGCAAGACCCTGCTGATCACCGGGGTTCTCACCGACGCCTCCATCGCCTTCCACGTGGCGCGACTGGCCCAGGACGAGGGCGCCACCATCGTGCTCTCGTCGTTCGGCCGTGCCCTCTCACTGACCAAGCGCTCCGCAGGAAGGCTTCCGCAGCCGGCGTCGGTGGTTGAGCTCGACGTCACCGATGAGGTGGGTCTTGCCGGGCTCGCCGACAGCCTCCGCGCCGAGGGCGTCACCCGACTCGACGGCGTGTTGCACGCCATTGGCTTTGCGCCGACCGACGCGCTCGGCGGCAACTTCCTCAACACGGGCTGGCCCGACGTAGCAACCGCCGTGCACGTATCGGCGTTCTCGCTCAAGTCACTCGCCATGGCCTGCCGCCCGCTTTTGGGTCAGGGCGGAAGCGTGGTGGGACTCGACTTCGACGCCACGGTCGCCTGGCCCAAGTACGACTGGATGGGTGTGGCCAAGGCTGCCTTCGAGTCGACCGCCCGCTACCTCGCCCGCGACCTAGGGCCCGAGGGAATCCGCGTCAACCTCGTGGCCGCGGGCCCGATCCGCACCATGGCCGCCTCTCACATCCCGGGCTTCGACGAGTTTGAGTCGATCTGGGCCACCCGCGCCCCTCTGGGCTGGAATGTCGACAACCCTGAGCCTGCTGCGCGCGCATGTATCGCGCTGTTCTCCGACTGGTTCCCCGCCACCACCGGTGAGATCGTGCACGTCGACGGCGGCGTGCACTCGCAGGGCGCCTGAGCCCATGCGCCGTCTAGTCCTACTGCGACATGCCAAGAGCGACTATCCGGCGGGCGTGGCCGACGTCGACAGGCCGCTTTCCCAGAGGGGCGAGACGCAGGCTCCGCTCGCCGGTCGCTGGGTCGCCGAGAATATCGCGGGCATCGACCACGTGGTCGTGTCTGTCGCACAGCGAACACGGCAGACCTGGTCTCTGGTGTCGCTGCAGCTGCCCGAGGCGCCGGAGGCCATGTTCGACCCCAGGATTTACGAGGCCAGCGTGTCGGACCTCCTGCAGGTGATTGCCGACGCACCAGACTCGGCGCGCACCGTGCTGCTCATCGGCCACAACCCAGGGCTCGAAGACCTCGTGCTCCACCTGTGTACTAACCCTGAAAGCAAAGACGCCGATCGGTTGCGTGAGAAGTTCCCTACGTCGGCGATCGCGGTGCTGGATTTCGACGATGATTGGTCGGGGCTCGATTCCCGTGGCGCAGATCTGGTCACGTTCGAGGTTCCGCGCGGCCAAAAGCCGTGACACACTCCAAACATGGCAGATGTGCAGACGCCACCCACTACCAGTCACTCACGCTGGTCGTCGCTCTCGTCACGTCTGGCGTTGCTCATCGCCATCGTTTTGATTCTCAGCGGGCTGGTCACGGCGGTGTACTCGGCGGTGTCGGCGCGCAGCGCGTCGGCCGGAGCTTCCGAAACGTCTATGGCCAACGTTCACCGCTCCACGGGCTTGCTCATCGACCAGGCGTACGCCGACACCCAGAGGGCACGCCAGACTGCGCTCGAGTCGCGACGAGCCGAGTTGAAAGATGTGGCCTCACCCATCGCGGCAACACTTGAACAGCTGCGGCTGGCTGTGCAGGCCGGAGAGCTGACGCTCGCTCAGGCCCAACAGAGGGCCCTCGAAACGATCAAGGCGACCCGGTATCGCAAGGATGACTACTTCTTTGCCTACGACAGAACCGGCACGGCCATCGCGCATCCCAACCCGCAATTCCAAGGCAAGAACCTCATCGACATGCAAGACCCCAATGGCGTCTATGTCATTCGTGAACTTCTCACGCGCGCCCAGAGTCCGGAGGGCAGCGGCTATCTCGACTACGCCTGGGTCAAGCTCGATGAGACGACGCCCTCACCGAAGGTGGGTTACGTCTTTGGCTACAAGCCGTGGGATTGGATGATCGGCACGGGCGTGTACGTCGATGACATCGACAAGGAGGCCGCCGCCCGCCTTGAGACGACGAAGAAAGCCCTCGGCGACG
>CALQEM020000056.1:0-15991 GCA_943329595.2 Bifidobacterium breve
CAACACGGGTGGCGGCAACACGGGTGGCGGCAACACGGGTGGCGGCAACACGGGTGGCGGCAACACGGGTGGCGGCAACACGGGCGGTGGCAACACGGGCGGTGGCAACACGGGCGGTGGCAACACGGGCGGTGGCACGGTGGTTGACCCGGCCACAGGCACGGTCGTTGACCCGGCCACAGGCACGGTCGTTGATCCCGGGGCCGGGACTGACGGCAGCCAGGGTGGGGCGGTTGTGATGGCTGGGCAGGCGTTCGCCAACCCGGCGATCATCCCGAGCGACCGCGCTTCAAACACCGGAATTGCGCTGCTCGCGGTCGCTGTCTTGATCGCCATCGCCATCGCTCCGCCGATCATCTTCGGCATCATGAAGCGGCGGACGTCATGAGAGGACCGTGGCTCACGCGGGTGCTCCGCGGCACCGTGGCGGCGGGCATCACCACCTCCGTTATCTCCGGGGTGCTCCTCTCCCTGCCTGAGCCCGCGCGGGCCGACTCCAGCGCCGTCACGGTCAATGGCTCAGATCCCTTCTCCGATCTGACTGTCACGGTGGAGAAGACCACCGACCTGCTCAACGAGGTCGTGCACATCACGTGGCGCGGGGGCCAGCAGACCCAGGGTCAGGGCAACTTCCTGCAGATCATGCAGTGCTGGGGGTCGCTGGACTCTGACGGCGAACCGCTGCCTCCGACACGCGAGCAGTGCCAGTTCGGCGGCCTCTACAACCAGCTCGGCGGCTGGGCCTCCACTCGGCAGGCCTTCTACGGCCCGGGTCTGGTCGACACGGCCGAGACAATCGTCGACGACGGCAGCGGGCTGCCGCAGTACGTGCCGTTCAAGCCCGTCAACGGAGATTCCCCCGCCACTGGTAACACCAACCAGTTCTTCGACCAAAGCACCACGAACGAGGTCGCCCGGGGGCTCACCTTTGCCGACGGCTCGGGCGAGGCCTACTTCCAGATGCAGACCGCGCGCGAGGCCCCAGGTCTCGGCTGCGGCACCGAAATCGACGACGTCACCACCCCGGCCTTGGAGACCGTGCGCTTTCCCTGCTACCTCGTCATCGTTCCCCGGGACGATCGCGAGCTGCCGGGAATCGACTCCTCCTCATCGTCGGGCGTGTCGACATCGCCGCTCACCGCCACTAACTGGGCCAGCCGCATGGTGGTGCCGATCGCGTTCCAAAACCTCAGCAGCACGTGCGACATTGCTATCGCCCAGACCCCCACCTTCGGCAGCGAACTGATGACCGACGCTATGCGCAGTTGGGTGTCCGGCCTGTGCCGCGACACCCCTCAGGTGTTCGGTTTCTCGCAGGTGCCCGATGACCTCGCCCGAACGACCCTGATGACCGCCCCCGCGGGCGAAGGCGCCATGGCCCTCATCGGCTCCGCTATTCCGGCGGCCCAGGCGGGCAGCACCCCTCTGATGTACGCCCCGGTGGCGATCTCGTCGGTCGGCGTGGGCTTCGTCATCGAGCAGCAGAGTCTCTACCGCGCGCCGCAGGAGGTGCGGGACCTCGATGGCAAGCGACTCACCGACATCAAGCTCAATCAGGTGCTCGTCGCCAAGTTGTTGACGCAGTCCTACGGCGCAGGAACGATCAATGACGACCCGGGCAATCGTCAGACTGTGACGACGTCAGACGGGCAGGTTGGTGGCGCGGTGATCGCCGACACCCTGTTCACTGACCCAGAGTTCCTCCGGCTCAACCCTGACCTCGTTCCTCTCGCGGCCAGTGCTTCGAGTGCTATCACCCCGTACATTCCTGCTGACTCGACGAGGACGCTATGGCAGTGGGTGCTGGCCGACAAGGACGCCCGCGACTTTCTGGCCGGCAAGCCTAACTACAACTCGCCCTGGTTCAACGACTGCGGCCGATCTGCGGCGCCCCAGCGGTGCATCGAGCCAGCCACCATCGACTGCACCAAGTACCTCAAGGACTCGCGCGGCAATGCCGGTTGTCCGACGTACGTCAACCCGTCCTACGTCGGCCTTGCCGACGGCGGTGCTCCGAACTCGTTTCCGAAACTGGTGACTGCCTGTTACGAATTCGAAGCGCAACTCCCTCTCTGCAACTTTGACGCTTTCCCGTATGCCGGAGGGCTCGCAGAAGCCGCACTGGGCGCATCGCGAGGTGACACCCTTGCCCGTACCGCCTTCAATGGGAGTGGGTACTCCAAGTCTCAACTCCAGTCGCCCGGAACAGTGAACGTGATCGCGATCACTGACGTTCCCAGTGCGGACCGGTACGGGCTGACGATGGCGAAGTTGCGCAATGGTGCCGGAGAGTTCGTCGCCCCCACGTCGGATTCGATGGCTGCCGCTGTTGCATCGATGAAGGCCAATTCGGCCGGCCTCCTGCAGCCGAACCCCACGACGAAGGCTAGTGGCGCGTACCCGCTCACCACCGTGCTCTACGCGGCGGTCAATCGGGCCACGCTCAGTGCGGGGGCCCGTCGGGCGTATTCAGACCTGCTCACCTACGCGGGCACGCTGGGGCAGCAGCAGGGCACTAGGCCGGGGCAGTTGCCCGAGGGGTACCTGCCGCTGACGCTCGAACTGCGTCGGCAGGTGACGGCGGCGGCGGCCCTCGTTGCTGTAGCGCTGCCCTCAACCACTCCCACTCCCACTCCCACTCCTACCCCTACCCCTACCCCTACCCCCACTCCCAGCCAGACGCCCACGCCAAGCCAGCAGCCCACGTCCGATCCGGGCCCCAGCTATGGCACTGACACCGGTACCGACACCAGCACTGGTGGGTCCGGATCGGACTCCTCCCCCGACGCCTCGAGTGGGCCCTCGACCCCCGTGACCTCCGCTCCGGCGCCGACAGTGTTGCCCTCTCCCTCCGCGTCGCCTACCACGACGCCCGTCTCCACTGGGCCTGTGACCCCCCTGCTCACCGCGGGGCTCTCCGGTCACGGTCCCTTGGTGACCCTCATTCTCGGCATGGCGACGGCATTGAGTGCCGCTGCTCTGCTGGGGCTCTCCAGACGGGGTGCATGATGTCCCGCCCGGAAGCCAACGTTGCAGGCAGAGTGCCCGCAGCGTGACCACGCGAAAGGATTCTCTCAGGTGAAGATCACACGTAAGGTGGTCGTCGGGGTTGCATGTATGGGTGCGATCGCTGGCTTTTCTATCGTCGGAGGGACGGCGAGCGCCGACCCCTCGGGCGCTCCGACTTACCGCGTCATGTCTGTCATGGGTTCCGACACCACGCAGGACGTGATGAACGGCTTCGCCGGCGACGTCACGGCCAGCGGGAGCAACTACAAGTACACCGGCCTGCTCTGGGAGGCCATCACGATCAGTGACACCACCATCAAGACCTCCCTCGGTGGCCTCGTGGCCAATGACGTCATCACCATCCAGGACGGTGCCTCGGGTGGGGCAAACTCCGAGCAGGTCACCATCGTCTCGCTTGATAGCAGTCCTACGGCCAACACGCTGAGCACCAACACCGGCACGGGCAACGCCGTGCCCTACTACACCTACACCGTGACCCGCGCCTCCAACAGCACCACCGCGGTGGCGCACGCTGCTAACTCCGTGGTGATCGGCGGCTTCGTTGCCAACGGCACCAAGGTATTGGCCTCGTACAACTCCCAGGGCGGGGCAGTGCAGGTCAAGGCGCAGGCAAACTGTGCCTACATCGCCAACAACTCAGGATCTGGCGACAAGTATGTGGGGACGACGCAGAACAACAGCGTGCAGGCCTCCGCCACCGCGAACTCCACCTACCTCAGCGGTGGCCGAGCCAACGGATCGGGCAATGGTGCCCGCTCGATGGCTGACGCCTTCACCAAGACCAATGGCATGTGGGGCTGCATCGACGCGGGTCGGGCCTCCAGCAAGCGCAGCAGTGTGTCCGGCCTGGGCGCCGGTAACACCGTCAACATCCCGTTCGCGCTCGACGCGGTGGCATTCGCGGTGACCACCACCAGCAACTTCACCCGCACGCTGAGCCCGACTGACATCCGGGCGATCTACCGGTGCACCTACTCGGGCATGATCCCGGCCAGCGGTGGTAGCGCCACCTACTCGGTCGCGAACAGGACGCTCAACGGTTCGTCCATTCAGAACTACGCTGCGGCCAACAGCCTGCTCTACGCGACGCTTCCGCAGGCTGGCTCGGGAACCCGTGACTTCGTGGTGACTGCACTCGGACTCTCGACCAACCTCTCCGCGACCAGTGGAGACACCGGTGCGGCGTGCATCACGGACAAGACGCCGACGGGCGGCGTTCTCGAGGAGCACAACCTGGTGACGCTCGACGACAACGGCATCGGGGTCACCTCGATCGCTCAGTCGATCACTCAGCGCGAGCAGTCGCCCACCACTGGCGTCACCGACCGCCAGGGCCGCACCGTGCTGGTCGCCCTCGACAACCGGGCAGCCTCGAACAACAGCACCACCTACGGCAACGGGCAGGTGAACTACCCGACCACGATGACGGTGCAGTTCGGCGGCGGCTCGGGCACCACGTCCGGGGCCATGGTGATGTGGCGCGAGGTGTTCAACGCCGTGCCTCTCGCCAGGCTCAGTGACCCCAACATCCAGGCGATGTTCGTGGGCACCGGGTCAAGCATCTGCACCGACGCGAACGGCGTCAAGCAGCAGTACGGCTTCGCCGCCATGCCATCCGGCTGTGGCGCTACCACCAACCTCGGTTAGTCCGAAATTCTCCCAGGGAAAGAGAGACAACACATGATCAGCACGACATTCCGACGCTCTGCGTCCGGAGCTGCCGTGGCTGCCCTCGTGGTCGCCGGGGTGGGCCTTGTGTCCACCCCGGCGCGTGCGGCCACCCTCGGCACCCTCACGGTGTCGCCGGCGACCGGTACGGGCCAGTCAGTCAGTACTTTCACCTCCACGGGGCAGTGCGTGAGCGGCAATGCCACCTTGCGCGTCAGTGGTGGAACCGGCAACGGAGCCATCACCGGCTACAAGAACTTGAACGGCGCCACGCCGATCGGGTCGTGGAATAGCGGCTCGGTGATGGTCATTACCGCCAGCCAGTCATGGGGCGACTTCGCTCGTGCGAACTCGCTCACCGCGCTGCTCGGCACGTACACCGTTCAGGTGCTGTGCCAGACGGCCGGTGACACGTTCGACGGACAGGTCCGCTTCACGGCGCCCGTCTCGGGCAGCGCCATCAACGATGCCACGTACGTCGGCATCATCCCCACCACCACGGCGGTCACCGCGATCACCGACAGTGGGTACGGCACCAGCAAGACCTTCACCGCCACCGTCACCTCGTCGGTCACCAGCCAGAACCCCACGGGCTCGGTGCAGTTCAAGGACGGCGGTACCGACATCGGCTCCGCCCAGACCGTGGGCAGCTTCTCCAGCGGAGTCGGCACCGCGACCCTGGCCAGCCAGAACCTGGCCACCGGATCGCACTCCATCACCGCCGTGTTCACGCCCGACACCGCCGGTGACACTGCCGGTGTTGCTACCTCGACCTCGAGCGCCCAGACCTACACGGTGAGCCAAAACACGCCCACCGTTGCGGTCAGCGACGACAAGTCCGGTACGGCGCAGCAGGGATCGACGGTGGTGCTCACCGCCAACGTCGGCACCGGCATCGCCGGCACGGTTGACTTCGCCTACAAGATCGGCAGCGGCTCCTACGTGTCGCTGGCGACCGGGCGCACGGTCACCACGGGCACGGGCCTCGCGACGTACTCGTGGAGCCTTCCCTACACCCAGACGGTGGCCAGCGACTACACGATCAAGGCCACCTTCGCCCCCACCGACACCACGAACTACGCCACCGGCCAGGTTGGTACGGAGTCGTTCGTAGTGACGCTGCAGCCCAGCTACAGCAACGGCGAGACCATTCAGGTGAATGTGCCCTCCGGCGCGCTCGCCGCGACGGTTTCGAGCAACACGGTTGTCGCGCTCACCACGCCGGTGATCGCCACCGATGGCACGCACTTCATCGCCACCGGAACGCTCAACAATGTCCGGGTTGACGACAGCCGGGCCGGTGACTTCGGCTGGGTTGCCAATGCGCAGGTGAGTGACTTCGTCGCCTGCTCGAGTTACAGCTCGACGGATACGTTCTACAACAACCCGTCGAACTCGGCGTCCACGGCCACGGTGCCGTCGTGCACCGCGCCCACCAGCCTCTCGACGACGTCGGCGGGCTACCAGCAGACGACCATCAACGGATATAACCTCGGGATCGCTCCCTCGGCGACTCCGCTGCCGGCGTACACCCTGGCACCCGGGGTGGTGGCGGCCTCGGCCATCAACGCGGCCAACATCCTGCCCGGAGCTACCTCGTCCGACGGTCTCGGAACCTCGCGTCGCGTGGTCACCGCGACCGGCGGCACCGGAACGGGTAGCGCCACAGGCACCACCTTCGTAGGTGGCGCTCTCACGCTGAACATCCCGACCGTCAACGTGGCGGGCTCCTATGCCGCCACGCTCACGGTGACCGTGATCTGAAAGCGACAAAGCTGTGCCGGGGTGTGATTCAGCCACACCCCGGCACAGCCCCTCTCAGGGAAAGAGAAATTTAGCATATGTCACGTGCAGTTCATCTGGCCTTCGCTACGGCGATTGGTGCGATGTGCATGCTGCCCGCCCCTGCCTCAGGGGTGGGCTTTGCCGATCCCACACCCGCTCCGTCGGGCGGCCAAGCGATGACGGTACCGAAGGGCACGGTTGTCTTCGCAGTGGGGGCAGCCACCGGTGGAAAGGCAGACGGCAGGCCGAGCCTGGGCTACCGGGTGAACCCGGGCGAGAAGGTGGTGGACTCGCTGATCATCTACAACCTCGGCGAGAAGTCGGTACGTCTTGTGGTCTACCCGGTCGACTCGGCCACGTCCCAGGACGGCACCTTCAATCTCAGCCTGCCCAGTGACCCACAGCGGGGCGTCGGCAAATGGACCGACATCGACAATCGCACCTTTGTGCTCAAGGGTGGCGAGTCCACGATTCGAAAGTTCACTGTGTCAGTACCCGCGGGAGTCATCGCGGGAGACCGGGTGGGGGGCATCGTGGCAAGCACAGTGCCTGATGTTCCCTCACTGAACGAGGCTGGCCAGGCGATCAAGATCGCCACGCGCGTGGGAATCCGAACGGTCGTCCGAGTAGCGGGTGAGGTCACTCCGGCGCTGAGCGTGTCTGACCTCACAAGCTCCTTCGAGGCATCCCTGGCCAAGCCGGGGTTCGGCCGCCTCACTCTCACCTGGTCGCTGCAGAACACCGGCAATGTCCGGATGGGAGCCCTGGGCCGGGTTGACGTCGCTGGCGCTCTGGGTCCGGGTTCCTCTCGCGACCTCGAGAAGATTGAGCAGATTCTGCCCGGTGACGTGGTGAATCAGACGGTGGTCATCGACGATATGCCAGCATCGCTGCGACTCAGTTCCACGGTGAACGTAACTCCCGTGGCGCTGGAGGCTGATGTCACAGCTCCGCAAGATCTCACTTCGACGACGAGCACATGGGCCGTCTCGTGGGTACTCGTTGCCGCGGTGTCACTCGTGCTGGGGCTCCTCATCGCACTCGTGAAGGGACTGCGTGGACGACGTCGACGGGGCGCGCACGCGGAGCACATGGGCGGCGAAGAACTGCCGCCGAGTGGCCAGCCGCTCAGAGTCGGGGCCGAATGATGGACAGACGTAAGGGGTACGCAACGGTGAGTAGTTGGCGGTCACGAGCGGGCTCCCTGGGTGCGGCCTGCGCCGTCGTGGTGGGCGTCGGTGTGGCGGGAGTCGCAGTGGCGGGCCCTGCTGCGGCGTCGGACCGACTCGGCGGGCTGACCTTCGAGCCGCCCATCGGATCGGTGCTTGAGCCGCTCAACGTGGTCACCGCACGAGGGTGTCCCGCGGGCAGCAATGGGGCGCAGATGGTGATGGTAGGGCCGGGCATCGCCGACCGCGGCCAGAACATCAGCGGAATCATGGTCGGCACGCTCTCGCTCACCGCTGGCTTCCCGATGTCGTCTCAGTACACGCTGGCCGACACCGCCGGCCTCGCGTACCCACCCGTTCTATACGAGGGCACGTACGAGATCCGCGTGATGTGCAAGAAGAAGTCAACCTCGGTGGGCTACTTCTCCAGCACCATCACGTTCACCTCGCCAAAGGAGTGGAAGCCAGCGCCGGGCGGCGTCGTCTCCAGCCCCAGTTCTTCGCCGACTCCCTCGCCGGGGGCGAGCACCCCTGCCCCCACCTCCAAGCCGTCTCCCTCGGATTCTGTCGCGAAGCCCACCAAGAAGCCCTCGTCGGGGGCCTCCGCGGGTTCGACCGACTCTCCGTCGGGCTCGGCCGCCGCATCGGAGTCTCCCGACGCCGGCGCGTCGGGAGAGTCGTCGGAGGGTCCGAGTCCAAGCAATGCCGGTGAGTCTTCGGGGGAGGTCGCTGCGGCGGTCACCGAGAGCAATGGCTCTTCCGGCGGTAATTCCACCTGGCCGGTTCTGATTCTCGGCCTGCTTCTCGGTGCCGGAGTCATGGGGGGCGCCACCTACCTGAGCAGACGCTCGTCACAGTCCGGGGGCAAGCAGGCGCTCTAGTTCCGTAAAATCAGTGTCCAACAACCCGCACAAAGGAGCCTCGAGAGTCATGACACCAACACACACAGCCGTCCGCTTCCTGCGGGCAGCGTCCGTCGCCCTGATGGCCGGCGGGCTCGTGGCCGCCGGCGTTGTCTCAGCTCAGGCCGACTCAGCTGGCACGTTGTCGTTCACCCCGACGTCCGGGACCGCCAACGGCTCGAGCACCTTCACTACCTCGGGCCAATGCCCGGTTAGTGAGACGGTCCGATTCAAGGTCTTCGGCGGAAGCGGCGAGGGTGCGGTCATCGCTGACCCGGTCAGCGTCAACTCGCCCAAGAACATCAACGGAGCAATTCTCGCGTCGTCCCTCAACTTTGGCTCCGGCATGCAGGTGCTGGCGGGCTCGACCTGGCAGGACTTCGCCACGGGCGGTTCGCCGAGCCTCAGCAGGCTCAACGGCGTCTACACCGTTCGTGCGTGGTGCTCAGGCGGATCCTGGTTCGATGGCAAGATCACCTTTTCGGGCGCCGGAGTCAGCGACGCGATCTACGCCGCTGGTGAGGTCACCGCTCCGGGCGCGCCCGTCCCCGTTGCCACGCCGGGCAGCGGTCAGGTGAGCCTGAGTTGGCCCGCCCCGAGTGATGGCGGTTCGGCGATCACGGGGTACACGGTCACCCGCACCCCGGGCAGCATCACATGCCCCGTCGTTGATCGCACGGCCGTCTGTACAGGTCTCACCAACGGCACGGCTTACACCTTCAGCGTGGTGGCTCGCAACGCTCTTTTCAGTTCATCGGACGGCATCACCACCGGTAAGCCGGTTGGTAAGCCGGGCAAGCCGGGAGCTCCGGTTGCCGCGCGCGTGAAGTCGGGCGTCAACTACGTGGGCAACAAGCTCAAGGTCAGCTGGACCGCTGCTGCCGCGAATGGTGCAACCGTGACTACGTACACCGTCACCGCGTCGCCCAAGGTGGGAACTGCCACCAAGACGTGCACGACCACCGGAGCCCTCACCTGCACGGTTCTGGGGCTCACGAACGGCGTCGGTTACATCTTCAGTGTCACCGCAACCAACACCGCCGGAACTGGTCTCGCGGCAACGACCGCGAGGCTTGCGCCCGTGGGCACCATCGCAGTCACGTGGGTTAAGTCAGGCCTGACGCTGAAGGGCACCTTCGCCAAGCAGGCAACGGCCACCAGGTACAAGTACACCGCGACCGGCGCCACTAAGAGGGCGGCCGCATGCGTGGTGGCGACCAAGGTTACGTGCACAATCGCCCTTGCCAAGGGGACCACCACCGTCGTCGTCAATGCCACGAACGCCTCGGGCGCTCTGGTTGCGACGGCGACCAAAAAACAGGTTGCATAGCGGGGAGTGGGATGAGCCATCGCCTTGACGGACGCGGCGCCCCTCGGGGTGTCGCGCCGTCGTGGCGCGCCTTCATCGTTCCCATTGGGGTAACCACGTTGTCGGCAGTGCTCGTGGGAATGGTGGCTATCACGACCCTGTCGTCAGCTTCCTCGGGCGGGGGCTTGTCGGTAAGCCCGTTGAGCGGCGCCTCGTCGACGGTGTCGACCTTCACCACCTCCGGTCAGTGCCCGTCTGGGGAAACCGTGCTCGTCAAGGTGTTCGGGGGCAGTGGGGCGGGGGCAACGATCGCAGCGCCTGCTAACCGGATTTCTCCAAAGAATATCAATGGCGCAATTCTTGCCGACAGTCTCTTCGACAACTCCGGCGGCATGACGATCACGGCCTTCCAGACCTGGGCCGACTTTGCATCCGGCGGCAACCCTGCCCTGTCGACTCTGAACGGCGGTTACACGGTGCGCGCCTGGTGCAGCGGCGGCACCTGGTTCGAGGGTCCGGTGACCTTTAGCGGTGGCCCGCTCTCGTCCGTCACCTACTCCGCGGGCGGACCGACACCGACGCCCACACCGACCGTGACACCGACGCCCACACCGACCGTGACGCCAACACCGACGCCAACCGTGACGCCGACACCGACGCCGACAGGACCTGCCAGCGTGCCCACGAATCCGGTGGACGTTGAACTCCTGCCTGGGCGCATTTCACTGCGGGCCCAGTGGGGCGTCCCCCTGTCAGATGGTGGGTCAGCAATCACGGGGTACACCGTCGAGGTCAAGCCCACGTCACTGCCGGTGGCGTGGGAAATGTGTGTTGTCGACGGCAGGACCGCTACCTGCACCGACCTGGACCCGGACACCGATTACACAGTTCGGGTGGCTGCCGTTAACACGGTGGGTCCCTCCATTCCCACTACTGCGAATACCCGCACCACCGTGACCGATACAAGGCCGGGAGAGCCGCGCTCGGTAACGGCGACCGCTGGCAATGGGTCCGCCCTCGTGTCGTGGGTGGCGCCGGTGAGCGACGGTGGGTCATCGATCACGAGCTACACCGTGACCTCGTCTCCCCGGGCGTCGGGAGGCGCCCAGGTCTGCTCCACGTCCGGATCCGCTGGCAGCTGCCGGGCGCGAGGCCTGACCAATGGCACCGAGTACACCTTCACCGTCGCGGCGTCGAACGCGGTAGGGGCCGGGCCGGCGGTCATGAGCAACCCCACCACCCCGCAGACCGTCACACCCACTCCCACGCCCACTCCGACACCAAGCTCCACGCCGGGGCCGACCGGATCGGCCGGATTCGCGGGATTCACCGTCGCAGCCGTCGATGGCAACGGCCGATTCCTCCCCACCAATCCGTCGCTGATTCCCGGGGCCGTGGTCACGCTCGTGACCTCGGGCTTCAAGCCTGGCGAATCGCTGACCTACCTGGTGTTCAGCGACCCGGTGGTTATCGGCGCAGGCAATGCTGACTCGTTTGGCAGCATCGTCGCGCGGCTCGGAGTGCCCGAAAACCTCAACGTTGGGCGGCACCGGTTTGTGATCGAGGGGAGCAGTGGCCGCAGCGTCACCGTCCCATTCGCGGTGGTGGCTGCAGGCGGCTCGTCCGCAGCGCCGACTGCCGACCCGACTGCCGATCCGTCTGCCGATCCGTCTGCCGACCCGTCTGCTGCGCCGACTGCTGCGCCCACCGTCGGTCCCGACGCCATCGTCTTCCCTTCAGGTGGAGTCACGCTGACTCCGAAGCCCGAGGCCAGCCCGTCCCTGAGCGAGTCGGCAGCCGCCGTGGCGATTGAGCGACTTGAGGTGGTGACGGCAGACACTGGTGCGCCCACCTGGCTGTTCGGCGCGGTGGCGGCCGTCATCCTTGCCCTGCTTGTCGCCGCGGTAGCGTACGTTTTTGGCCGCAGGAGCGCCGCGAGGCCAAGCCGTTCGACTACCGAAACGAGTGCTCCTGCCGATGAGGATTTAATCAGCGTGAGTTCCATCGATGAACAGGGAGTGAACACCGTTGAGCATGGCTCCTGACCGAACGACCGACCCGTTCTCGCCGGAGGCGGCAACGGCGCGATCCGTGCCGAGCCAGGGGTCCAAGGGGGCTCGACTGCGCCTGATCGCGATGGGACTCACCATCGTCGCCTGCCTGTGCGTGGGTTTTCTTCTGACAATCTCGGTCGTCGGCCAGCTTCGGCAAAGTCGCGACCAGAAGGTCGCCTTCGACGATTTCCGTTACGACCTTGCCAATGGCACCGCGCCAGTGGCGCAAGTTTCTTTGGAAGGTGTGCAGGCGCCTCTGGGCGCGACCATGGGGGTGATGAGCATCCCTAGCATCGGTCTTCGCCAAGTAGTGTTCAACGGCACCACCGCGGGAGTGATGGTGTCTGGCCCGGGCTTGCGGCGCGACTCATACCTCCCCGGTCAAGCCGGAACCAGCATCATTTACGGCCGGCGCGCAGCCTTCGGTGGGCCGTTCGGCAGCATCGACACGCTTGCGCCGGGCGCAGCCATCGTGGTCACCACCGGCCAAGGTGATGCCGGCTATGTCGTCGTGGCCGTGCGGAGGGCCGGCGACCCCATCCCGCCGCCGGCGAAGATTGGGCGGCTCACGCTGATCACGGCCGACGGCTCGCCCTACGCTCCCAGCGGCCTACTGATCGTCGATGCCGATCTCGACACAGAACCCCAACCGGCCGACCCGCCGCTGCCCCGCGCGGCGATGGAGGCTGCGGAGCTTCCGCTTGCCGGTGATAACAGCGCCTGGATCGGAGTACTCCTCTGGGCCCAGGCGGCGCTTGTGGTCGCCGTACTCGTCACCCTCGCGTGGGTGCGATGGAACCGCTGGGAAGCGTGGGTGATCGGGGTGCCGATCATGCTCGCGGTGGGTATCGCGCTCAGCGCCCACGTCGCCCTCTTAATGCCCAACCTGATGTGAAACGAGGACAACCGTGACTATCCCCTCCCCCGCCATGCCGGACGGAACCCTGATGCAGTCCGGCGGCACCCTAGAAGCGCGCTCTGTCAGCGCGTGGTTCGGCGACCACCTGGTCCTTGACCGTGTGTCGCTCACGATGCCTGTTGGTCTGTGCACGGCGCTGATCGGTCCGTCTGGGTGCGGCAAGAGCACCTTCCTGCGCACCCTGAACCGAATGCACGAGCTGATCGCCATCGCGTCGTTCGGCGGCGAGGTGCTGCTCGATGGCGAGGACATCTACGGTCCCGACAAGCGGATCACCGATGCCCGCCGCAACATCGGCATGGTGTTCCAGCGGCCAAATCCCTTCCCGACCATGTCCATCTACGACAACGTGGTGGCCGGTCTGAAGCTCACCGGCACCTCGGCCTCCACCGAGACGAAAGACGAGCTGGTGGAGACGTGCCTCGCGAAGGCGGGGTTGTGGAAGGAGGTTAAGGATCGATTGCGTAATCCCGGGGGAGGGCTCTCTGGAGGTCAGCAGCAACGGCTCTGCATCGCCCGCTCCTTGGCCATCAAGCCCAAGGTGCTGCTGATGGACGAGCCCTGCTCGGCGCTCGACCCCACCAGCACGAGACGCATCGAGGAGACAATCAAGGAGCTCACCCACGAGGTGACGATCGTCATCGTCACGCACAACATGCAGCAGGCGGCGCGCGTCTCGCAGCAGTGCGCCTTCTTCCTCGCCGAGGCCGGGCAGCCCGGGGTCATCGTCGAACATGGCCCGACCGACCTGATGTTCCACTCCCCGCAGGACCAGCGGACCCACGATTACGTGCAGGGCCGCTTCGGTTAGGAGCCAGCGCGGGCGCTCACGATGCTGATCGGCTCAAGTGGCTCGCCAGCCACGATACTCGTGTCGGCGTTCGAAGTTCCCGGGCGAACGCCTGCTGCTGCGATCGCCTGAACGATGGCAAGACCCTCGGTGACCTCCCCCCACACGGGAAAGCGCGGGGGCAGCGAGAAGTCGCGGTAGGCGATGAAGAACTGGTCGGTGGGAGTGCCGGCCGAGTCGGTGATGAGGGCGACGTAGCCGGCGCGGTAATTGTTTGGTCGATCCGGCGGCAGGTTCTCGACCGGCACGTCCAGGAAGTTCCCGTCGAACGACGTGTTGCCACACTGCAGCGCGTACATGACCTGGGTGAGCAGCCGGTAGCACGGCGCGCCGTCGAGCCCGTCTGACGAGGCCAGCGACATCATGGCCTGGGAGGTGGTCGGAGCCTCGCGTGTCAGAAGTCGGATGACGATCGGGCCGCACGTGGTGTCGAGTGTCAGGTTGGTTGTGTCGGCTGCGGTCGTCGCAGTGTCCGAGAGTGGCGAGGTTGATGTCGCGGAGCAGGCTCGAGTGGTCGCGCCCGTCGCCGGCACGGGACTAGTTCTTACCCGGAGGGCCCACGCGCCCAGCCCGATGAAGAGGGCAAGGGTGGCGACAACAGCCACGGCAATGGTGAGCTGCTGGCGCGAGACCCCCCTCGCGGGAGTCGCTCCGTCCGCTGGTACTCGCATAGCCCAAGTCTAGATTCGTGAGCCACAGCGTGCGGGCGGTGGAGCGCTCTGTGAGTAATCGCCGGGTGAATGGTTGACGTGTCGTGCATGAACGGACTCAATGGTGGTGCCCGCAAGGCCCCGTCTGCTGCGATGATGAAGTCTCTGACGAAGGGATGGTCATGTGCTCGGGTTGGTTGCTGCGGGTAGGTGGTGTGGCTGCTGTGCTCATCGCGGGTCTTGTCGTGGCCGCCGGTCCGACCTCCGCGGTCTCGGTAGCGCCCATGCTCGCCCCGGCCAGCGTCGACAACTCGCAGACGCTCGAGATCTACCTGCCCCCCGGCTCGCTCACGGTGTCGGTGGTCGGCTCCGCTGGCTTCGCCGGAGGCTCGGCCCCGGCCGTGCCCATCGACACCTCACCGCCCACCCAGGCTGACGCGCGCGGGGTGGTCGGGTACCGGTTCAACGTGCCCGACGGGCAGGCCTCCGGCACCTACTACGCGACCATCACCGGGGGTGGCACGGGTACTCGAACGGTGGCGCCGCGCCTCGACGCACTCGTGGATGGCAACGGGGTATTCACGTCTGAAGGGGTGAGCGTGGCCCCGGGCAACCCGTTGACCCTCCTCACCTCCGGGTTCCTACCGGATGAGCCGATCACGTTCACGATCTCGGCGTCGCTCCCAGCGCTGCCGGGCCGTAGCGCCGCGGCGAGCTTTGTGGTTCCCTCTCAGGTTGGCGCACGCGCGTTGTTAGGATCCATCAGTCGCGCAGACACCACCGACTCCACCGACTCCACCGGCTACGTGCCGATGGGCAGTCCGACGATGGGATCAGATGGCACGCACTTCGTCAGCACTGGCGCGCTCAGCCCGCTGCGGATCAGCGATGGTCGCGGGGGTGACATCGGGTGGAACGCGACCGTTCAGGCATCGGACTTGGTCCCGTGTGCCGCTTACTCGCCAACTGCCACGTACTACGACGGGGTTACGCCTACGAGTTTGAGCCAGGTGCCGGCATGCTCGTCGCCGACTTCTTTGTCACCGGCCGCCACGGCCTACCAGGTCGACACGATCAGCGCCGCGAACCTCGGCCTCAACATCTCGTTCATGGCACCCGCGGACACCCCGCTCCTGTCCGGCGTGCTGGCCCAACCCGCCATTCAGCCCGCGAATGTGTTGCCGGGGGCTACGCCCCCCGATGGGTTGGGGCTAGCTCAGTCACGTTCCTTGGCTCACGGCAAGAGCGCGGCCGAGGGGGGTGGGTCGGTTGGCACGGTCTTCGTGGTGGGAACGGTGTCGCTCAACATTCCCACCGTGACGCGAGCCGGCTCGTACGGTACGACCCTCACGGTGACAGTGATCTAACGCCCACGACGGCCGGTGGGCAGGCATCGTGAGTCGGGCGCGCAATGATCGCCACAATGGTGGGGTGAACGATTACCGCGATCAGATCCGCGCCGCCGAGGCCCGCATCGAGCGGGCCACTCCGGCGAACATTCCGCGAGACCGTCGGCGCGATGTGAGTCGACCGCCGGGTCCCTCGCAGGTGGTCTCGCTGACCCGGCTGCTCAACCGGGGGCCCGCCACCGCGCGGTTCTTCCTCAACCTCGAGCGCGACTATCAGCCCCTGGCGCACACACGGCTCGCTGGCCA
>CALQEM020000057.1:0-15954 GCA_943329595.2 Bifidobacterium breve
ACTCGCCCAACCCCTCGGCTGCATTGAGTCTGCCGGCCAGTGACGGGCCCATCGTGCGGCGTCGGCCAAACACCGCCCGGTACACGCCGCCCTCGAGGCGTATCACCCCGCTGTCGAGCAGCGTCGCCAAGACGTCGGAGAGCGCTCGCGGCTCCATCGCTAGAAGCTGGCGAAGGGTCGCTTCGTCGGCGGGGGCGCGGATGAGTGCTGCGACGACGTGTGCCTCGTTGGCATCTTCCGACAGCAGCCCGGCCAAGGAGCGCGCGCTCATTCCCATGGCCGTCGACCGCAGGAAGTCGGCGCGAGACACGGCCAGCACCCGACCGCTCTCCGTGGCGGTGAGCGTTGCAGTTCGCGGGGAGGCTCGTAGCAGCGCTGACTCCTCGAACGCATCGCCCGATTCGAGGACTCGAACCCTGAGCCCGTCCACCTCCACGGACAGCCGTCCCACGTCGACCACGTAGAGCACGTCGTCGACGTGCCCCTGCCGCACGAGCACCTGGCCCTGTGTCACGTAAACCCAGCGCGCGCTCTGGGCCAGCGATTCGAACGCGGGGGCTGGCATACCCCCGAGGAAGGGAACCGTGCTCAGCAGTCGCGCCACGTCGGGGCGAAAGGCCGCGCGACCATCGAGGACGCGAAGGGAGGGGATCGCGAGTAGCGAGATGACGATCAGGGCGGTGCCGAGAGGGACATAGGCGTGCGCGGCACCCATCGACGTTACGAAAAGAGGTCCGAGGATCGCGCCCAGCGACAGCCCGAAAAGCAGCACCGACTCCTGAACCGCGAACACTCGGGCGAGCATGGTGCCCTCGGTCGTGCGTTGCAGCAGGGTTCGGCCGGCCACGGCAGACATCGCGATTCCGACTCCGGAGAGGGTGAGCAGGACCACTGCGAGCGGCAGCGTCCCCACCGCCGCCATGAGCAGCAGGGGGAGCCCCGCGATGGCCAGGGTCAGGGTGACCGGCCCGGTCAGTCGCGGGCGCATCGACAGTCCGACGGCACCGGCAGACCCGATCAGCAGGCCGATTCCGGCAGCCCCCATCATCAGGCCTGCGGTCGATGCTCCTGCCCCAAGCACGTCGGTCGCGAAGGAGACGCCGAGGATCTCCAGCGAGCCGGTGACCACGAATGAGGCGAACACGAGCACCAGTAGCGAGAGCAGGGAACGGTCGTGGGCCACGGCGCGCACACCGGTGAGAACTCCCTCGTTCGGCAGGCCCTCGGCAACGCGCGCGTGGGGAATCCCCAGTCGCAGGCACAGCACCGCCGCCACGGCGGTTACCGCGGCGCTCGCGAGCGCCGCGGCAGCGAGGCCGCTAACGAGCATTAGCAGCCCTGCGATCGCCGGGCCGAGGAAGACCCCGACCCCCTCGACGAAGCCCGACGTCGCGTTCGTGCGCACGAGAAGTCGCGGCGTGGGCACCAGCTGTGGGAGCGCGGCGTAGTGGAGCGGGCGAGACAGCGCCACCGCTATCGTGACCAGGGCGGAGAGCGTCACGATCACGACGAGACCGGCGCCGACCCACGCGGCCACCGCGAGCAGCGCCATCAGCACCGATTGCGTCGCGTACGACACCACGAGCGCCGCCCCCGTCGGAAGCCAGTCGACCAGCGAGCCGAGCGGGGCGGCGAGCAGGGCGGCCGGGAGCAGCTGCGCCAGGAGCACCACCCCCGCGATGGCCGCGCCACCCACGGTGTAGGCGTAGATGAGCACGCCGGCCCAATAGGCGTACTCGACCACGCAGAAGCCTGAGTATGCGACCATCACGCGGGAGAGTCGGATGCCGTCACCCTCCTTCGTGGGCGCCACCGCTGAGGGGCATGCCCGGAGATGACCCTAGCCGGGATTCACCTCATGTGGCAGTTCATTGTTACCGTCGCAACGACCGTGGGCAAGCACCGCGTGGAGGCACGGTCTTTGGTCGAGACTTGTCAGCGAATCGTCACGATTCAACCTATTTAGACGGAGGGGCGGCCTGTACCCCGGCCCGACGGGTGCAACCATCGCACGGCACCGAGGCCGAGAAGACTCATCCCGGCCAGAATCGCAAACGCCGAGGCCCACGATCCGGTTGCCTGCAGCAGCGCCCCCGCGGTCACCGGGCCGGTGGCGGCCATCAGGTACATGCCGGCGTACACCATCGCGGTGAGACGTGCGGCGTGTCCGCCGTCGGTGCTCAGCATGCCGATGAGGGCCTGCCCCATGGTGAACCACGCTGTATTTGCCACCCCGAACAGCACCATCCAGAACGCTGTCGCGAGCAGTGGAACGAAGGCGATGCCCAGCAGCGAGGTGCAGGTCGCGAGCACGACGGCTGCGAGAAGCACGCGTGGGTGCTGGGAACGTTGCAGTAGGGGAGGGAACACGAGGGCTGCGATGATGCCGACCGCCGACGTGAGCCCGAAAGCCGCCCCCGCCTGGGCCTGAGTGAGCCCGCGAGCCTCGAGCGAGGGGGCGAGCCACGCCACGGTTGTGTAGTACAAAATTGAGTTGAATGCGAGGAAGGCGGTGAGGGCCCACGCGGTGCTGCTGCGCCACGGGAGGTCACTCAGCGAGGTCACCTGGCGCGCAGCCGAAGGTGCGGCCACTCGCTCGCGCCTCTCGACCACGGTCCAGATGACCCACGCCACGGCCGTCGGCACGGCCCAGAAGGCGAGCGCGGCCTGCCACGACCCGAGTAGGTGCTCGAGCGGCACGGTGAGCGAGGCGCTGATGGCGGCACCCAGCATGAGCGACATCGTCCACAGCCCGGTCACCAGTCCGATTCGGTGCGGAAGCTGCTGGCGCACGATGGCAGGAACGCAGCCACCCGCCATCGCGATACCGGCGCCGGCCAAGAACGCCGAGAGAAACAGCACCGCAGGCTGAGCGCCACCCAGTCTGATCGCCGACGCTAGGGCCAGCACCGCCACCGCGAACCAGACAACGCGAATGAGTCCGAAGCGGGCCGCCAAACTGGGCACCAGGAAGGCGAGGAGGCCCATCATCAAAATGGGAATCGTGGTCAGGGCGCCGATTCCGACCTTGCCGAGGCCCGTGGTTGATTCGATGTCGGTGACGAGCGTCGGAAGCGATGTCAGTGGGGTGCGAAGGTTGAAGGCCACGAGCATGAGCGCCACGAGCACCGACTTGCTCGCGCCCCCGGCACCGTCGGTCGAGGCTGGGCTGCCCATGGCTCGCTGCTGCGTCATCAGAGCCGCAGGGGCTTCATGGGTGCTGCGATCAGGCGGGGGTTCGTGCGCCAGTCGATTCCGGGCACATCGATGTAGAGCTCGATTTCGTTTCCATCGGGGTCGGCGATGTAGAGGCTGTGTGTCACGGTGTGGTCGGTCGCGCCGAGCACCTTCACGTCGTGGGACTGCAGCGTTGCGAGGGCCTCGCGCAATTCATCGTCGGAGTCGCCCACCTTGAGCCCGAAGTGGTAAAGGCCCACGCGACGACCCGGGGGCAGCGCCGCGGCATCGGGCCCCACCTCGATGAGCAGCAGTTCATGGTGCGTGCGATTCGACGGCGCGTTGAAGGCGGCAACTCGAAATGGGATCGCGTCGGTGCCGCCCTCGAGAATCGGCCGCCACCCCAGTACGTCGCGGTAGAACCGCACCGACCGCTCGAGATCGCGCACATACAGGACGAGGTGTCCGAGTTCCTTGATCTCCATGGTCCCTCCCTACGTCCGCGGGCCGTGCTCGCGCGGCCATCGCGCTACTGATTCAGGGTCGGTCATTGCGGCCGTCGTCACAGTCCCAACTCCGTCAGGCCCGGATGCTCGGCTGGCCGCGGGCCCATCGCCCAGTGGAACAGTCGCTGATCAGCACTGATGGGAAGGTCGTTGATGCTGGCGAACCGCCGGGCCATGTGGCCGGTTGGAGTGAAGTCCCAGTTCTCATTGCCGTAGGACCGGAACCACGACCCCGAGGAGTCGTGCCACTCATAGGCGAATCTCACCGCGATGCGAGAGTCGGTGAAGGCCCAGAGCTCCTTGATCAGCCGGTAGTCGAGTTCGTGCGCCCACTTGCGTCGTAGGAACTCGACGACCTCGGCCCGGCCTGACGGAAACTCCGCGCGATTGCGCCACTGCGTTTCGTCGGTATACACGAGCGACACTCGCTCGGGATCACGCGAGTTCCAGGCATCCTCGGCGCCGCGCACTTTTGCCGCGGCGCTCTCGGCCGTGAAGGGGGGCAGCGGGGGGCGAGGATCCATACATGGCACACTACTCAGCCCGCGGCGCGCCACTGCGGCGTATCGTCGCCCCATGGGACTCCTCGTCGACGGCGCGCACTGGCCGTGGCGCGATCGGCTCTGGTGCCACCTTGTTAGTGACACCTCGCTCGACGAGCTCCACGCCTTCGCCGAATGGATCGGTGTCCCTCGTCGAGCGTTCGGCGGCGACCACTACGACATCCCTGACGAGATGCGGCCACTTGCCATCGCCGAGGGGGCGACGCCGGTCAGTAGTCGCGAGGTTGTCGCTGCCCTGTACTCCGCAGGTCTCCGCATTCCTCCGGCCCGTCGGGCGCCCTAGCGTCGAGGGGCGATACTTGCCCCATGCTGAGCGTCGATGAGTATCAGTCGGTCCTCGAGCGCGACTCCACGATTGTTGAGGGGCTCCTGCGAACAGCCGACCTCTCGGCCAGCGTTCCAGGCTGTCCTGGCTGGAACGTCGCGGACCTCGCTCGTCACTTAGGCGGCGTGCATCGGTGGGCGCACGACGCACTGATCACCGGCGCGGCGGGGGAGCGGCCTCAAGGCCCAGACGGTCGCGACGACCTCGTGGCCTGGTTCGCCGAAGGCGCATCCCGGCTCGTCGCGCTGCTGCGTCGCACCGACCCCAACTCGCCCGCCTGGACGTTTGGCCCGCCGCCACGCACTGCCGCATTCTGGTCGCGCAGGCAGGCGCATGAGACCTCGATGCACCTCGGTGACGCGCAGCGGGCGCTGACTCTTCCGGTCGCCACCAATGCGGAGTTCGCCGCCGACGGCGTCGATGAGATCGCCACGATGTTCTTTCCCAGCCGCGTGCGCCGTGGTGTCACGCCCGTGCTCGAGCGCGGCCTGCGGGTGGTGCTCACCGACCTTGGCGACACGGCCTTCGTGATCGCCGGCGACGGGACCGATCCCACCGCGCCCACGGCCGCCACGCTTCGCGGGCCAGCGGCCGACGTGCTGCTCGTGCTCTGGCGCCGCGCAGATGTCGGCGCACTCGTGGTCGAGGGTGACCGGGCAGTGGTCAGCGACGTGCTCGCGGCGGGAATCACCCCCTGACGCCGAAAGGCTGAGTGCACACCTACGCCCCTGACCGACCGGGCTAGCGTGGCGGTATGGGCAGACGGCGTCAGTGGAGCGAGATGAGTGACAAACAGCGGACTTTGGTGGTGGTGGGCGGAGCAGTGGAGGTGGTGCTGACCACCATCGCGCTCGTCGACCTCGCGAGGCGGCCGGCCGGCCAGGTGCGAGGGTCGAAGGTGGCCTGGGCGCTGGCCTCCTTCGTGCAGCCGGTGGGCCCGATCGCCTATCTGGTGTGGGGACGTCGCCCCTGGGGGTGATGAGCGCTCAGGCCGAGCCGGTGCGGCCGAGAGCGCGACCCTCGAGGGCCGCCAGTGCCTCAGGCACAGCTTCGACGTCGACCGCGTTCATGACGGCCCTTGAATCGCCCACGTAGGCCGCGATCTTGCCGACCTTGGTGAGCGCGTCCCACTCAAGGTCGGCAGCGGTGGGCTGCGCGCCCACCCGAGGCCCCAGCACCCCGATACCCATCTCGCTGGCCACCACGAACCACTCGCGCCCGGTGTGCGGCGCGAGGTCGCGGAAGGCCGCGAATGTCATTCCGGCCCAGGGCCCGGGGCGAAACGTATCGGCGATGAACTGCCGGGGCGGCATGCAGTCGTGCACCAGCACCATGCCGTCGTCGCCCGCGAGTTGAATGGCGGCCGTGAGCACGTCGATGCTGTCGGCATAGTCGTGGAAGGGGTCGATCAGCACGAGGTCGAATGCTTCGGGAAAGCGCGCGAGCGCTAACTCGAAGTCGCTGCCCGCGCCGCCGCCCTGCCACCTGCTGCTGAGCCGGGGCTGGTCGGACTTCTCCTCGATCTCGGGCAGCGTGTAACGGAGAGACACGAAGGTGTGCGCGAGGCGATGGTCGAGGTGGGTCAGAAAGTTGGTGCCGGTGACCACCGAGGTGATGGCCGCGACCGATCGGCGAGACTGCATCAGCAGGTGAGCGACGTCGTGCATGAACATGCGTTAGACCCTTCCGCAGAGGCCCCTCAGAGTACAGGGACGGGTATCGATGGGGGCCTAGTGTGAGGTCGAATCGGAGGAGGGTCAGCATGCCTGAGGTGCGCACGCGCTCGAGGTGGTGGGTTACGGCGCTCGCAGTCGTGGGGGCACTCAGCCTCATCGCTGGCGTGGTGGGCGTGGGGGTGGTCGGTGTGAGGTGGCTCGCGTTCCGCAGTGCCGATGAGCAGCGCGCCACATCCCAGTCGGCCTTTTACTCCGCGCCCGAGTCAATTCCGCCGACGCCCGGAACCATCATTCGCAGTGAGCCGCTCGAGTACAGCGTCGTCGGTGGCCGAGGCTTTCGTGTGGTGTATACCTCGCTCGACTCTGCCGGTGTGCCCATCGCGGTGAGCGGTCGCATCTTCCTGCCCGACACGCCCGCGCCCGCGGGTGGCCGACGCGTGTTGGCGTGGGCCCACGGAACCGTCGGACTCGCCGCCTCATGCGCGCCCTCGGGTGCGACCAGCTACACCACCACCGGATGGCTCGAGCCGGCACTGCAGCGCGGCTGGGTCGTCACAGCCACCGACTACGCGGGCCTAGGAATGCCCGGTCCCTCGACCTATCTGGTCGGCGGGCAGGAGGCGCGCGACGTGGTCAACAGCGTGCGCGCCGCGCGTGCCTTTGCCGGCTCGGCTGCGGGCGCAGACTGGGTGGTCTTCGGTGCGTCGCAGGGCGGGCACGCCGCGCTCTGGACCGCGCATGAGGCCGCGCGGCTGGCCCCTGAACTCAGGCTCCGGGGAGTCGCGGCCGCGGTTCCTGCTGCCGAGTTGGCGGCCATCATGACGGTGCAGTGGCACACGGTGGTGGGCTGGGTGATCGGCCCCGACGCGCTCTCGGGCTGGCGGATCGCCCACCCCGATCGCGACTTTGAGGCGGCCCTTAGCGAGTCGGGCCGCAACCAGGCAGGCGCACTGAGTTCGATGTGCGTTGCCGAGGGCACTGTGTCGGCGCTGGTACTCAACACGGTGAAGGGCTCCTTCTTCGAAGCCAACCCGCTCACCGACCCGGCGTGGTCAGCGACCGTCGAGGAGCAGACGCCTCCCCCTCCTCCCGCCGGCATGCCGATGTTCCTCGCCCAGGGAATGGCTGACAAGGTCGTGCTCGCAGGCAGCAACGCGCTGCTGCAGAACACCTGGTGCCCCCAGGGCGTCACCATCACCAGCCTGTGGCTGCCCACGATGAGCCACCAGAACACCTCGATCGTGGCCGGCCCGGCGGTGGTCAACTGGGCGGCCGACCGTTTCGCCGGAGCCCCGGCCGTGAGCACCTGTTCGCTCGGAGTGCCTGCCCCGGTCAGCCCACTTCCGAGGTGACCCGCTGCGAGGGAATGCGCTCCTGCTCGCGCGCAAGCATTCTTAGCGCCTTCGCGTCGGCCTCGATCGGGTTCGCGGCATCGAGCGAGCGGGGCCAGAGTCGGTGGTGGCGAACCGACGCGACCTCGGCGGTCCACACCAGCGCCTGCGCGATGAGCGAGATGAACGAGAAGAGCCCCACGATCGCCGCGAAGGCGCCGTAGATCGGCCCGGCGCGCATGACGAGCGCGGGTAGCAGCAGGGCGCCGAAGGCCAGCAGTGCCGTGATGGCCACCGCCCCCCCGAGGGCCATCGGCCACGTCGACCGAAGCCGGGGGCGCCTCGGAAGCAGCAGCGTGGCGCCTAGCCAGACCATCGCGAACAGAATCAGTATCGCTGCCGCCAATTCGACCGCGGTGGCCCGAGTGTCGAGGCCATCGGGCGCGCTCAGCCGCACGGCCTGCACCGTGACGGCCGCGAGCGCGATGATGCCGACCAGCAGCACCACCAGGGCGGCCAGCACCCTCAGGTACTTCGCCAGTCCTGAGGCCCGGAGTCGGTGGGGCACACCGGCGACCTGGTTCAGGGTGTCGTGGGCGGTGAGCACCACGCCCACGCTGGTGCCCACCAGTCCGATCAGGCCGGCCCACAGTGCGATGCCGCCGTCGGGAAGCGAGGCTAGGGCGTAGTCGAGAGTTCCGCGGAACTGAAACGGAACGAGGGCCTTCACCACCTGTGCCCGCACCGAGGGGAAGTTCGTGAGTACGCGCGAGACGATCACGACCGCGAGGAGCATGATCGGAAAGAGGCTGAGGAAGCCGTAGTAGGTCATCAGCGCGGCATGGCGGCCGCCCGCGTCGTCACCATGTTTTCTCACGACCGCGATGGGAAACCCGAGCGAGGCGTGGCGCTGCTGCCACCGGTCGACCCGGTCGCGCACCGAGCTGAGCGCCGTCATGGTTCTAGTGTGCCCGACACGGCCCGAGGCGAGACCAACGGCCTGACTCGCCGATCCGCCGCTCTGCGCTACCGGAAACATGAGCGCAGATGGCACGCCTGCTCGGCTGGCGAAGGCGTGACCTCCAGCCGTAGGTTCATTGGTGGTCGTGGTGCCGTGGCGACGCCCTAGTGTGGCGGCTATGGACATTGTGATCATGGTCGTGCTCCTCGTTGCCGCCATCGCCGTGTACCGAGACCGGAGCACCCTGCGCATCCTCAGCCTCTGGGTTGTTGGACTCGTGCTGTCACTCCTGCTCTTCAATTACCACGTCACCAGTTCGCTGGACCTGAGCTTTTAGGGATGACTGACGTGAGCGCAGAGATCACCTCCGAAGACACCTCCGGCGCCACCGCGCCCGAGCCCCCCACCAACCCGCTGCTGAGTTCGCTCGCGTTCTGGGGCTTTGTGGTGTTTATCCTCGCCTACTGCGGAACGCTGCTCGGCGCCTTCGCGGTGCAGCTTTTGGGGGGCGAGTTCCCGTGCCCGCTGTGCATGCTGCAGCGCTACGCGATGATTCTGGCGACCATCCCCGCGATGTGGATTGTGCTCGAGGCGCTGCGCGGCACGCTCACGCGCGGGCGCTACGTGCGGTCCATCGGTATGTCGATCGTTGCCGCCTGCGCCGGGTCGGTGTTCGCGACACGTCAGATTTTGCTGCACATCCTGCCCGGAGACCCCGGCTACGGAAGTGCGGTGCTGGGGCTACACCTCTACACGTGGGCCCTGATCACCTTCCAGATCGTGATCGTGTTCTGCGGGGTCATGGCGCTACTCAACCGACACGCGGTGCCCCTGGCTCCCAGTGGCTCGGTCGCACGCGTGGCGGCCAAGGCCGTGGTGTGGCTCTTTCTCGGCGTCATCGTCGCCAACGTGGTCGCAATTATCGTGCTGGAGGGCGTCGCCTGGGTGCTGCCCGACAATCCGACGCAGTACAACCTGCTGCACCAGCTCGGCATCAGCTGAGTCGTCAGCTAACGCTGCTCCGGGCGATAACTACTCAATATGAGCAACCAGTCACCCAGTGGGGTACTACTCGGGGTGATTTACTGGTAACGTTCAGTTATGTGGCATAGATGGCGGGTGATCGGTGGCACGGCGGCTCTGGTCGCCCTCGCTGTCGTGGCGGCTGAGCCGGCCATGGCCGCGGCCCCCTCCAGCGTTGCCGCTGGCACGCCGTCGTGGTTGTCGTCTCAGCTGAAGGCCATTGGGTCGTTCAAAAACACGGTCTCGGCTTCGGCTACCTACTCGTACACGATGCAACTCGTGCGCACTAGCACGGCCTCCAGGCCGACCTGTACCACCGCGAGCGGCTGCCTCAGCTCGGGCACGAGCCAGGTCCTGCTGAATCAGGTCACCAGCAGCGTGACGGTGCCCAAGAGCGCCACCGTCAAGCTCCCGGTGCTGTCGGTCAACTGCTCGGCGAGCTCCACCACCCGGTACTACTGGTCGTGGCTCAAGGTTGCTGATTCGTCGGGCAACGTTGAGGTGGCCCTCTCGTCGTACAGAGCCGGCAAGTACTGCTAGTTCGGTCACCCGCCGCGCGCGTGCCCTCGGAGCATCCCCGCGGTGCGGCCCCCGCCCCGCCGTGTCACAGTCGAGGGGTGCGCACACTCGGAGTAGCTGTGGTGCTGGCCATCGGGCTGGCCCTCGCTCCGGCTGTGCATGCCTCCGCTGTGGGCGGTCCCACCACCGTCACCGTCGTCGGCGGCCCGACCTCGGCCACCGACCCCACCCCAGTATCCCTCGACGCCGATGTGTACCTACCGGCCGTCACGCCAGCTCCCGCAGTGGTGCTCGCGCACGGCTTCGGTGGCAGCAAGCTTTCCTCGCGCGACGACGCTCTCTACCTAGCCGAGCGCGGCTTCGTGGTGATCGCCTACAGTGCACGCGGCTTCGGAAAGTCGACGGGCCAGATCTCGATGAACTCGCCGGAGTTCGAGGTGGCCGACGCAATGGCGGTAATCACCAAGCTGGCCACACTGCCCGAGGTGGTGCTCGACTCGGCCGGCGACCCACGGGTCGGGGTGGCTGGCGGCTCGTACGGCGGAGCGCTCTCGCTACTGGTCGCCGGGTACGACCCGAGGGTCGATGCGATCGCCTCCGACATCACCTGGAACGATCTGCGCACCTCGCTGTTTGGCCAGAGCGTCGTGGGCTCGGCCGGCCTCGGGGTGCTCAAGCAGCTGTGGACCAGCGTGTTCTTCAGCGCCGGCCTCACGTCAGCCGACGGCTCGGTGACCACGTGCGGGCGATTCGCGCCCGACTGGTGCGAGTTGTACGTCACCGCCGCGACCACCGGAAGGGTCACCACCGAAGGGGCTGCGCTGATGCGCCGGTCGTCGCCGGTGAGTGTCACCGACCGAATTCGGGTGCCCACCCTGCTGGGCGGCGGCGAAGCAGACTCGCTCTTCCCGCTCGACCAACTCAACGCCACCGCCGAGCAGATCCGTGCGGCGAGCCCCCAGACGCCGGTGAAGGTGGTGTGGCACGCGGGCGGGCACGACGGAGGGGTGCCCGAGACTCAGCGGCTACGCACCCTGACCGCCGACTGGTTTGTGCATTACCTCGCAGGTGGGCCGGAGGTACCGCTCGACTTCGAGGCCTCGCTTACCGAGGCGTCGGCCCTGAGTGCGCGCGCCAGCGCCTCGGTCGACGTGCTGAGGTCTGCCGCGTATCCGGGTGTCAGCGGCACGTCGACGGTTGAGGTGCCGCTGGTCGGCCGTGCTCAGCAGGTGCTCGCACCTGCTGGCGGTCTGCCTGCGGCCATCACCGCGCTTCCCGGTGCGGGAGCGCTGGCTGGGCTGGCGGGTAGCGCGCTTGCGGCACAGCTGCCCAACCAGACCGCCACCTTCTTCAGCCAGCCGCTGTCGGTGTCGCAGCGGGTGGTCGGCGCGTCGCGGGTGCGCCTCGCGGTGTCGTCGGCACAAGAGGTGCGCGACGTCACCCTGTTCGCGTCACTGCGAATTGTGGGGCCGGGCGGGCGGCTGATTCTGCCCAACGGGCTCGTGGCGCCGATTCGGCTCGACCGCGTGGGCCCCACCCCCACCGAGGTTGAGGTTCAACTACCGGCAGTGGTGGTCGACGTTTCCGCCGGGGAGTCGCTGGCGCTCGTGGTGGGCACCACCGACCTCGCCTTCCGACTTCCCGAGGGCCCTGCCGTTTACACGGTGGCGCTGGTGTCGCCGGGGGTGACCCTGCCGGCGGTAGTCATGACGTCGACGCCGACGCGTCCTGTGTGGTTCTGGCCGGCTGCCGCGCTGGTGGTCGTGGTGCTGCTGTGGGTGGTGGCCCGGCTACTGCGTCCGCGGCACCCACGAAGTGACGCCCGCGCCGACCTGATCGACATGCCACTGGCGATCGACGGACTCACCAAGCGCTTCCGGGGCGGCCTCACCGCGGTCGACGACGTCAGCTTCGAAGTGCCGCGAGGAGTGGTGCTCGGGCTGCTGGGCCCTAATGGTGCGGGCAAGACCACCACCATGCGCATGGCAATGGGACTCATCCACCCCACTCGGGGCGCGACCTACGTGTTCGGCGAGCGCGTGTATCCGGGCGCTGCCGCGCTCGCACGCATTGGCTGCTTCGTGGAGGGGCCAGGATTTCTGCCGCACCTCACCGGGCGTCAGAACCTCGACCTGTACTGGCGCGCCAGCGGGCGGAGCGGCGACCCGCGCGTCGACGATGTGCTCGAGGTTGCCGGCCTCGGCTCTGCCATTGACCGCCGAGTGCGCGCCTACAGCCAGGGTATGCGCCAGCGGCTGGGCGTCGCGCAGGCGATGCTGGGCATGCCTGATCTGCTGCTGCTCGACGAACCGACCAATGGCCTCGACCCGCCGCAGATTCGCGAGATGCGCGAGGTGCTCGAGGGCTACGCGCGCGACGGCCGCACCGTGATCATCTCGTCGCACCTGCTGGCGGAGGTCGAGCAGACATGCTCGCACGTGGTGGTGATGCAGGGAGGCCGGCTGGTGGCGCAGGGCACGGTGGCCGACCTGCTCGCCGGCCACGCGCGGCTCGAGGATGCATTCCTAGAAATCGTGGGGGAGGGTCACGCGGTGGTGTCGTCGTGAGCGGGCAGGTGATCGCTGGGCCGATGCCCTATAGCGCTCGGCGCACGTTGAGCGTGCAGGTTGAATTCATCCGGCAGCTGCGCCGCCGCCGCACCCTGGTGGCGTATCTGCTCGTAGTGGCGCTGCCACTGGTGGTGGTGGCCGCGGTCAAGCTCGGACCTCAAGCGAGCACCTCCGGCGGAGGAGGCGGCTTCGGCGGAGGCAACCTTGACCTCGTGGGTCTGGCCACCACCGGAGCGTGGAACTTCGCGGTGACCATGCTGCTGTTCGCGTCGGGGCTGCTGCTGGTGGTGCTGGCCGCACTCTTTCTGGGTGACACCGTGGCCAGCGAAGCATCGTGGTCGACCCTGCGCTACCTACTCACCGCGCCGGTGCCGCGGCGGCGACTGCTGGCCACCAAGGCGATTGTGGGGCTGCTGCTCACCCTCGGCGTGCTGCTGACCCTCGTCGTGACCTCGCTGGTGGTGGGACTGCTCGCCTTCGGGTCCACCGGGCTCACCAGTCCCACCGGAGGCAGCTTCGACACCTCGCAGTCGCTGCAGCGGGTGGCACTCGTCACCGCCTACATCGCGCTCACCCTGCTGATTCCAGCGGGAGTGGCCTTCCTGATGGGCGTGCTCACCGACGTGCCGCTGGGCGCGGTGGGGTCGGCGGTGATGATCGTGATCGTCAGCACGATTCTCAACCGGCTCGAGCCGCTGGGCGACCTGCGCCGACTGCTGCCCACCGACTACGGCGCCGCCTGGGCCGACGCGCTGGGCTCCGACGTGGTGTGGGGCCAGATGGCCACCGGCGCCGCTTATGCGTGTGTGACCTTCGCTGTGATGCTCACCGTCGCGGTACTGCGCTTCGAGCGTAAGGACATCGTGTCGTAGACGCCAACGGGGTGGGCCCCGACTCTGGGCTGTCAACACGCAGCGTGACACTCCGACTCCACCCTGCTAGCGAACAGTGTGACCGTGTGGTAACTTACTGGCATGAGACGTCGACGTTGGGTGACCGCGGGAATGGTGGGTGCCGTCGCGGCCCTCACGATTCTTGCCGCGGGCCCAGCCAGCGCTCTTGCCCCTGGCAATGTTGCGGCCGGCACGCCGTTGTGGTCACCATCGATATTGAAGGCAAGTGGCTCATTCACGAACAGCGTCACCACTTCGTCGGCCACGTACTCGTACACCCTGCAACTGGTGCGCACCACCACTACCACTAAGCCATCCTGTGGCACCAGTGGCTGTGTCACGGGTGGCTCTCAAGTGCGACTCAACACTGTGACCAGTAGTGTCTCGGTGGCCGCGGGCGGCATCGGTACCATTCCTGTGCTGTCGGTCAAGTGCACGACCAGCTCCACGGCCCGCTTGTACTGGTCGTGGCTCAAGGTTGCCGACTCGTCGGGCAACGTCGTGTACAGCACGTCGTCGGCCTTGAGCGGCAAGCTCTGCTAACTCCGACTTGCTGCGCGAACACCCAGCGTGACCTGTGGGTCACACTCCCACTAGCACTCAGAGTGATGGCGTGGTAACGTACAGGTATGTACAGTCGTCGTTGGGTCACTGCGGGAATGGTGGGTGCCGTCGCTGCCCTCACGATTCTCACCGCGGGCCCAGCCAGCGCGGTCGCGCCCACGAATGTTGCGGCTGGCACGCCGTCGTGGTCACCAGCGACAACGTCATCGCCAGCGATATTGAAGGCAAGTGGCTCGTTTAAGAACAGCGCCACGGGCGCCACGTACTCGTACACCCTGCAACTGGTGCGCACGTCCTCCCCGTCCACGAAGCCGTACTGCCCCACTGTCTCCGGCTGTCTGACTTCGGCGTCGCAAACCCTGTTGAGTAGCTCGGGGCTACAGTCAATCTCGGTTCTCAAGGCCTCCTCGGTCACCGTCCCGACGCTGGCAGTTAAATGCGCCGTCCCCACCCCCACCATCGCCGCCAACCGCTACTACTGGTCGTGGCTCAAGGTTGCCGACTCGTCCGGCAATGTCGTGATGAGCATCTCGTTGTTCCTCGCCGGCAAGTACTGCTAGCCCGGTGGATGCTGCTCGCCCGAGCGAGGGTGGGCGTTTCCCGTCTGTGGGGGGCCCATGAGCGCCATGACCTCCATCACGCGAAAGCCCGCGTTGCGCCGTTTGCCCCTCGCGGCCACACTCCCCATCGTTGTTCTTGCCGCGATGGTGGCCGAGGTCATCATTCACGCCACCGAGGGCTACGTGCGGGCCGACGTGCTGGTTCTGGTGGTGGTCTTCAGCGAGGCGTCACGGCGGCTGGCTGCCGTGGCGGCCGTCGCTGCGTCGCTGATTACCGTGCTCGCTCAAACACCGGGCGACATCAACGCCCTGATGCGACTGGTCATCGCGGTGGCGCTGGCCGCTGGCGGTGCCTGGGTGCTGCGCTCGTTCCACCGGTCCGACGAACTTCGCCCGAGCCTGCGCTTCGGGCTTGTCACCGCGATGCTGCTCGGCCTCTGTGTGGTGGCGTCTCTGCTGCAGATGGCGGCGGTGCTCGGAGTGGCCGAGGCGGTCGACGCCGGCGACTTCTGGGTGAGGTTCTTCCGCCGCGCCGTTCCCATCGGGGCGGCCATGATGCTGGGCGCCGCCCTCTGGGCCCGGCCTCTCAGCGGTGGCGCCTCGCGGTGGCTCAGCCGGCTGTCGCTCGGTTTCGTCATCGTGGGGCTGGCGCTCGTCGCCCCCTACCTGACGTCGGCCTACTGGGCCTCGCAGGAGGCCGACACCCTAGTCGCGGCCGCCGCCACGGCGTCGAGTGCGCTCAACGCCGGCATCGGTGACGACTTCAACGCCTACCTAGCCCGGGCCGGCACGGCTCCCCGCAGCCCGTTCGTCAATCAGGCTGGCTTTGCCGCCGTGAACCAATCGGTGCTGCTCGGCAATACGTCCCTCTCGGCGCTGGCACTCCTCGCGCCCAAGGGAAATGGCTACGTGATGAAGTACGAGATTGACCGCCTCGGTGGCACCAAAGCTCTCGCGAAAGTGCTGGGCACCAAAGCCGCCGATGCCCCGCTGGTTGCCAAGTCGGGAGAGGTGGGCGCGCCCCTGCTGCTTGGCATTCGCAAGGTTCCAGGTTCCGATGGTGTGGCGGTGCCGAGCCTGGTGTTCGTTTCTCCGCAGGCGACGAAGCAGCCCGGAGACCCGGAGTTCCTGGTGGTGGCCATCTCCATTCCGGTGAACATGGCCGACGCGATCGACACGGTCGGACCCGACTCTGGCAACATCCACTTCTCCCTGGCCCAGGCCACGCCCGCCGAGCCTGGCCAGAAGCCTCTATCTCTGGAGTTTGGCCCTCCGGCGAAGGAGGG
>CALQEM020000058.1:0-15919 GCA_943329595.2 Bifidobacterium breve
CGATGAAGCCCGCGGTCGAGTGCGTGAGCAGCCCGAGGCGACCCAGCGACGACTTGCCCTCAAGGCGCCCGGCGATGTCGTCGGGCAGGGTGATGACCTCATAGGTCGAGGCCAGCACGAACTCGCCGGGATGCAGGATGAACGCCTCGTCGGCGGCCGTCTCGACCATGCGCGTGAGGTCGGGCTGCTCCACCGACGGATCGATGTGCGGGTAGCGGTGATTCTCGAAGGTGCGGAACAGCCGGTCGAGCCGCACATCGATACTCGACGGCTGAATCATTCCGTCGTCGTAGGGCTCGAGCACGACACGCTCAGCAGCGATCTCGGCCCGCAGGTCACGGTCACTTAGCAGCACAACAGAGCCCTTCAGCGTGGGATTCTCACCTTGCAGCGAGGGTACTCGCTTCGAGATGGCGGCCAGCAACCGCTGCATAGGATGCGTAAGTGACGACCATCGGGGTGGAGGGGTCGAGCAGAGGTCTGGGTTCATCCGCCCTTTCGGGCCGCCGGCTCGCGACCGCGCTGCTCGTCGCCGCGCTGCTCATGCTGTGGCTGTGGCCTCCCGGCGGAGTCGTCGCCTGCGTGGCCGCTGGCGCGATCTTCGCACCGTGGGGTCGGGGTGTAGGCGAGCGCGTGATCATCTCGTGCGTCGTCGGCATGGCGGCCGTTGGCGCCGTGATGGTGGTTCTCAGCGCTACCCATTCTGTGATTCCTCCTCTCGGCTGGCGGCTGTTGCTCAGCGCGGTGGCGCTCGGTGCGATCGGCTGTCTCTACGTGCGCCGCAGTGCACCGGTGCTGCCACGAATTCGGGTTGACGACGCGATCGGACTCGTCGCGGGGCTCGTCTCTTTCGTAGTCCTGTTCGGCGTGTACGCAACCGCCACCACCGCTCGCACGATCACCGGCCTGCTGCAGTGGTGGGCGGGCGGAGAACTTCCCCACGACCACAGCAGCCACCTGCCCATGTTTGTGCAGATGATGCGGTCGGGAAGCTGGGCCGGAACGTCATCACCCGACCTGCTCTTCGCTGGCTACCCGCGGCTGCACGTGGCGATCTGGTCTGCGGGCGAGTGGGCGGCAGGCATCAGCGCGGGCACCCCCGCAGTCGACCTCGTGCGACCGTATGTGGCGTGGTCGGCGCTCACGGCAGCGCTTGCCGCAGCGGTGCTCACGTGGAGCGCCAGCATCGCCGCGCGCGCCCTGATGCCTCGGCGCACTGCCTCACGCACCCGCGCGGTCGCGGCTGGCCTCGCCGGCACGGCGACCGCGCTCTGGTGCCTGCTCGGATCCATGGGATCCATGTTCGACTTTGCCGCCGCCAGCTTTCTCGCCTGTGCAGCCCTGGTGGTGGGTGCCGTCACGGTGAGCGTGCGCTCGCGCGCCGCCATGACCCGGCTCGGCTGGTTCGTGCTGCCTCTCGCGGGCGTGGTTGCGGCGTACGTGTACCTGCCCCTCGCGGCCGGGCTGCTGCTTCCCGCCCTGGCCGTGGGCGTCGCGCTGTGGAGGTGGCGCCGACGACGACTCGTGTGGTTCGTGGTGGTGGGGCTCGTGTGTGCCGCGCTGGCGGCTCCTGCCCTCACTGCCATCACCGACTCGGTGAAGAACGCGCCCTGGGGCGCTCTCACCGGAGGGCTTCCGGCCTTCGAGTACTGGCCGGCGGTCGTGATGGCCGCAGTGGCGACACTCACGCTTGCCCTCAGTAGTCGCGCCGCCGGAAGGCTGGTGTCGCTCGCACTACTGGGCCCGGTGCTGTCAGCGTGCGCGGTGACGTTGTACTTCCTCGTCGACTCAGTTCGCGCGGGCGTGACAATCGGTGACTCGTACTACACCAACAAGATGGTGTACGCGCTGCTGCTCGCAGCCGTTCCGCTCACTGCGGCAGTGGTCGCGCGCTGGACATCGCTGCGGCTGGCGAAGGTGCCACCCGCGCGGCAGGGCACGGGTCTAGTGATCGCACTCGTGGTGATAGTCATCGCGGTGGCCGAGATCTCCACCGTCACGCTTCGTCCGGGAGTCGGCGGCGGCGTGCTGACACGTCCCGCCGGACTCGCCGCCTTCGAAGCACGGCAGTCGGCCGTGACCCGCATTCCGCTGGTGGGCGATGTCGTGCTCTCAGCTGCGGCACATCCCGACAGCGATGGCCACACGACGGTCACATGGATTCCGGTGGCGCGATCGGTCACCGGATATCGCAGCGAGTACGTGAACATGTTCGCCGGCCGCCTCGCGCACTCGCTGGCCATCGGCTCGGACATTGCGTACGAGCGGTACAACGTCACGGTCGACACCATTCTGCGCACGGCCGATCCCGTCGCGTCGCTCGGTGAGGTGCTGCAGGCGGCGCCCGACCTCAGGCTCACCCTCGTGGTGCCCGACCAGCAGGTGGCTGACTCTCTCGCCGGTGTGGTGGCGAAGTTCGGGCCGGAGCGACTTCGGCTCGTGATTGCCGACCGCAGCGACTAGCCGACCCCTTTTCTGGTGGAAAACGACACCGGCTCGTGACGGTTTCCACCACAGAACGTGCTGCATCGCACCACAGAACGAATTCGCCCCGAGCAGGAGTAGCGTCCGTCACAGACGTGCACCACCATCGAGACGAGAAGTGAGTAGCGAACACATGCGCCTTGAGAATGTCGAGCTTCTGCGAATCGCCGTGCCGCTGGTGTCGCCTTTCCGCACCTCCTTCGGTGTCGAGACCACACATGAGGTTTCTCTGGTGCACGCCATCACCGATGTGGGCGAGGGCTGGGCCGAGTGCGTGGCCATGGACCGTCCCGCGTACTCGAGCGAGTACCGATCCGCGGCCGAAGACGTGCTGCGCGAGTTCTTCATCCCCGATCTATACGCGCTCGGCGACGACCTCACCGCCGAAGTCATCGCGCCGACGCTGGCCTGGGCCAAGGGCCACCGCATGGCGAAGGCGGTGCTGGAGACTGCGGTGCTCGACGCTCAACTTCGCGGTGCGGGCGTCTCGCTCGCGTCGTACCTCGGCGCCGTGAAGGACCGCGTGCCGGCAGGAGTGTCAGTCGGAATCCACGACTCGCTGGGCGAGCTCGAGAAGGCGGTCGCCGGCTACCTCGCTGAGGGCTACCTGCGCATCAAGCTGAAGATCGAGCCCGGGTGGGATATCGAGCCGGTGCGCATGGTGCGCGAGACCTTTGGCCCCGAGGTGCTGCTGCAGGTCGACGCCAACACCGCGTACACGCGAGCCGACGGCCCCCACCTCGCACAGCTCGACGACTTCGACCTACTGCTCATCGAGCAACCCCTCGACGAGGAAGACATCGTGGGCCATGCGCTGCTGGCCAAGTCGGTGCGCACCCCCATCTGCCTCGATGAATCAATCGTGTCGGCGAGCATCGCTGCCGACGCGATTGAGATGGGTGCCACCACGGTGATCAACATCAAGCCCGGACGGGTCGGTGGTTACCTCGAGAGCGTGCGCATTCACGACGTGTGCGCCGAGCGCGGCATTCCGGTGTGGGCCGGCGGCATGCTCGAGATTGGAATCGGCCGTGCCGCGAACGTGGCCCTCGCTGCCATGCCCAACTTCACGATGCCCGGCGACACGTCGGCATCGTCGCGCTACTACGCCGAGGACATCACGACCCCGTTCGTGCTCGACAACGGCTACGTACGGGTGCCAACAGGGCCCGGCATCGGAGTCGAGCCGATTCCCGAGGTGCTCGCGAAGTTCACGCTGAGCCGCGAGTCGGTTGCCCGCTAGTTCGACTCAACTGGCTGCTCATGGGCGAGGTGGTCGCCCTCGGCCTTCACCAGCCAGGTAACCACCAGCGCCACCACCGAAACAATCAGCACGAGAAGCGCCCATGTGCCGAGGGTTACGGGCGCGCCTCCCACCGAGAACGAGATCGCGTCGTTGCTGATGAGCGGTGTCTGGCTACCCACAAGGGCTCCGAGCACCCCGAGGGCTCCGAAGATCACGGTCAGCGCGGCCGCACCCTTGAGCCAGGCAGTGGCCGGACTTCGCAGCACGAGCACCCCCAGGGCGACGTAGCCGAAGGCCCAGAGCACCGCGGCGGCTCCCTGCGTGATGGCGTACGTCTCTACGGCTGGTGCGCTGCCCACGCTCGAGCTGAAGGCCAGTGGCAGCACCACGTAGCTGAGCGCCCCCACCGCGACGATGAGCAACGCCGACGACGGGCCCGGCAGGCCCAGGTCGCCCGCCAGCTCGCGGAAGGCGCCGCCGAAGCCGATTGTCGTGGCGGCGAACGACACGAAGAGCAGCAGCGCCATCGGGGTGGCGAGGCCCGGTGACACCGTGGCAGCGAGGTCGACCAGTCCGGTGGCGCCGGTCGCGGTTCCTGTCGGCAGTGCAAGCGCGCACGCCAGTGTGAGCACGAGGTAGCCGACCACGGCAACCCCCATGGCGATCACCACCGGCCGCGTCGATACCGGCCGCAGTTCATTCCGCTGGAACGGCACGTGGGCGCCCACGAGCCCGAGAATCACCAGTCCGAGCCACGACCATCCGGCGAGGCTCACGCCGGTCCAGCCGCCGCCAGCACCCGCCGATTCAGCAACCGCTCCCGAACCTGCTGCAACCACCAGCGCGACCAGCCCGACGAGCAGCACGAGGGCCAGCGCCACGCCTCCCACCAGCAGCACGCGAGCCCACGCCCGCGATCGAGCCATGAACACGCCGCCCAGGGCGAGCGCGATGGCGAGCGCCCCCTGGACCGAGACAGGAAGTTCGATCCCGAGCGCCCGAGCCAAGAAGCTGAAGGCTGCGATTGACGCCGACAGCGTGGCCAACGTTCCGGCCACCCAGATGCCGCGAGCTCCCGCGTGTGCCAGATGACCGCCTGCTGCGAGAGATCGCAGCGGCGACGCATCCCTCGTCGCGAGGTGGAGGATCACCGCGGTCGAGGGAAGAGCGAAGAGGACACCTCCCACGATCCACCACGCCGCGCCCGAGGCACCGGCACCCTGCAGTGCTCCGGCGTTCACAGGGAAAAGCACGGAGAGCACGATCACGGCAACGACAACCACGGATCGTCTGGGCACCACCCAAGGCTAGGGCGTTGGGGAAGTGATTCGGGTGAGCACTGTGGTCGATCCCATCGAGCATCGGGCATAATCGGGGGGCGACGCCTTCTTGGGTCGCCGCGCGGGTGTAGTTCAATGGCAGAACATCAGCTTCCCAAGCTGACAGCGCGGGTTCGATTCCCGTCACCCGCTCCACATGGAAACCCTTTGATAGCCGGGGTTTAGCTCCCTGGTTCCAACCCTTTCAGCCTCTCGGCGTGACGTCCCCGGTGGCACCGGACGGATCGCCCGGCGACACCTGCTCGACATACCTGCCCACACTCGCCCCTTATTGAGGATTAGAGGTTAAACCTAAATATGGATCGGTGGTGTGAAGGTCCGCGGACCGCGTGAGCTATCGTCCACGCGAGTCGACCCCGCGTTCCGGAACTGGTCGAGCTGATCTGCGATATCGGAGCGGCACTCGCGGCTGACCCCTTCAACCCTTACCCGCAGCTAGGCGAAGTTCATCGCCTCGAGGTGCACCGGCTGGGTGTTCCACCCGTTCGACCAGTCACCCGGGTAGAGGTACTCGAAGGCTGTGACGTCGCCGGCGCCTAGGCCCATGAGGCGAATTGAGGTGCCCCAGCCCTCGGAGGCGTAGTCGATGAGGTAGCTCTTGCCGTCTTGGTAGATGCTCGAGCAGATGGGGCTGTACACCTTCCGACCATGCTCGTAGCTCCAGGCTAGGGACGCGGTCATCTTCTTCTCATCGATCGCGTAGCGGCGCGGCGCGCCATACGATCGCGAGGGACCCGGCATCGTGCTTCCAGGATAGTTGCCACTCTGCGTGCCGTTGTCGAACATCATCACCTCGCCCTGGGCCGTGATTGACACCGCGTGCTGACCCGTCGGGGCGATCGCCCCCACAGGAAGGGTCAGAGCGAACTTTCGCAACGACGGGAAGGTGTACCAAAGCTTGCTGCGGTCGCCCAAGATCCACTTGATCTTCGACGTGCTGTAGTTAATGCCGAAGACCCCAATCTCACGACTCGACACCACCAGCGTGTCGTTGGCCTTCCAATACGTTGCCGCATCGTTGTGGAACCAGTCCGACGAGAGCACCACGATCCCCGAGGGATTGTCGCCGCCAGCCACCATCGCGTCACTAATGATTGTCGCGAAGTCGAAGGTCTTGATCACCGTTCCAGTGAAATCGACCTCGATGATGCGATCTTCCTGATGACCGTCCGCATCGACCTCCAGAAGGATGCCGCTCTTGCCCAGGTCGTAGTTGTGGTGGCCGATGTTGCTGACGTGATCGCTGGTCGCGTAGTCCTTGATGAAGGTGTTGGTGCCGTCGAGCTCCATTCGAAACAGGCTGGTACCGAACCCGTAGAAGATGCCGTTGCGCTGGAACGTCGACGTCGGCGTCGGGCCGTTTTGACCGTGGCCCACCCACCGCACCTCACCGTCGACATCGACGATCACCGGAGCATTGGGGCTCGACCAGTTCTTCATCATCATGTAGCTGTAGTCGAGTGGGACGCGCGGGTTACGCGCAACAACCACCCGAGGGCTCACGTAACGGGTGTCACCGTAGGCGGGGGTGGTCACCGTCGTGGTGAGCGTTTTGACAGCCGTTCCCTCAACGATGCGGATCGATACCGAGTTGGTGTATTTCTGGTACAGCCCCACGACGGGGAAGTGCGCGGTTCCGGCTCCGGAGTTGAGGTAGCCACGGGCGAGCAGGTAGGCCTTCGAGTACGTGGCCGACGAGGCCTTAGCGGTTGCCCCCGGCTTCGCGGCCACAGTAAACCCGATCGACGTGAGAAGTGAGGCGTTGATTCCGCTCACGTCGACCCACTCGATGAATTGCGTCGGTCCGGCCTGATGACCAGCAATGACAGGTCCGGTTACGCCGGCCGCTGGATTCAGCGCTGGCAGGGCGGCTGCGGTCACAGCGAGGGTGACGGCCGCGAAGGCCGCACGCGACCTTGTCATGCACTCAGCGTAGGAGGAAATCTCGGCGCGGGGCTTCTTTGGTCAAAAGATGCCCGTGAGGGGCTCTTTTTGACCAAAGATTGTCGGTGTCGGGATTCTGCCTGAGGGGTCGAGATCACCAACCGAGGCCACTACGAGCCGGAGACGTTTCCTTGTTGCTGAGGTGGTGTTCAGCAGTTCTTTCCCCACTCACTCTTCTCGGGGGTGGTGTCGCGCCCCGGGGTGTGCAATGTTGACTCTCCAGCGTTGCTGATTGCATCGCTGGCATCCAGATGGCTGGACCCACAACGTAGGAGCCCGTGATGCTCAGCTACATTCCTCGCCCGGCACACCTCGCTGAGTCTCGCCGTCATCGTCGGCGCCTCGGTGTTGCCGCTGGTGCCACGGTGGCCCTGATCGCGAGTGTGCTCGGCACGGGCATTGCTGCCGCCGGCGAGTCGACCTCACCAACGACGTGTGTGGTCAAGGCCGGTACTGGCGCCGTGTCAGTGGGCGTAGCCGGGGACTCGACGGCCTTGGCCGCCGCTCTTGCCGATGAATCGATTCCCACGATCTACGTCGGTGGGATCTGCAAGGGCAACTTCACCATCAACAGGACTGTCAACGTCATCGGTGGGCTGCGCGCCAACGGATCCCTTAGTGAGAAGGGCACAGCGATCCTCGACGGCCAGGCCACCGATGCCGTTATCTCGGGGTATAACTCGACCGTGACCGTGAGCCTGTCTCGGCTCATCATCCGCAATGGCAACGGCTTCGACGGCGGCGGGATCCTCAATTACGGCAGCCTAACGCTTTCCCGTTCAACGGTCAGCGGCAACACCGCCGCTCGATACGGGGGCGGAATTGCCAACTTTGGCGGCAGCCTTACGCTGAACCACTCCACGGTGATCGGCAATACCGCCACCGACGGCGGCGGCGGTGGGATCAACAACTACCTGGGCACCATCACGCTGATCAAATCGAAGGTCAGCGGCAACAGCGCCGCTGAGGGCGGCGGGATCAACAACGCGACCGAAGGGACCGTGTCGCTGACTCACTCCACGATCAGCGGCAACACCGCCACCGACCCACGCGGTGGAGGTGGCGGCGGGATCCACAACTACATAGGCACCACGACGCTGATCAAATCGAAGGTCAGTCGCAACAGCACGGCCTCAGTCGGCGGCGGGATCAAGAACTCCTTCGGCACCATGACGCTGATCAAATCGAAGGTCAGTCGCAATAGTGCCGTCGCCGGAGGCGGGATCGTGAACTTCGGTGAGAGCGGCAACGTGACCCTGACCGATTCGACCGTCACCAGCAACACTGCCGCACCTGTCAGTTCCTCCCTTGGTGGACCTGCCGGTGGTGGTGGGATTTTGAACGGCGCCAGGGCCACCCTGACTCTGGATGGGCACACGAAGGTCACCCGCAACACCGCCACAGACGGCGGCGGCGGCGGGATCTTGAACAACTCGGGTTTTTTCATTCCGGGCAGAGATGGGACTCTGACAACCACCGACTCGTGGAGGGGAACCACGTGCGGCAACACCCCGGATGACTTCAGGGCCGTCAAGAGCACTACCTACGCGGGTCAGACTGCTGCCCCCTGCTCCCCACACCGCAAGCCACACCCTTCTCGGCATGCATCAAGGATGCCGGGACCATCCGCGTAGTTCACGGAGGCACTCCTGCGCAGGTCAGGGCCGCGGGCGCTCAACCACACCCGCGCTGGGCTTCTTTGGTCAAAAGATGCCCGTGACGGGCTTTTTTTGACCAAAGATGACCCGAACGGTCAGCGAAAGCCGTAGGCGGCTGCGTCACCAACCTCGAGCGCTCAGGTGTCGAGGGCGGCGAACAGGGCCGCACGACGTCCGGCACGCCGACGCTGCTGTGCCCCGCGGTCACTGAGCTCGTGCACCTGGCCCAGAATCCCGCCGATGAGTTGAGCGATGTCGTCGTTGTAGTAGTGCCACGACGAGGTGTCGATCTCGGGATCGGCAATCCACTGCAGCACGAGCGCGTCGCCCGCCTCGCTGAACGACGGGATCATCACCGAGTAGGCAAGACCCAGCACCGTGAGCCCCTCGCCGAGCACCGCCAGTGCGGGGTCGTTGGCCGGCAGCCGCACGTGCACAACCTCCGCGCCCGACCGCCTCAGTGAGTCGAGGGCGGTGTCGACCACCTCGATGAGGTCGAGCCCGATCTGGCGCACATCAATTTCGCCACGCTTGTTAAAGGAGTCGAGGGTGGTATCGAGCAAGGTTTCGTCGGGCGTATCGCCCATTCGGTGAACCTCGCCGAAGGAACGCGGCCAGTCGCAGTGCGCGAGCACCATGCGCACGAAGGGCTCGTAGGCTCGCGGAATCCAGAGCGTGGCCTCGGTCATCGGCTTGACCTCGATGTAGTGCACGGCGAGCGAACGACGGCCCGCCAGCATTCCGTCGGTGATGCCGACCTGCGCGACCGGAACCCCGTAGCTGAGATAGGCCCCCACAATGGCCCCGCCCGAGCGCAGCACCAACTCCTGCGTCGCGGTGTGAGTCAGCACCGGCTCGCCCACGCGGCCGACGATGTCGCTGTTGTTGAGGCGCTCAGTCACCCGCGCCTGCAACTGCGCTGCAATGCCTCGTCGCCGGAATCGCGGGTCGGTGAGGGCCAGCCCCGACTCGACCAGAGTGGGGGTCAAGAAGATCGCGCCCCAGTGGCCCACCACTTCGCCGTCAGCGGTCACCGCCACCTCGCCGACGCGGCGCCCCGACGTGATGGAGGCTGCGACGCGCTCGGGATAGTAGAGGTCGGGGTGAGGATAGGTCCAGCCGTAACTGCGGTAAATGCAGCGGGTGAGCGAGGCCGCATCGGCGGCGACCAGGGACCTCATGGTCACCTCCTCGGAACTCAGAGGAGTGTCGACGCCAAGCACCTCGAGGGAGCCGGAGTCGAGGGTGGCGCTGTGACTCGGCATCGCGAAGCGCATCTCGGTGACGTTGCCGGTTCCTTCGATAAAGGCGCGCGCCGAGGTCATGACTCCCAGTTCGAGCAAGGGCTCAAGGGTGGGGGCCGGCCCGTTGAGAGGCTCACCGCGATCACGCACCTGCAGAATCACCTCGGTGCCATCGACCGACGAGCTGAGCTCGATGTGGGTGTCATCCTGACCGCCCCGCGAGCGCTCTCGGGCGTCGAGCCCCACGAGTTGAAGGACAAGGCCAGCCGCATCGCCATTGCCGTTGCGCGAGGCCACGGCGGCACGTGCGGCAGCAGCAAGCACTGCGATGCCCGGTTCGTCGGCGGACACGCGCAGATGTAGCACGACCAAAGGTTAGCGCCTCGACTCGGCGCCCGCGCCGGGGTGTCTCGAATTGAGATCCTCAATCACTCCTGCGGGTGGGTCTTCACTCGTGATGGCGCGCGAGATCGCCCACGTCAGCACCCCGCCCACCAGCAGGTGAAGCACGATCAGGGACACGCGAGTGGAGGTTGCCACACTCGCCGGTTGCATCAGCGGCACGGCGCAACTGGCCAGGGTGAGAGCCGTCAGCGATAGCGCCGCGATTCGCGGGCCGTTAGTGAGGGTACGAAAGGTTCCTGCCAGCAGGCCACCAAGAAAGCCTGCCGCGATGGGCACCAGCATGACCTGCCACGTGCCCACCAGTGTCAGCGAAGTATCGCCGCCGACCGCCACCTCGAAGGGCACCCCCACCAACCTCAGTACCCAGTACACGATCAGCGTGGGAACCATCACCAGCACCCCACACACCACGCCGCTGATGAGAATGCGGCCGTAGGGCGCCGGCCGTGACACCACCGAGGAGGTCGCCTGTGCACTCACGCTCTCAGCCTAGGGGGTTGCCAAAGTTACTGGTGAGTAGAACAATAGATGTTACCGGGGAGTAACTAGATCGAAGGAGCAGTCATGGGCCACTACAAGAGCAACCTGCGCGACCTCGAGTTCAACCTCTTTGAGGTGTTTCGCGTTCAGGACGGCCTCGGTCAGGGCGCCTTCGCCGACATGGATGTCGACACCGTTCACAGCATTCTGAACGAGGTCGAGAACCTCTCCACCGGGGTGCTTGCCGACTCGTACGCCTCGGCCGACCGCAACCCGCCGGTCTACGACCCCGCCACCTTCTCCGTGACCATGCCCGCGGAGTTCACGAAGTCATTCCGGGCGCTCATGGACAGCGGCTTCTGGAACCTCGACCTGCCCGTGCACCTCGGCGGAGTCGGCTGCCCGAGCAGTGTGCGCTGGGCCTGCGCCGAGATGCTCAACGGCAGTAACCCGGCGGCCTTCATGTACATGTCGGGCCCCGGGTTCGCGTCGAGCCTCGACCATCTCGGTAATGAAGTGCAGAAGCACATCGCCACGATCATGATCGAGCGCCAGTGGGGCGCCACCATGGTGCTGACCGAGCCCGACGCTGGCTCCGACGTGGGTTCTGGCCGCACCAAGGCCCTCGACAATGGCGATGGCACCTGGCGCATCGAGGGAGTCAAGCGCTTCATCTCCAGCGCCGAGCACGACATGGCCGAGAACATCATTCACCTGGTGCTCGCCCGACCCGAGGGTGCTGGCCCAGGCACCAAGGGCCTATCGATGTTTATGGTGCCCAAGTTTCACTTCGACTTTCAGACCGGCGAACTCGGCGAGCGCAACGGGGTTTACGCCACCAACGTCGAGAAGAAGATGGGTCTCAAGGCGTCCACCACCTGCGAGCTCACCTTCAGCGACAAGGAGCCTGCCCTCGGATGGCTCGTCGGCGACGCCCACGAGGGCATCGCCCAGATGTTCTTGATCATTGAGTACGCGCGCATGATGGTGGGCACCAAGGCGATCTCGATGCTGTCGACCGGCTACCTCAATGCCCTCGAGTACGCCAAGAGCCGGGTACAGGGCGCCGACCTCACTCAGATGCTCGACAAGGCAGCCCCGCGCGTGACCATCACGCACCACCCCGATGTGCGACGCAGTCTCATGCTGCAAAAGTCCTACGCCGAGGGCCTGCGCGCGCTAGTGCAGTACACCGCCACATGGCAGGACAGGGTGATGCTCGCCCGCGGCGGCGATACCACCATCGACCTCGACCTCGCCGAGCGCATGAACGACCTGCTGCTGCCCATCGTCAAGGGCGTCGGATCCGAGCGTGCCTACGAGGTTCTCGCGCAGTCGCTGCAGACGTTCGGCGGCAGTGGCTACCTTCAGGACTACCCCATCGAGCAGTACGTGCGCGATGCCAAGATCGACACCCTCTACGAGGGCACCACTGCCATTCAGGGTCTCGACTTCTTCTTCCGCAAGATGATCCGCGACCAGTTCAAGGCCGTGTTCACCCTCGCGGCCGAGATCACCGAGACGGTCAAGGGCGACGGCGGCGGCGGCCAGCTGTCGGTCGAGCGCGAGCTGCTGGGCAAGGGCCTCGAGGAAGTGCAGGCCATGATCGGCAAGCTCGGCGAGTGGGCCATGGCCTCTCAAACCGACGTGCGCGAGCTTTACCGAGTGGGCCTCAACACCACCCGGCTGCTGATGTCGGTGGGCGACCTCACACTGGCCTGGCTGCTGGTGCGTCAGGCCGAGGTTGCGTTGGCCGCGCTCGAGGCCGGACCCTCCGACCGCGACCGCGCCTTTTACGAGGGCAAGGTCGCATCGGCTGCCTGGTTCACGCGCAACCGCCTGCCGCTGCTCTCGGCCGAGCGCGCGGTGCTCGAGTCGACCGACCTGTCAATCATGGAACTCGACGAGGCGGCGTTCTAAGCATCGATCAGCGGGGCACACTCGACTGACGTGCAGTTACTTCCGGCTGGTGCGCCCGCTTTCGTGTGATACTCGGCTGACTCAAGCCTTGCGGTGGATGCGGCAATGCTGGCGCTTTCCGGAGGGAGCGGTCGATGTCTGAGCAGGAGGCCACGCCCAAGGCGCGGGGCTCACTCAACGAGTCGCAACGTGCCGAGCTAGCACTCTTCGGTCTCGACCTCTCGGCAGCGTCGCGTCGCGGCGGTTCCGCCTCTCGCAATCGGCCATCGGCTGCCGACTGGGTCACCCTCGACGAGACTCAGCTCAGCACGTTGGCGCCGTTCGGCAGCGAGCGTACGTTCGAGGTGGGCGACGTCTTCTTCCGTGCGGGCGATACGAGCCAAGACTTTGTGGTGGTGCTGCAGGGCAGCGTCAACGTTTCGGTGCACGACGACACCACTGACACCAGCGTGGGGCGGCATGAGAGCGGCCAGTTCCTCGGTGAGTTGGGAATGCTGCTGGGTCAGCGGCCCCTCGTGTCCGCTGTCGCCACCACGTCGGGGCGTGCCCTCGTCATCAGTCCCGAGTCATTTAGCCAACTGATGCACACCCTGGTCGACCTGTCAGACATCATCTTCCGCGAGTTCGTGGCCCGGCGGGCGGTTCTCACCGCAGCGTCCGCGCCCACGTCGGTGCGCATCATCGGAGAGAGCGGCAGTGCTTTGTCGATGGCACTCCGCGCCTACGCGGTGCGCTCACAGGTACCGCACACCTGGGTCGACATCACCACGGTCAGCGATGCCGCGGCCCTGCTCGAGCGAATCGGTGTGGCGCTGGACGACCTCCCAGTGGTCATCACTCCCAGCGATGTGCTGCGCCGTCCCACGACTGGCCAGCTCGCCGCGAGCCTCGGCGTAGCGCACGATGAAATGCCTGATCTGGTGCACGACCTCATCATCATCGGCGCAGGACCCGCAGGCCTGGGGGCAGCTGTTGGCGGCGCTTCCGAGGGACTCGACACCCTGGTGCTCGAGGCAGTCGGAGTAGGTGGCCAGGCCGGTGCCAGTTCGCGCATCGAGAACTACGTCGGCTTTCCTAATGGTGTGCGCGGGGCCGACCTTGTCGCCGCTGCCACGACGCAGGCTATGCGCCTCGGCGCCCGCATCGATGCTCCCGTGCAGGTGGTGGCACTGCGCAGTGACGGTGGCCAGCAGATCGTTGAGCTCAGCGACCACAGCGAGATCCGTAGTCGTTGCATCATCATCGCGACGGGAGCCACCTTCCGCCGACTCGACGTCGATGATTTCGACCGCTTCGAGGGCGTTGGTGTGTACTACGCCACCACCGAACTGGAGTCACAGGCCTGCCGAGGCGCGGAGGTGATCGTCGTGGGTGGGGGCAACTCAGCCGGACAGGCGGCACTGCATATGGCCCAGCAAGGCTGTCCGGTGTCGCTGGTCATCCGGCGCGGACACCTTGGCGAGACGATGTCTCAGTACCTCGTGAGCCGAATCGAGTCTGATGCGCGCATCAGCATCCTGTTTCACACCGAGGTGCGAGAGCTACACGGGGAGCGGGTGCTCGAGGAGGTCACCCTCGAGCAGACCGAGAGGGGCGAGTCGAGGCGGGTTCCATGCAGCGGGCTCTTCCTGTTTATTGGCGCCATGGCCGCCACCGACTGGCTCGGCGACACGCTGGCCCTCGACCGCAAGGGCTTCATCCTGACCCACCGCTCGCTGCCCCCCGAGGTGCTCGCACAGGGCGCCTTCGGAGGGCGTGAGCCTCTGCCGTTCGAGACCTCGTCGCCTGGGGTCTTCGCGATTGGCGACGTACGCAGCGGCACCCAAAAGCGTGTTGCGGCGGCCGTGGGCGAGGGCTCGTCGGTGGTGCGCTCGGTGTTCGAGTTCATCGCCCTTCAGGCGAGGGTCTGAGCTCACACGCGCGACTAGGGTTTTCCCTAGGTCGCGGTTGCGCATTCCGCACCGACACCGCAGGATCGAGGCCACACCGTCGCATGGCGATGTCGTACACCTGTGGGAGCCGTCAGTGCCAACGAAGTCACCATCGAGCCTCGCCCGCCGCACCACCTCGATCGCTGCAGCTCTCGCGATCGCGGCCGCCACGCTGGTGGCGGGGTCTGCGCCCGCACAGGCCGACACTGCTCTTCCGCAGACCTTCAACTACGTCGACGACTTCAACGGCACCGTGAACGACTGGTACCACGACTACCAAGCGTATTCAGACGACGTCAGCACATTGGCTGCACAAGGCGATGGCAAAGTGGTGGTGGGATGGCTTTTCCCCAACTATGAAGCATCGTCGTTGACGCGCGTTAACGAGGACGGTTCACGTGATACCGACTTCAACACCAATGTCGAAAATGCGGGCTTCACCGGATCAAGTTCCGTCAAGGCCATCGTGATTCAAGAGGACGACAAGATCGTGTTCGCATTCGGCAACGCTGGAGTGCGTCGTGTGCTCGCTGATGGCACCGCCGACACCGCGTTCAATACCAATGCCGCTGCTCCGGCCACTGACGCCATGACCGGCAGCGTCTCTTCCATTGCCGTGCAAAGTGACGGAAAGATTGTGCTTGCCGGACAGATCTCCAACAACTACCCCTCTGTCAACAATCGCGAAGGGCTAGCGCGCCTTAACGCCGACGGCACCCTCGACACCACCTTTGATCCGCCACACAGTTTTGAGCAAAATGAAATTGCCGTACAGTCCGATGGCGCTGTGGTGACGAGTTTCGGAAGCAATGGCGTTCGTCGGCTCACCTCCACCGGCGCTGTCGACACCACCTTCGGAACGAGCGGCTCGGTGGCACTCGGGTATGTCTACAGACTCGCGGTGCAATCTGACCAGAAGATCCTCGCCCTGCTGGGAACCAGCACTGTCACACGACTGCTCAGTGACGGCAGCACCGATCCCGACTTCACTTTCGACCCCTCAGTGTCGGCGAGTGAATACGCGCTCATCGTGCAATCAGATGGAAAAATCGTGTTCCCCTCCTTTAATAACGGCCGATTGATCCGGCTGAACACCGATGGCAGCCAGGACACCGCATTCACGGCTAACCTCGGCACCGGGTTTGGTTCGTCCGTGTATGCCGTCACCGAACTACCCGACACTCGGCTCGTTGTCGGTGGCTCATTCGGAACTCTCAACGGTCAATTGGTTCGTAAGATTGCTCGCATTCCACTCGCCACGTACACC
>CALQEM020000059.1:0-15835 GCA_943329595.2 Bifidobacterium breve
ATGTCGAGGAGTCGGCCCTGCAGCGAGTCGTTCTCAGCGACCAAGTCGGCCACGGCGTTGCCCTCCCACACCCGCCAGTCTTTGCCCGACCCCCACGACCCCGACTCGAGGTCGACCCGGCCCTCAACCGCACCAGAGTCGAGGGCACCCTGCAGCGTGCTCACTTCAACCCCTGCCTCGGGCAGCATGCGCAGCACGTGGCCGAGCCACTGCGGCCCCTCGTGCCACCAGTGCCCGAACAGTTCTGTGTCGTACGCCGCCACAACGAGCCCCGCCCGTCCGCCACGCTGATCGCGGATGTCGAGTAGGTGGGCGCGCACATGGGCGACAAAGTCGCGGGCATCGGCCTCGGCGGCGATGGAGGCCCGCTCGGGCTCGTAGGGCGCCTTCTGGTGCGAGGGCGTGCTGGTGGTGGTGACCCGTGAGCGTCGAAAGCCGTTGACGACGTCCATGGCGTAGAAGTCGCGGTACCAGGCCCCACCGGGGTAGCCCCTGCGCGGACTCCAAACGCGGTAGGTGATGTCGAGGTCGCGCGCGAACACGGCCACGTCGGTGTCGCCGAGCGTGTGCGCCGCCGAGGTCGACCCACCAACATGGCGCATGGTGGGCCCGTCGACCACCACGTGTGAAACGCCCTGCTCGGAGTAGATCCGCTCGAGGCCGGGCCGGTAGCCGCATTCGGGAGCCCAGATGCCTGCAGGCGACGTGCCAAGCCGCATCCGGGAGTCATCGAGCCCCACCCGAAGCGATAGAGCAGCGACGCGCTCATGTAACAGTGGCTGGAAGGGGTGCGTTGCCGGACCGCTCAGCAGTTCGATCACCCCGGCGTCGGCGAGCGGCCGCAGGGCCGCGCTGCCCCCGCGACTCCATCGCAGGTCGAATGACTCAATCGCCCGCTGCGCCGCGAGATGCTCGCGGGCTCCGGCCTCGCGTACACCTCGATCGGGGTCCGATGCCATGCCGAGGGCCCGCGCGGCCCAGAAGCCGAGCCAGGTCTGCTCCTCGTTCAGGCAGTGTGGGTTGTCGAGTTGTGCCGCCAGCACCGGAGTCAGTCCGAGGGTGAGCACGTCGGTGTGGCCCTCAGCCGCTAGGGCGTTCAGCAGGTCGACGACGGGCAGGTACGAGCTCGACCAGGCCTGATAAAGCCACTCCTCGCCCACGGGCCACGACCCGTGATGTGCGAGCCAGGGCAGGTGCGTGTGCAGGACGAGGCAGAACCGGCCGACTGAGGTGGGGGAACGTCGCGTGCTGGTCACACCCTCACCCCGACACCGATGAGGTCGAGGCAGTCGTCGTGCGCGGGGCCGACTACGAAGTCGTGGGCGGTCACGAGCCGCACGCGGGCGTCGAGCTGGTCGGTCCAGGCGTCGTTCACTATCGCCGCCACCTGGGCCCCGACGATCGACCCGCTCGACCTCTCGTCGGCCGCGAGTCGCTCGCCAGCACTGAGGCCGACGACCGACACGTCGGCGAAGCCGGCAGCGACGAGCAATTCGACCACCTGAGCGCGGTCGAACTCCTCGACGTGGTAGGGGTTGGTGGGTCGCTCACCACGCTCGAGGCCGGGCGAAAAACTGAGCCGGTTCGGGGTGGAGACCACTGCGACTCCTCCGGGGCGAAGAGCACTGCGAACCCCGTCTAGGAAGCCGGCGACGTTCCACAGGTGCTCGATCACCTGCATGCTCACGGCAAGTGCCGCGACGTCGGGCCGCACGGGCAGCGCCGCGAGATTGCAGCGCACTATCGAGACGCCCGGGTAAGCGCGACGCGCGTGCGTGCACGCGGCATCGTCGTAGTCGAGGGCCACCACAGGCCCGCCGAACGCGCGCCGCAGCAGGTCGGCGCCGTAGCCCTCGCCCGACCCCGCCTCCAGCACGTAGGGAGCCTCCCCGGCCGAGGGCCTGAATTCGCGAGAGACCCAGAGGTAGGCAGCTTCATGCCGACGAAACCAGTAGTTCTCCCGGTCTACCCCCGGCACGGTGCGCTCGCCGGTGAGGTCGAGAGCCGGTGGCCTGTCCGCGTTCATCGGCCAAGAGTCTCAGAGCCGACGTCAATGTCCCACGTGGGCCCTGTGATGGGGCAGAATGGGAGTATGACTCTAGATAACTCCCAGGCTGGCGGCATCGTTGCCGGATGGTACGCCGACCCTTCCTCGTCCGAGCGCATGCGCTACTGGGATGGCGGCGCCTGGACCGAGCGCACCGCGCCTCTGGTGGCGCCCCAGCAGGCCGAGCCCGTGCAGCAGGCTCAGCCCGTGCAGCAGGCTCAGCCCGTGCAGCAGGCTCAGCCCGTGCAGCCGGACGCCACGGCCGAGCTAGCCCCGGTGGCCGATCCCGCACAGGAGTACGGCGGTGGGTTTGTGGCTGTCGCGCCGGCAGCGCCCCTTGCTCAGACCCCGGCGGCACCAGCGCCCTCGTATTCCCCCGCTGCCTACGCGCAGCCCGTGTACGCGCCGGCTCCCGCGCCGGCGACGCCCACGGTGATGTCGCCAGCCTCGATGGCCCCCGCTCCCGTGGTCATCTCGGCGGCGGAGTCGCGCCCCGTCGACCCCGAACTCGCCTCGTCGGCACGACGGGTGGCCACGGTATTCAGCGTGCTCGCCCTGGTAGTTCTCATCCTCGGAATTGTCAGCGGGCTCCTCGTGGCGGCCGGTGGGTTCCTCGGCGAGTCCGTCACGGGCACTGCACTGCTCACTCCCGCCGCCGGTCTCCTCTCGGGCGTTTCCACGATCCTCACCGCGGTGGTGCTGTGGGCCTTCTGGAAGCTGCTGGCCCTGGTAGCCCGCTACATCGCCCTGCGCGCCGAGTAACTCTCGCGGCTCATCGCTGGGTGTGAATCTCCTCACCCCGCCAGCACTGGGGTGGTCGCTACACGTACCGGCCGGTAATGTCGTGCACACCCGACTTTCGGGTCGTGCCAGAGAGGTAGCGCCGCGCCATGAAGATCGTCGTGTGCATTAAGCAGGTTCCCGACAGCTGGGCCGACAAGAAGTTGGCCCCTGCTGACTCGACACTCGACCGTGCCTCGGCCGACCGGGTTCTCAACGAGCTTGACGAGTACGCCGTCGAGGCCGCGCTGCAGTTGGCGGAGACCCACGGCGGTGACGTCACCGTGCTCACGATGGGACCGGACGAAGCCTCCGAGGCGATTCGTCGGGCGCTGTCGATGGGAGCTGACGCCGGCATCCACCTCGTCGACGACGCACTTCACGGCACCGATGCGATTGGCACGTCTTACGCACTCGCGACGATTCTTGCGGCCCGCGAGTTCGACCTGGTCATCTTCGGCTCCGAGTCGACCGACGCCCGCATGAGCGTGGTGCCGGCCATGGTGGCTGAGCGGCTGGGCCTGCCCCAGCTCACCTTCGCGGGCAAGGTTGAGGTCGACGGCACCACAGCGCGCATCCAGCGGGTCACCGACTACGGCTATGACGAGGTTGAGGCGACCCTGCCGGCGGTTGTGTCGGTGGTCGAGAAGGCGAACGAGCCGCGGTACCCGTCGTTCAAGGGCATCATGGCCGCCAAGAAGAAGCCGGTCGAGACGCTGTCGCTGGCCGACGCTGGCCTCGACGCAGGGCAGGTGGGCCTGGGTCAGTCGTGGAGCCTCGTCGACTCGTTCGCTGCCCGTCCGCCCCGGGAGAAGGGCACCGTCGTCGACGACGGTGGCAACGGTGGCGTCGCCATCGCCGAGTACCTGTCCGCGCAGAAGTTCATTTAAGGAGCCCGACGTCATGGCTGAAATTCTCGTTCTGGTCGACCACGTCGACGGCAGCATTAAGAAGGTGACGCTCGAGCTCCTCACTCTCGCACGAGGCCTCGGCGTTCCTGTGGCCGTGTGGGTCGGGCCCGGAGTCGACACTGCCGCTCTCGCCGAGTACGGCGCCGAGACGGTGGTGGTGGCCGACTCCGCTGACCTGCTCAACCACCCGGTCGCCCCGAAGACTGATGTGCTCGCCGCTGTGGTGGCCGAGCGCGCACCGGCGGCGGTGCTCATTGCCTCGACCGCCGAGGGCAAGGAAATCGCTGCTCGGCTTGCCGTGCGAATTGGCTCGGGCATCATCACCGACGCCGTCGACGTCGACGCCGACCTCGTGGCCACCCAGTCAGTGTTCGGTGGTGCCACCGTGGTGCGCTCGAAGGTCAGCCATGGCGTGCCTATCGTGACCGTGCGGCCCAACGCCACATCGCCCGAGGCGTCGGCCGCCTCCGGCACTCGGGTCGACATCTCCGTCACCCCGGCGGCATCGTCGACCGGCGCCCGCATCACCAATCGTGTAGTGGCCACCAAGGGTGGACGCCCTGAGCTCACCGAGGCGTCGATCGTGGTGTCCGGCGGACGCGGCGTCGGCGGGGCCGAGGGCTTCGCTGTGATCGAGGGTCTCGCCGACTCCCTCGGTGCCGCGGTGGGCGCCTCGCGCGCCGCAACCGACGCGGGCTGGTACCCCCATCAGTTCCAGGTCGGGCAGACCGGCAAGACCGTGTCGCCGCAACTCTACGTCGCTAACGGTATTTCCGGAGCAATCCAGCACCGCGCCGGCATGCAGACCTCGAAGACGATCGTCGTGGTGAATAAGGACCCCGAGGCTCCCATCTTCGAGCTCGCCGACTTCGGCGTGGTCGGCGACCTCTTCGCGGTCGTGCCGCAGCTCACCGAGCAGGTCAACTCCCGCAAGGGGTAGGGGCGCCCGACACCCCCGCTTGGGGTGCGGGGTTTCGCGAGTGTGGGGCGACAGACTGAGGCGATGAGAGCGCAGTCGGTCTGAGTGGTCTTCCCGACGATTGAGTTCGCTGTCTTCTTTGCAGTGGTGCTCACGGTGTCGTGGCTGCTGATGCCTCACCCTCCGGCATGGAAGATCTTCATGCTGGCGGTGTCGCTGTTCTTCTACGGGTTCGTCGACGCCTACTGGGTGCTGCTCCTCGTGTTCTCCATCGTGGCCAACCAGGCGGCGGCGATGGCCATCACGCGGCTCACCTCGCCGCGCGCCCGGAAGTTGGTGCTGGTCGCCGCGGTGGTGGTCGACCTCGGGCTGCTCGGCTGGTTTAAGTACTTCGACTTCTTCGCGCAGTCCTTCAACTCTGCGCTGTCGCGGGTAGGTCTCGGAGCGCCACTTCCGCTACTGCAACTGATGCTCCCCATCGGCATCTCGTTCTTCACGTTCCAGGCGATCTCTTACGTGGCCGATGTGCACAGCCGGGTCACGAAGGTGGCGTCACCCATCGACTTTGCGGTGTTCCTCACCTTCTTCCCGCATGTGGTCGCAGGCCCCATCGTGCGGGCGCGCGAGTTCATCCCCCAGTTGGCTACGCCGCGCAGCCCCCGCAATCTGCCGGCCGTGCCCGCGCTCTTTCTGATCCTCGGCGGCCTTTTTAAGAAGCTCGTGCTGGCCGATTTCCTAGCCACCAGCGTGGTCGATCCGGTATTCGGCAGCCCCGCGGCCTTCTCGTCGCCCGACACCGTGGCGGCCGTGCTGGGATACGCCGCCCAGATCTACTGCGATTTCAGTGGCTACACCGACATTGCCATCGGGCTCGCCATGCTGCTGGGTTTCAGATTCCCGCAGAACTTCGCCTCGCCCTACTCGGCTGCATCGCTGCAGGAATTCTGGCGCCGCTGGCACATGACGCTGTCACGCTGGCTGCGCGACTACCTGTACATCCCGCTCGGAGGTAGCCGCAGGGGCCGGGTGCGCACGGCTATCAACGTGCTCCTCACCTTCCTGCTCGGTGGGCTCTGGCACGGAGCGGCATGGACCTTCGTGATCTGGGGCGCGATTCACGGCATCGGTCTGGTGATCGAGCGGGTGTGGGGCGACTGGCGGGGGCGGCGCGCGGCCCCGGAAGGGCGGTCGCGTGTGCGCGTACTGCTGCCGAAGGCGGGCGGGTGGCTGCTCACCTTCGTGGTGGTCTGCCTCGCGTGGGTGTTCTTCCGGTCACCGGACCTTCCCGTCGCGCGCGGGGTGCTCAGCGGCCTCGTGGGGCGCTGGGGTGAGGGCAGTTCGCTGGTAACCCCCCTTGTTGTCGGGGCGATCGTGCTCGGAATCGGTACCCAGTTCCTGCCGGGACGAATCTGGAGGACCCTTGAGCGGTGGTTCTCCCGGCTTCCGGCAGTGCTGCAGGGAATCATGGTGGGGGTGCTGATCGTCCTCATGGTGGTGCTCGTGGGCGACCAGGGCGTGGCGCCCTTCATCTACTTCCAGTTCTAGCGGCTCATCCGGTTGCACGTGCACGTCGACGCGGAGGGAGGTGGGGTGCGTGGGCGACATGTCGGCCGAGCACGTCGCGGCCCGCACCGACCGCGAGACCACCTACCACCCGGCGCTCGAGTCGCCGGCGCGCGGCCTGCCGGCTGGCGCCGTACTCGTGGTGGTGCTGGTGGCGCTGCTGGTAGCCGGGCTGCTCAACTCGGCCTCGATGGCACGCACCGCGGAAGGAATGCGACCTGGACTCGGCCGCACGATCGTGTCGACCGTCGCAGGCCCCTTCGACGTGGTGGCCTCGGCGCTCGCCCTTGACCGGCCGCGCCAGCAATTCGACCTCGCGCTGGGCCGCGATCTAGCGGTCGTGGCCGGGGGCAGTGATGAGATCGAGCTTGCGGTGCTAGCGCCCTCCGACTCGGCGATGCTGGTCAGTGAAGGGCCGAAACCGCCTCCGCCACCTCCGCCGCACACGGCGCCCCTCACCGTGAGGCATCCCACTTCCACCCGGCCGCTGAAGGTGCTCGTCGTTGGCGACTCGCTCAGCACCTACACCGGGCAGCGGCTCGCTGACCTGCTGGCGCAGCGGGGGCTGGCCAACGTGACGGTGAAGTACCGCGACGGTGTGGGGCTCGCAACCCCCACGTTTTTCAACTGGCCTGAGTGGGCGCTCGGGCAGATCGACGCGATCAAGCCGTCGGCCGTGGTGGTGATCGTCGGTGGCAACGACAATCAAGACATGTCGCGTCAAGACGACTACTTTCCGGTGGGATCGCCTGGGTGGGCGGCTGAGTACGAGCGACGAGTCTCGGTGGTGATGAGGTCTGTCATCCTGCACGGAGTCGACCGCATCTACTGGACGGGCCCTCCCACCTCGAAGTCTGCCGTCGACAACGGCTATTACCGCCAACTCAATCTCGCGGCCGCGGCCGCGGCGAAGGAGATTCCCGGCGCCCGCTTCGTCGATCTTGCCGGGCTCACCTCGATCAAGGGGGAGTGGCTCGACGTTCTCGCCTTCGGCAACGAGGCCTTCCCCGCACGCATGGGCGATGGGTTCCACTGGAGCTGGCAGGCCTCGCAGATTACGTCTCGACTCGAGGCCGACGCGATGGCCGCGGACTACGGGGCTCTCTACGACAAGTCCCGCTGAGCCCCGCCGAGCCCCGCCGATCACACTGTTCGGCGCTTTCTGTGATCGGAATGGGCCACCTCAACCGCATCAGTCGACCGCTTTCGGGTGCGCCGTCAGCACTGCCAAGGTCAGCGCCTTCCTCGCGGAAGGGTGGAATGTCGCCCATCCCCGTAGAATGACTGCGTGGCTTTCCTCGATCATGCCGCGACGACTCCCATTCGGCCAGAGTCGCTCGTCGCGCTCACCGTTGCCTATGAGCACACTGGCAACGCGTCGAGCCTGCACGCGGCTGGCCGGCAGGCGCGCAAGACGGTCGAGGAGGCGCGCGAGTCGGTGGCCGCGTCGCTGGGCTGCGGCCCGAGCGAGGTCATCTTCACCTCGGGTGGAACAGAGAGTGACAACCTCGCGGTCAAGGGGCTCTACTGGGCGCGACGGGCCGAGGCGCGGGGTCGCGTGCGGGTGCTGTGTTCGGCGGTCGAGCACCATGCCGTGCTCGACCCGGTGGCGTGGCTCGGTAGTCACGAGGAAGCGGTGGTCGAGCACATCCCCGTCGACCGTCTCGGCCGCATCGACGTCGACGCGCTAGCCCACATGATCGCCCTCGACCCTGACTCGGTGGCGCTGGTGAGCGTCATGATGGCCAACAATGAGGTCGGAACGGTACAGCCGATCGCCGAGGTGGTCAGGCTGGCACATGCCCACGGCATACCGGTGCACTCTGACGGCGTTCAGGCGGTTGGCTCGCTCGACGTCGACTTCCGGCTCTCGGGCCTCGACGCGCTCACGGTGAGCAGCCACAAGGTGGGGGGGCCGCACGGGGCAGGGGCGCTCGTGGTGGGTCGCGGCGTCTCAATCGAGCCCCTGCTGCACGGCGGGGCCCAGGAGCGGCTTCGGTCAGGCACCCTCGATTCGCCCGGAATTGCCGGCTTCGCCGCAGCTCTCGCCGCTGCGGTCGACGGCCATGCCGAGGCGGCTCATCGTCTGACGTCGCTGCGTAACGAGCTGGTGGCCGGGGTGCTTGAACTCGTGCCTGACGTCGTGGTGTCAGGAGATCCCGATTCAGCGGGCCGACTGCCCGGACACGCGCACTTCTCATTCCCCGGCTGCGAGGGCGACGCTCTGCTGATGCTGCTCGACGCCCGAGGCATCGAGTGCTCCACGGGGTCAGCGTGCACCGCAGGCATTCCTGAGCCCTCCCACGTTCTCCTCGCCATGGGCGTTGACCCCGAGCTCGCTCGAGGGTCGCTGCGCTTCTCGCTGGGTCACACCTCGACGCCACACGACGTGCGCACGGTGCTCAACGAGCTCACGCCCGTGGTCGAGCGTGCCCGCAGGGCGGGGCGGCCGCGCATCCGGCCGGTCTCCGACGCCGTCCGGTGAAGGTACTGGCCGCCCTCTCGGGTGGAGTCGACTCTGCAGTTGCCGCAGCGCGCGCCGTCGAGGGCGGGCACGACGTCGTGGGCGTCCACCTCGCTCTGAGCCCCGACCCGAAGGCCTTCCGAGAGGGCGCCCGGGGCTGCTGCTCGCTCGAAGACGCTCGCGATGCACGCCGGGTGGCTGACGTGCTGGGCATTCCGTTCTACGTGTGGGATCTCTCCGAGCAGTTCAAGGCCGAGGTCATCGACGACTTCGTGGCCGAGTATGCGGCGGGCCGTACCCCCAACCCCTGCCTGCGCTGCAACGAGCACATTAAGTTCGCCGCTGTGCTCGATCGCGCGGTTGACCTTGGCTTCGACGCCGTGGCCACCGGCCACTACGCGCGCTTGGCCAACGGTCCTGCCGGTGTCGAACTTCACCGCGCGGCAGACCCGGCCAAGGATCAGTCCTACGTGCTCTCGGTGCTCGAGCCCGCGCAGCTCGAGCGCTCGATGTTTCCGCTGGGCGACGACCATAAGGAGGCCGTGCGCGCCGAGGCGCTCCACCGCGGACTGCTGGTCGCCGAGAAGCCCGACAGCCACGACATCTGCTTCGTCGCCGACGGGCGCACCGGCGATTTCCTCACGGCCAGGCTCGGCCAGCAGCAGGGGGTCATCCGCGATGCTGAGACCGGCGAGCAACTCGGATCCCACGACGGGGCGCACGCTTTTACGATCGGCCAACGCCGCGGGCTTCGGCTCGAGCGCCCGCGCGACGATGGGGCCGCGCGTTACGTGGTGGGCATCGACGCCCCCACGCGCACAATTTTGGTAGGTCCCGAGCAGATGCTCAGTGTCGATCTCGTGTCGGGCTCGAGGGCCCGCTGGTGCGGACCTGTGCCAGCGTCGGGAACCCCCGTCGGGGTGCAGGTGCGGGCGCATGGTCGTGAGACTCCCGCCGTGATGCGGTTCGACGGGCCTGAGGGGCTCGGTGGCGGCCCCGGCGAGGTGAGCCTTGAGCTGGCGCAGCCCGAGCGTGGGGTTGCGGCGGGCCAAACCGCTGCGCTCTACTCGGGCACGCGGGTGGTCGGTTCGTGCACCATCACCTCGGCCGCTCGGGCAGCGACGTCATGGGCATGAGCGAGCCTGCCTTCGTGGTGCGCCAGCCCAGCCACGTCGAGGCTCCGCGCAGTCCGGCGGCCACCACGATGGTGGCCACCACACACGCCCATTCGGGCGCCCTCGCACTGGCCAGCACGAGGTAGGCCGTGGCCGCAGCCAGAGCGGCCACGGCATAGAACGTGCCCGGCCGAAACACCTCGGGCCGGTCGCGGCAGAGCACGTCTCGCAGTACGCCGCCCCCGATGCAGGCGACAACGCCCACGAACAGTGCGGTGACGGGGGTGAGGCCGTCGAGAAGCGACTTCTGCACCCCAATGACGACCCACACCCCGATCAGTAAGGCGTCAATCACCTCCATCATGGGCTGGAACTGATGCACCAGGGTGCCGAACACGGTGCCGATCGCGGCGGCGAGCAGCGCGTAAAGCAGCAGCGTGGGGCTCACTAGAAAGGAGGGGAGGCCAGAGTCGAGGAGAACGTCGCGAATCGCCCCGCCCCCGACCCCGGTGCAGATCGCAACCACCATGACACCCGTGAGGTCGAGTCGCTTGCGACTCGCGTGGAGGGCTCCCGAGAGCGCCCCCGTGGTGCAGGCGATGGCCTCGATGGGCCCGGGCAGGCTGATCACCGTCGAGGGTGTGGCCAGCGCGGCGGGCACCAGGCCCACCAACTCGATGACGACGTTCACCCGCGGGTCACCTCCTCCTCCTCCTCCTCCTCTCGCCTGCTCCAGATTCCCCAGAAGCGGTCGCTGATGTCCTGGGTGGTCCTGGTCTTCCAGCCACGCCAGATCGCCAGCATCCGCAGCACGAAAACGAAGGTCACGACGGCCACTTGCTCGACACCGATGGGCAGCTCGGTGAATTCGTGCAGCAGGGCGAAGAGCGCCGCGCCGAGCAGGGCGACGGCTCCGTTGAGCACGCCGGGTCGGAGCAGCGTGGGGGAGATGCCGGCCATCACGTCGCGCAGCACCAGGCCGCCCGTGGCCGTCAGGGTGCCGAGGAAGATTGCCGAGATGAGCGGGAGCTGCAGCGCGAGGGCTGCCTCAACGCCCACGCATACGAGGAACCCGCTCGACACGGCGTCGAGGGTGATGAGCACTGGGTACGAGCGACTCAGCAGGCCGGCGAAGAAGAACCCCGCCACCGATGCCAGGGCCGAGCCGATGAGGTACTTGGGGTCCTGGAGGAAGAGTGGCGTTCCGTTGAGCAACAGCAGCTCGAGCAGCACCAGGCCGCCGAGGCCCTGGGCGAAGGCGAGCCCGAACACTCCGACCGGGTCGAACCCCCTCTTCGCCGCGAACTCGGCGCCGACGAGGCTTCCGGTGACCACTGCCGCCAGTTTGGTCCACGCCGGCAGCGACAGGCCAAGGAGCCAGGTCTGGTCGGCTGTCACGAGGTCCACGATCCGACGATAGCCTCAGCGTGTGCAGTGTTCCCAGATCGCCCGCCGGCCGGCCTCGCGGTGATTCCGCGCGCGGGAGCCACCGGGGAGGGCGAGCTCGTGGGTACTGAGGCGCTGGAGATGGCCCGTATGGTGGCCGGTGAGCTCGGCACTGAACCGCACCTGCCCTACCTTCCGCTGCTGCCCGAGCGCGGGCCGGGCTCTGACGCCATCGGCCGCACGGCAGCCCTGCTGACCACGGTGTCGACGCAGTTCGCAGTGTCGACCACTCCCGCTGGGTGGCGGCTCGCCGGCGGCGACTCGCGCGAGATGCGGCGTGCGCGCTCGTGGCTCGGCGAGGATCTCGACGCTCTCGAGAGCCAGCTCGGCGACTTCGGCCGACACGTGATCGTTCCCGTGGTCGGACCGTGGACGATGGCGGCGTCGCTCGAGCTGATGACCGGGCATCGGCTGGTGCGCGACCCCTCGGCCGTCTTCGACCTCGCCCAGGCGCTGGCGCAGGCGGTGGCCGACCACGCGGCGGAGCTGCGCCGACGCCTCCCCTCGGCTACTCCGATCGTGCGGCTCGATGAGCCCCTGCTACCCGCGGTTCTCGCGGGGGCGCTAGCGACGCCGAGTGGTTTCGACCGGTATCGAATGGTGACTGAGCAGGTGGCGTCTGAGCGGCTGGCCACGGTGGTGGGCGGTTCGGACGTGCTCGTGCGCTGCGCCGGGGGGCTCCTTCCGCTGGCGGTGCTGGCTGCCAGCGGAGCGGTGGGCGTGTCGGTTGACCTCAGCTCGGTCGACCTCGCCCGTGACGGCGACCAACTCGGAATGCTGGTCGACGCCGGGCGGGCCCTGTTTTTCGGGGTGCGCACAGAGCGAGGCAATGCCCCCCTCGCGTCGGTGGTGGGCGCTACCGTTTCTGAGGTGAGCCGGCTGTGGACCAATCTTGGGTTCGACCTCGAGTCGCTCCCCGGCTCGGTGGCACTGCAGCCGTCGGCCGGCAGGCCCGCTGTCGATCCCGTGGGCGACTTCGAGTTGCTGCGGGCGGTGTCGGCGCGGCTGCGCGAGGTGAGAGTCGATGAGTGAGGGCCTGACCGCGGCCGATCGCGAGCGCTGGGCCGAGTTGGTCGTGCAGATCGAGCAGGCCCGCTCGCTCTACTACCAATCCGATGCGCCCACGATGTCCGACGTCGAGTACGACACGCTCTTCGCCGACCTGGTTGAGCTCGAAGCGCGTTTCCCTGAGCTGGCGTCGATGGACTCGCCCACGCAGTCGGTGGGGGGCACCGCCTCTGAGCAGTTCGCTCCGGTGCAGCACCTGCTTCGGCTGCTGTCGCTCGACAACGCGTTCTCCTCCGACGACGTCGAGGCGTGGGCCGCGCGCGTGGAGAAGTTGCTGGGCGAGCTACCGCCGCTGCTGTGTGAGCTGAAGGTTGACGGCTTGGCGGTCGACATCGTGTACGAGAATGGCCGCCTGCGCACCATGGCCACGCGAGGCGACGGCCGGGTGGGGGAAGATGTCACCGCGAATTCCGCGCTCATCCCGGCCATCCCGCAGCAGCTCACCGGCGGCACGACGACGCACCCGATTCCGCCGCTGGTGGAGGTGCGGGGTGAGGTGTACCTGCCGCTGGCCGAGTTCGAGGCGCTCAACGCCGAGCAGCGCGGGCTGGGGCTGGTGGAGTTTGCGAACCCGCGCAATGCCGGGGCCGGCTCGCTGCGCCAGCGAATCGACCGCCGCCGCGAGGAAGTGGAGGCGGCGCGTACGTCGGCTGGCGCAGCGCGCGCTCAGGCCGATCTCGACCGGGCGCTGGCTCGCATCGGTCGGCTGCGCTTGGTGGTGCACGGCGTGGGCGTGTGGGAGGGCCATGAGCCGGCGGCGCAGAGCGAGGCCTACACGGCACTGGCCGGGTGGGGGCTGCCGGTGTCCGAGCGCGCACGGGTGGTCGACGGGCTCGACGGCGCGCGCGAGTTCATCGACTTCTACGGCGAGCATCGGCACGACGTTGAGCATGAGATCGATGGCGTGGTGCTCAAGGTCGACGATCTGTCGATGCAGGGCCGGCTGGGTTCCACGTCGCGGGCGCCGCGCTGGGCCGTCGCGTACAAGTACCCGCCCGAGGTCGTACGCACGCGGCTGCTCGACATCCGGGTCAGCGTCGGTCGCACGGGGCGGGTCACGCCGTTCGCGCACATGCAGCCAGTGAAGGTATCGGGATCGACCGTCGAGATGGCCACGCTGCACAACGCGTCGGAGGTAGCGCGCAAGGGCGTGCTCATTGGCGACCTCGTGTTCCTGCGCAAGGCCGGCGACGTGATTCCTGAGGTCATCGGCCCGGTGGTCGAGGCGCGCACGGGTGAGGAGCGCGCGTTCATAATGCCCACGCACTGCCCCGAGTGCGGCACCGAGCTCGCGCCGGAAAAGGAGGGCGACGCCGACATCCGCTGCCCCAACCAGCGCTCGTGCCCGGCTCAGTTGCGCGAGCGGCTCTTTCACGTCGGCTCGCGCGGCGCGCTCGACATCGAGGGGCTTGGCTATCAGGCGGCCTCGGCCATGCTCGTCGACGGGCTTGTGGTCGACGAGGGCGACCTGTTCGGCCTCAACGCTGACGACCTCGAGCGCTCAGACTTCTTCACGCGTTCAACCAAGGGCGGCGAGCGGGTGCTCAATGCGAATGCGACCAAGCTGCTCGAGCAGCTCGACGTGGCCAAGTCGCGGCCACTGTGGCGGGTGCTGGTCGCGCTATCGATCCGTCATGTGGGGCCCACCGCGGCGCAGTCGCTCGCACGCGAGTTGCGGTCGCTCGAAGCCATCGCCGAGGCCCCGGCCGAGAGTCTGGCGGCCGTTGAGGGAGTGGGCGGAATCATCGCCGACTCGATCAGCGAGTGGTTCTCTGTCGACTGGCACGGCGAGATGGTCGAGAAGTGGCGGGCGGCCGGGGTGAGTCTGGCCGAGCAGGTGGTCGAGCAGGGCGAGCGGCCGCTCGAGGGTTTCACGTTCGTGATCACGGGCACCCTGCCCACCCTCAGCCGCGACCAGGCCACCGAGCGGGTGCAGGCCGCTGGAGGGAAGGTCACAGGATCGGTGTCGAAGAAGACGTCGTACGTGGTGGTGGGCGAGAACCCGGGCTCCAAGGCCGACAAGGCCGAGACCCTCGGGGTGACGATCCTCGACGAAGCCGCCCTCCTCGCCCTCATCGCCCTCCTCCCTTCCCCCTAATCCGCGTCGGGGGCACCCAAGCACGCACCTATCGCGCTCAGGCGCCCCACGGCCCCGCGCCGCGGAGTACTCGTCAGCATTCCAGCCCGATGCCTCGAGCGAACTCCTCGAGCGAGCTCGTCGAGCGGCTCAGCGATGTGTCTGTGAATGAGTTGGTGCCCCGCCTTCACTGGGCAACCGGAGGCTGGCAGCGGCGACATCGCTGGCCGTGAGTCTCGTGCCCGCGCCTACTCTCGGCGGATGTCGTCCCCTGAGCGGGCCGCGATCTCGTGCGTCGTGGGGAAGATTCGCGCGATAGGTTCGCGCTTGGGTGCCCCCGATGCAGAAACAGCCGCGACTCTAGGATGGGGTCATGCCCACGATTTCCCGTGACGAGGTCGCGCACCTCGCGCGACTGGCCCGTCTCGACCTGCGTGACGACGAACTCGACCACTACGCCTCGCAACTCGACGTCATTCTGGCGTCGGTCGCCCGGGTGGCCGAGGTGGCTGCCGCCGACGTTCCGGCCACCAGCCACCCCATCCCGATGACCAACGTGCTCCGTCCCGACGTGGTGACCCCCGGGCTCACTTCTGCTGAGGCACTCTCGGGCGCCCCGGCGTCGGATGAGGGTCGATTCCGCGTGCCGAGAATCCTGGACGAAGAGTGAGCGCGGAAGATCAGCACCTCACCAGACTCGCCGCCGCCGACATCGCTGCTGCCATCGCGAGAGGTGACGTGTCGGCCGTTGAGGTTGCCCAGGCTCACCTCGACCGCATCGCCGAGGTCGACCAGCGCGTACACGCGTTCCTTCACGTCGATGCCGAAGGCGCGCTCGAAGCAGCTGCTGCCGTTGACGCTAAGCGCAGGGCGGGCGAACCACTGGGCCCCCTCGCCGGTGTACCGCTCGCGCTGAAGGACGTCATGGCGATGCGCGGAATCCCCACCACCGCGGGGTCAAAGGTGCTGGAAGGATGGCGTCCGCCCTACGACTCCACCGTGGTCGCGCGACTGCGCGCCGCCGACGTGGTCATCCTGGGCAAGACCAACATGGACGAGTTCGCGATGGGCTCGTCAACCGAACACTCGGCTTATGGCCCCACCCACAACCCCTGGGACCTTGATCGCATCCCCGGGGGCTCGGGGGGAGGGTCGGCGGCGGCGCTGGCATCCTTTGAAGCTCCGCTGGCGATCGGTACCGATACGGGTGGCTCGATCAGGCAGCCCGCCGCGGTCACGGCCACTGTTGGCGTCAAGCCCACCTACGGCGGCGTCTCGCGCTACGGCCTTGTCGCACTCGCCTCGTCGCTCGACCAGGCGGGCCCCTGCGCGCGCACCGTGGAAGACACGGCCCTGCTGCACGCGGCCATCGCCGGATACGACCCCCGCGACTCCACCTCCATCAACGAGCCCGTTCCTGCTGTTGTCGAGGCCGCTCGTCGCGG
>CALQEM020000060.1:0-15674 GCA_943329595.2 Bifidobacterium breve
ACGATCGCTGGACGGGGTCACGTGCCTTGACCCAGAGAGACTGATTGACGGCTTGCCTCGTCTTGCAATTGAGGTGGGGAACCTCTTCAAGGCCGAGGATTTCGCGAAGTCGGTGGTTCGAGACCTCGCGGCATTTCGTGAGGACTTGGCCAATCCGCTCTTTGGTCTCGGCGTCGCGCCCGCGGATATCCCAGCCGCCCAAGCGAGAATTCTCGACTACGAGATGGCACGTGCTCGATCGAGCGTTGTTCGTCCGAGATGAGTGGTCACACTGACGCCGCCCGCACTAGCCCTGTGGCTAAAGCGCGAGGCGCCGAAGGGCGGCGAGAAAGCCACTGTTCGGCTGGGCGTGGGGAAGCGCTGCGCATACCTCGCGAAGGGCGTCGGTGGGCGCGACGCCCAGGTGCCGTGAGGCATAGAGGGCCGCCACCGTGGGGGTGCGGCTGTGCGCCTGCACGCAGTGCAGCAGCACGGTGTGCCCCTCGTCACGCAGAGCCGCCACCGTGTCGGCTGCATCGGCAAGCACGCGGTCGAGGTGGGGGTTAGCGCCGGGGGCGTCGGTGTCGATGAGCCAGACCTCGACGTGGTTGCCGAGACTTACCGTGGGTGCGGGGACCTCGGTGGATCCGAGCCGACACAACGACACCACGGCTGTGACCTCGGGCGGCAGATTGCGCACGCTGCCGACACCACCGAGGATGACTGCGGCATCGTGCGGGTGTGCCACGACCGTGCTGGTGTCGCCATAGCTGGAGTAGTCGAGCCTCGGGGCGAGCGGCCAGCCCTGTGAGTCAGGCTGACCGTGACGGGCAACGAGCAGCGCGAGACCAGTGAGGTCGCGCGATCGAAGTCCGGGCCATCCTGCGACGATCCGCTGCCACTCGAGCGGAACCGCGGAGGCTCCCCATCGTGCGCCAAGGAGGCCGCCTGCGATCGCCGCCACCGTGTCAGTATCTGCACCCGACCGCACTGCGGCTTCCAGCGCACGCGCGAAGTGCAGGGAGGGAGTATCGGCCGGAACGGGTGTGCGAACGATCGCTGACCAGGCTGCCTGCAGTGCTGCCACTGCCCAACCGTTGTTGGCGATTTCGTGCGGCTCAACGTTCTCGGCTGCGTCGAGCCGCTGGGTCCAGACAGCAGCCCGATCGGGTGCTAGTCGGGAGACCGCCAGTCGTAGCCCATCGAAGCTTCCGTGCTGCACCGCGTGCGCGATCGCGTGGCACCAGAGGGCACAGGCCTCGCCAGCCTCAGGATCGGCGTGCGTGAGTGCACTGATCATTCGTGCGGCGTCGTCGAGGGCGTCGGGGTCGTCGAGGTAAGCGAGGGCCACAGGAGCGGTGCGCATGAGCGAGCCATTACCCGCTGACTTGCCCTTGAGGGCATGGTGCTTGAGTGCTGCTGCCACGGCTGTGGCAGCGGTGGGACTCGGGCCGGCGGAGGCCAGCACCGCGCGGGTCTGGATTCCGACGTCGCTGGCGGTGGTGGCCCACCGCGCCCACTCGCGCACCACGTGGTCGAGAGACTCGGGTGCGCGAAGGTCGACGCCCCGTGCGGCAACCTGCGCGATGACGATGGCCATGGAGGTGTCGTCGGTCCACTCGCCGGGGGCCCAATTGAACTGCCCGCCGCCAATCATCTCGACCGGCTCGCCATGGATGCGGGCAGGCGCAAACTCGTAGCCCGCGCCGAGAGCGTCGCCGCACGCGGTGCCGATGAGCACGCCCGCCGCCCGATCGGTGTTCAGCGCGCTGGTGTTGGACTTGGTAGATGTCATGTTTCCCCCTTGCGGGTGAGGCTACCCCCGGGGTATGACGCGTGGCGATCAAGGGCGAAGCGCTGTCGGCGTGAAGGCTCTCTTGGCAGGGCGCCCTCCCGAGCCCTAGTGTTCAATCGGTCGCTACGGCCACTGTCACACCCGTGGATCTATCGTCGGCCGCTGTGCGGCCGCATTGAGGGAGCAACATGAGCGAGAACGAGTTCGAGATTGTGGAAGTTATCACCGAGATCACAGATGGTGAGGGCAACGTGATCATCGATGACCTCGTCACCGTCGTCGACAGCGATGGAAACGTGGTTGCCAGCGACGAAACAATCATCATGCAGGACGCCGAGGGAGACATTGTTATCGACGAGATCGTGTCGGTGATCGGCGAGAATGGCGAGCTTGAGGTTGTCGCCGAGGAGATTGTGGTTGGCCTCAACGAGGGCTGAGCGCGCTGTCTCCGCCCCTCACGAGGGGCGGAGACACCGCACCCGGTTGCAGTCCTACTGCCCCCGCGTTCCGACCGCTCGAAGCCAGCGGGTCGGGCCTGGGGTGGGTGTCAGCTCGATCGGCCCGCCTCCCTGCACCACCCTCTTCTGAAACTGGTAGCGCTCGCCCTCGCAGGTGTCGCACCCGATGGCCTCGTTGAGTGCATGCCACCGCTTCTTCCATGCACTAGCCGCGTCAATCGAGGCGGAGACCCACGGTCCTCCCACCAGCTGGCAGTACTGCCCACTCTCGGGTGCGTCGAGCAGGGGACAGCGACGGTCGACCTCGCGCGTGAGGGTGCAGACGTCGCTGCTGACCACGATCGGAGCTTCGCCGGTGAGGTCGAGTACCTCCCATTGCCCGTTCATGACCCGCACCACGCGTTCGATGGCGAATTCGCGCGCTCGGTCGAACACGCGTTGCTGCCAGTCGGAAATTCCGCGTCGTGCGCCCACCGCCACGGTCGCGGGCTCAACCCATTCGCTGGCACGCTCTGCGAGATCTCCGGGCAGGGACTTCACGCCGTACTGGTACCAGTGCCGGCGAAGCTCGTCGCGACGGTGCTGGGCCTCATCGGCCAAGGTCGCCACGGGGCCGAGCACCGACCCGATGATGAGGATCTCTCGCAGCGGCCAGGGGTCGGTGGTGGGCTGATGTGCCGAGACCGCCGCGAACGCCTCGAGCGCCAGTTGCGCCTGAAGGCGTAGGCGCACCCCTCGGTCGGTCACCAGCAGCACCTGCCGACGCCACGATTCGGCGACGAAGTCGGGGTTGCGCGGCGCCCAGTGGCGCAGACGCCCGCCGGTCGATAGCTGGCTTGGTTCGGAGGCAGTTGGACTGTGCACCGTCGGCCGCACGGAGTCTGGGGCTTGCTTGCCCTCGTTCCATGGCAGTCGGGCGGTTGGCATCGTGCCTGTGTCATTCATAGCGAAGTTGCCTCGCTGGCCCTCGCGGGTCCCGTCTCTTCACCTCCCAGGGTGGGAGGTGCGGGTCTTCCCCTGGGGGCACCGTGCGCGGGACGCGGTTGCCGTGAACGACAGCCAGGGGGCTTGCGTCGTTCGCTCGTGACCACCACCAACGCTACGTGACGGCACTGACAGTGGCGTGCTCAGCCGAGGGTGGCGAGCCAGCCCGTGAGCGCCGATCCGAACTCGTGCGGAGCCTCCTCGTGGGGGTGGTGCCCGGTGTCGAGCACGCACTCGGTGTAGCGGCCCGTGGCGAAGTCGGCCGAGCCGGCCACGCTCGACAGCAGGATCGATGGGTCGAGCCGACCGTGAACCTGCAGCACAGGCATGGGCACGGGTGACTCAAGTATCGAGGTGAAGGCCCGGCCGTCACGACGGGGAATCGACCGAATCGCCCACCGGTGATACTCGAGGGCGCAGTGTGCCGACGCGGTCGCGAGCATGGCCGCACGGAAGGTCGACTCAACACCGTTGTCGAGCCACCCGGTGTGTGCCGACCGCTCGCGCAGAATGCGTCCCACCGCGCTGGCATCGTCGTGCACGAGTCGTCGCTCCGGCAGGATCGGCACCTGGTAGCCCCACACGTAGCGCGCTGCCCGACGTTGTGCACGGTCGCGCCGCAGGGCCTCGCGCAGCATATTCGGGTGGGGCATCGAAACCGGCGCGATGGCTCGCACCACGTCGGGGTTCGTGCTGGCAAGCGTCCAGGCGAGCAGGCCGCCCCAGCCATGCCCCACCACCACGGCATCGCGCGCTCCCAGCGAACGCACCACTCCCAGGATGTCGGTGGCGAGGCTCAGCGGGTCGTAGCCGTGTGGGGTCTTGTCGCTGCCGCCGTAGCCGCGCAGGTCAATTGCCACCGCGCGGTAGCCGGCCTCGGCGAGCTGCGGCACCAGGGTGCGCCACGTGTACCAGTACATCGGGAACCCGTGCAGTAGCAGCACGAGCGGCCCTGTTCCTGCCTCGACCAGGTGAAAGCGGGCGCCGTTGGCAGAGACGGTGCGATGGGTCCAGGCCCCGGGAACGGCGATGGCATCGGCAGGATCGGGCAGGGTCACCGAGCAGTGTGCCCCTGAACCGCTGGCTCCCCCTGAGTCAGGTGCAGGTGGCTGGCGATCACGGTGCGGGTCTCGTCGAGAGCCGCGACCGACCTTTCGGGCCCCTTGAGACCCGAGAGCCGCTTCTTACCCACCAGGGCAAGTACGGCCGCGACGATGAAGAGGAACAGAGCGACGATCAGGAAGGCCAGCCACGGTGCGAGGCCGAGCTGGATCAGCCCGTACGCCGCCGTGACGAGCAGGAAGATGAAGCCGAGGAACCCGAGGGTGCCGGCCCCGATGAGAAGCACCGATGAACCCGCGGCCTTCTTGACGCTCTGTGAGAGCTCGAGCTTGGTGAGCTCGATCTGGTTGCGCACCAGAGACTGCACGTCTTCGGTGGCTTGCGCCACGAGCATGCCGAGGGAGGGCTCGCTGCCGTTCGATGCGCCCATGGTGGTCCTCCGTGTGGTTCGCGCCGGACAGTGGTCCGGCAAGTGGCGGGAATGCAGTCAGGCTACCCGTTATTGCCCGTCGAGTCGGAGGCACCGGGTGAATCGGGTGCCCCGTACACGTCGGGCACCCCGTCGTGGTCGGAGTCGCTTTCCTCAATTTCGTCGATCTGCGCGTAGTGACGGTTGCGGGCCAGGATCGCAACCCCTGCGACAAGGGCCGAGGCGACAGACGCCGTGAGCACCGCGAGCTTGGCGCTTCCCACGAGCAATGATGGCGCCGGATAGGCGAGTTCGGAGATGAGCAGCGACACCGTGAAGCCGATTCCGGCCAGTAGGCCAATGGTGGCCACGTCGGCCCACCGGATGGTTGAGCTCAGCTTTGCCCGGGTGAAGCGAGCGGTGGCCCAGGCCCCCAGGGTGACCCCAATCGGCTTCCCGACCACGAGTCCCACGATGACCCCGAGCGACAGCGGCGACGCAAGCGACTCGACCACGTTCACCGAGCGGAGGTCGATACCGGCCGAGAACAGCGCGAAAAGCGGCACGCAGAGGGCAGCCGACAGAGGCTGGATGAGGTGCTGCATCCGCTCGGCGGGGGCATCGGCCTCGCCGGCGTCGGGCTTCACGCGCGTGAGCAATCCCAGCGCCACACCCGCGATGGTGGCGTGCACTCCGCTCTCGTGCATGCAGTACCACGTGGCGAGTGCGATGGGCACGTAGAGGAAGGGTGATCGCACACGCCTGCGCTGCAGCACCACGTAGAGGGCGAGCAGCGCGACAGCCGCCACCAGCCACAGGGGTGCAAATGCGCTGGAGTAGAACAGCGCAATGATCACGATGGCCCCGAGGTCGTCGACCACCGCGAGGGTGAGTAGAAAGGCGCGCAGCGCGACCGGAAGCCGGCGTCCGACCACGGCGAGCACCGCGAGCGCGAAGGCGATGTCGGTGGCAACGGGGATCGCCCAGCCCGTGGGCTGGCCCTCGGCAGAAGTGGCATTGATCGCGAGGAAGATCAGCGCGGGCACCACCATGCCGCCGATTGCGGCTGCCACGGGTACCACCGCACGGGAGAGCCGGCTGAGGCTTCCCACCACGAACTCGTGCTTGAGTTCCAGCCCTGCCACGAAGAAGAACACGGCCAGCAGGCCGTCGGCCGCCCATTGGCTCACCGACAGGCGCAGGTGACCGACACCGACTTCGTACTGCGATACGGCGGCGTACGAGTCGGCCCACGGCGAGTTGGCCCAGACCATCGCCACGACGGCGGCTCCGAGCAGCAGGAGGCCGCCGATCGTCTCGTCGCGCAGCACCTCCAGGGCGCGAACGCGCTCGCTGAGGGGCGGCCGCTCAAAGAGCGTGTTGGCTGGTGTGTTCACGACGTCACCCTACGGCGGCCACGCGAGGCATCAGTCCTCGTCGGTGGCCTGAGACAACCCTTCGGAAATGAGTTGCATGACGTTGGGATCGGCGAGCGTGGTGGAGTCGCCGATGACCCTGTTCTCGGCCACGTCGCGCAGGAGTCGCCGCATGATCTTGCCCGAGCGCGTCTTCGGAAGTTCGGCGACCGCCATGATTCGTCGTGGTTTGGCGATGGCCCCGATCTCGCGAGCGACGTGATTGCGCAGTTCTGCCAGCAGATCGTCGTCGCTCGCATGGGTGCTACGCAGAATGACGAATGCCACGATGCCCTGACCGGTAATGGAGTCAGATGCTCCGACCACCGCCGCCTCGGCAACCGCGGGGTGCGAGACCAAGGCTGACTCGACCTCGGTGGTGGAGATGTTATGGCCCGACACGAGCATCACGTCGTCGACGCGACCTAGCAGCCAGATGGCTCCGTCGTCGTCGAGCTTCGCGCCGTCTCCGGCGAAGTACAGGCCAGGAAAGCGTGACCAGTACGTCTCCTTGAAGCGCTCGGGGTCTCCCCACACTCCACGCAGCATCGACGGCCATGGTTCGGTGAGGGCGAGGTAGCCGCCGTGTCCGTTGCCCTGCGCTTCGCCGGCGTCGTTGACCACCGCATAGGAGGTTCCGGGAAGCCCCCTCATGGCCGAGCCGGGCTTGGTCGCCGTCACGCCGGGAAGTGGGCTGATCATGATCGCGCCCGTTTCGGTCTGCCACCACGTGTCAACGATGGGGCACTGGTCGCCACCGATGACCTTGCGGTACCACATCCAGGCCTCGGGGTTGATGGGTTCGCCCACCGAGCCAAGCAGGCGCAGGCTCGTGAGGTCGAAGCGTGCCGGAATCTCGTCGCCCCACTTCATAAAGGTGCGGATGGCGGTGGGCGCGGTATAGAGCTGGGTGACACCGTACTTCTCGATGAGCTCCCACCATCGGCCCTGGTGCGGGGTGTCGGGGGTTCCCTCGTACACCACCTGGGTGACGCGGTTGGAGAGCGGGCCGTACACGATGTACGAGTGGCCGGTGACCCAGCCGATATCGGCCGTGCACCAGTACACGTCAGTGTCTGGCTTGAGGTCGAAGACATTCCAGTGGGTGTACGACGTCTGGGTGAGATAGCCCCCGGTGGTGTGGAGGATTCCCTTCGGGTGCCCGGTGGTGCCAGAGGTGTAGAGGATGAACAGCGGGTGCTCGCTGTCGAATGATTGGGCCTCGTGGGTGTCGGGCTGGGCATCGACGAGGTCGTGCCACCACACGTCGCGCTCGTCGTTCCAGGCCACCTCTTGGCCGGTGCGCCGCACCACCAGAACGTGGCGCACGCTGGGCGACTGAGCGGCGGCCTCGTCGACCGCGCCCTTGAGCAGCATCTGGGTGCCCCGCCGATTCTGGCCGTCGGCCGTAATCACCACCGACGCCTGAGCGTCGTCGATGCGCGAGCTCAGGGCCTCGGCGGAGAAGCCGGCGAACACCACCGAGTGGGGCGCTCCGATGCGGGCACAGGCCAACATCGCGATGATGGCCTCGGGAATCATGGGCAGGTAAATCGCGACGCGGTCGCCCGCCTTAACGCCGAGTGACTCCAGCGCGTGGGCTGCTCGGCTTACCTCGCGCAGCAGGTCGTTGTAAGTGAGCGATCGGGTGTCGCCGGGCTCGCCCTCGAAGTGGAAGGCCACCTGCTCGCCGTGGCCGTCGGCCACGTGGCGGTCGACGCAGTTGACGGCCACGTTGAGCTTGCCGCCGATGAACCACTTCGCGAAGGGCGCGTCGGACCAGTCGAGTACGTCGTCAAAGGGGGTGTCCCAGGTCAGTCGGCGGGCCTGGTCGGCCCAGAAGCCGAGGCGGTCGTTCTCGGCCGCGGTGTAAAGCGACTCGTGGGCGTTCGCCTCCTGGGCGAAGGCATCCGACGGGGGAAACAGTCGGAGCTCGCGACTGAGGTTTTCAACGGCGTCGTTAGTCATGAGTTGATTATCGTGTGTTTCGTGGGATTTTAGGCAATTTTCGGGAGAGACGTCGAACCACTCTCGCGGCGTGCCGACCCGGGCACCGAGGAGACATGGTTCGTCGGGAACCGAGCGGTACTCTGGAAGAGTTCATCAGGGTGGGCACCATCCACTCGTATCCGCCCGTATCCAGTCGTTTCCAGTCGTTTCCAGTCTTTCGAGGCACCAACACCGGGAGTGTCACATGCGTCTGCGCGTCATCGCTCCCGTGCTCCTCGCGATTGCGGCCGTGGTCGGACTCGTGCTGGGCGCAGTGCTGCCTGGCCAAGCCGCGCTCACCGGCCAGGCGGGCAAGCCCGCGTCGGGCCAGGGCGATGGTGCGGTCGCGGTGCCGGAAGGCTCTGGCGAGGGAGTCAGCGCTGAACCAGGGTCCAACAATGGCAGCGTGTCAGACACCAACGGGCCTCAGCCCGAGTACGCCGTCACCAAGCTCGAGGCAGGCGGGCCTGCGGCCCCAGGCAAACCCGCCTCGGGCCTGAAGCCGCCGCAGTTTGTGGTGGTGTCGTTCGACGGCGCGTGCAAAACCGAGTTGTTCAAGCACTACCTCGACGTGGCTCAGCGCAACAATGCTCGCTTCACGTTCTTCCTGTCGGGGCTGTGCATCGTGCCCGATGCCAAACGCTTCGACTACAAGCCCCCTCTCAAGCCGGCCGGCACCTCAGCGATCGGGTTCGGCGAGGTCACCAACATTCCCGACCGCATCCGCGACCTTACGGCGGCGTATGAAGCCGGGCACGAGATCGGTACCCACGCCCTCGGACACTTCTGTGGCAAGGGAGGAGTCGATGACTGGAACTCGGCGCAGTGGAAGAGCGAGCTCACCCAGTTCAACGGATTCGTCGACAACTGGCGCGACAACCTGCCGCCAGCCCTGGCCAAGGGGCTGCCGGTTCTACCCTTCAACTCATCGGTGGTGCAGGGCATTCGCACGCCGTGCCTCGAGGGGAGTCGCAGCCAGATGCTGCCGGTGTTCCGCGACTTCGGATATTCGTACAACGCCTCCGACGGCGGCGAGCTCGCGTGGCCTATCACCGACAAGTACGGGCTGTGGGAGTTTCCTCTGCAGACCATCAAGGTGGTGGGCTATGACCGCTCCAACCTGTCGATGGACTACAACTTCCTGTGCGCGCAAAACGACTGCGTTAACACGGCCACCACCGACGTGAGCGACCGCATTGAGACGTCGACCAAGGAGTCGTTCGATGCGGCGCTCAAGGCGGTGTGCCGCGGCAACAGGGCGCCCTTCTTCGTGGGCAATCACTTCAACAACTGGGTGAACGGTGCGTACAAGAACGCCCTCACTCAGTTTGTCGACGGGGCCAAGGATGTATGTCCCGACGTGCAGTTCATCTCCAATGCCGACCTCGTGAAGTGGCTCAATGCACAGAGCCCCGCGGTGCTCGAGTCGTTGCAGGCCCGCGGAACCCAGTCGTCCTGAGCTTCTGAGTTACTGGCCGACATGACGCGTGATCCGCTTGCCCCACTGGCCACCCTCGAGGGCGTGCCCGAGGCCCTCGCGGCCGCAACTCGCGCTGTCGACGACCTGCACTGGGACCGTGCCATTCGATCGCGGCGCGGAGAGATCACCGCTGAATCAGTGGTGAGGGGTGCGCGCGACTCGGCAGCGATGGAGGGGGCCGAGGTTCCTCTCGACGCGATGCGGGCCGGGCGCGCGCTCGATGAGTCACCCGTGTGGCAGGCCGTGGCGTCGGCGCTACGCGTGACGGCCGAGGTGCCACGGCTGCTCGACACGGTCGGGGTGGCACCGGCCCAGGCCTTCGCCCGGCTGGCAGCCCTGGCGGGCACCGGATTCGTACCGGCCGAGCGGCTGGGCCGCCCGCGCGACGATCTTGTTGCCGACGATCCGCTGCGCATCGGCGCTCTGCCGCCGCCGGGCGAGGTGGCAGCGCGGCTCGACACCCTGGTGCGCATTCTCGTGGCACCCACCGAGGCGCCGGCGCTGGTGGTGGCCTCGGTGGTGCACGGCGAACTGCTGGCCCTGCGACCCTTTGCGTGGGGCAGCGGGCTGGTGGCGAGGTCGGCCATGCGGCTGGTGCTCGGCGCGCGCGGGCTCGACCCCAACCTCATCACGGTGCCCGAGTCGGGGCTGTGGACCGCGGGCCGTACCGCCTATGTCTCGGCTGCGCGCGGGTTCATCTCGGGTAAGCCCGAGGGGCTCGCGGCATGGATAGACCTGAACTGCCGGGCTGTTGCTGAGGGCGCCCGCGCCGCCGCTGGCTAGCGCGGAGAGTAAGGGTTATCGGCCTCGTCGACGCGCCGCGTACCACGCGAGGCCGAGGGCCGCAGCGCCCACGGCACCCATCGCCCCGACGGCCACGGCCTTCGCCTCGGTGGTCGAGAGCGCCGAACGCATCGCCACGGGCTTCTCAAAGTCGAGAATCGGCCAGCCGCGATCGAGGGCGATCTGGCGAAGCTCGGAGTCGGGGTTAACCGCCACTGGGTTGCCCACCAGTTCCAGCATCGGAAGGTCGGTGTGCGAGTCGGTGTAGGCGTATGACGCGGCGAGGTCGAAGCCGCGTGAGGCTGCGAGCTCGACCATGGCGTCGGCCTTGCCCTGACCGTAGGCGTAGAAGAGGATCTCGCCGGTGTAGAGGCCGTCGACGATTTCCATTTGGGTGCCCACCGCGAGGTCAACGCCGAGTCGATCGCCAATTGGCTCCACCACCTCGGTGCCGCTCGACGAAATGATGATCACCTCGCGGCCCGACGAACGGTGGTGGGCGATGAGTTCGTCGGCCTCGACGTAGATCACCGGTTCGACGAGGTCGTCGAGGGTCTCGGCCACGATGGCGCGGACCTGCTCGACCGACCATCCGCGGCAGAGCGCACTGAGGTAGTGGCGCATCTGCTCCATCTGATCGGCATCGGCGCCCGAGACCAGATACACGAATTGCGCGTAGGCGCTGCGCAGTACGTCGGCTCGACCGATCAGTCCTCCTTCGTAGAAGGGTTTCGCGAACATCAGCGAACTCGACTTGGCCAGAATCGTCTTGTCGAGGTCGAAGAAGGCGGCGCCCACGGGTGGCTCGGTCATGGTCTGAGACTAGGCCTGTGGCTCGTGGTGGTGGCGCCGCGCGGCGCGTCCCCAGCGAGTCCAGACGGCGGTTGTCCACAACTTCCCTGCCGTGGGACCACGCGGGGGTCAGCCGCAGCACGATCACCCCATGTGGAGATCTCGCCCGGCACCTCTGAACACCCCCACTCGGACTACGCGTTATGACGCCACCCCGGCCGCGCGCACGCTCGTGGTCACGGCGAACGCCACCCTTCTCGATGATCTGCTCCGACTCGCCGCGGCTGCCTCAGTGGAGGTTGAGGTGGCCGCGCACGCGCAGGCGGCCGCACGCTCGTGGCAGCGGGCCCCCCAGGTGGTGGTGGGCGCCGATCTTCTCGATGCGGTGATCACCACCGCACCTCGTCGACGGTCTGGCGTGCTGGTGGCTCACTCGACAACGCCGGGTGCAGATGTCGAACCCTCGCTCTGGCGTCGGGCCGTCGAGGTGGGTGCTGAGCACGTGGTGTCGCTGCCGCAGGGCGAGACCTGGCTCGTGGCCCGCCTCGCCGAAGGAGCATCCGGTGCACGCACGCTGGCACCGCTGCTCGTTTTCATGGGGGGGCGAGGGGGTGCGGGAACCAGCACGGTTGCCGCGTCGGTAGCCCTCAGGGCAGCACGATCGATGGGTCCCGCAGCCCTCATCGACCTCGACCCGTGGGGTGGGGGCCTTGACCTCATGCTCGGCATTGAGGAGTCGAACGGACTCCGCTGGCCCGAACTGAGTCAGACGGTGGGGCGGGTGGCGCCCGAGGCCCTCATCGAGGCCCTACCTCGAGTTGAGCAACTGTCGGTCCTGTCCTGGGACCGTGGTGCTGTGGTCGACCTTCCTCCCACCGCGGTGTCGTCGGTGCTCGACGGCGCGCTGCGCGGGTTCGAGTTGGTGGTGGCCGACCTCGCACGCACTCCGTGTGACGCCGGTGCAGAGGCGCTGCGCCGGGCGAGCGCACTGGTGGTGGTTGTGCCACGCGAAATTAGAGCCGTGGCGGCGACCCAGCGACTACTGCGCGCGATGTCGGGGCACTCGGCGCCCGTGTGGCTGGTCACCCGGGGTCCCGGTCACTCAGGCCTCGACGCGATTGAGGTGGCCTCAGCCCTCGAACTCGAACTCATTGCTGACCTGCGCCACGACCCCCGCATCGCAGCGGCGGTTGAGCGAGCCGAGCCGCTTGTCGACAGGGGCCCGCTCGCGCACGTGGCCGACGCCGTTCTCGCGATGCTGCAGGCCAGCGAGCGTGCTGCGTGAGTGCGCCCGCTGAGGGGCACTCACCGAGCGCTGATCGTGCCCATCCGGCGGGCAGGTCGGATCTCGTCGACCGCGTCAGGTCGAGGCTTATTGCTGCTGGGGCTGAGGCGGTGCCGGCTCATGTGGCCACCGCGCTGCGCGACGAGGGGCTCGTACTCGGCGACGCCGCCATGCTGGCGGTGGTCGACACGCTGGCGTCGGAACTGCGGGGTGCCGGTCCGCTCGATCCGCTGCTCATCCTTCCCGGACTCACCGATGTGCTGGTTAACGGCTCCCGTGAGGTGTGGATCGATCGCGGCGCGGGCCTTGAGCTCACCGACGTCGTGCTGCGCGACGAGCGCGCGGTGCGCCATCTGGCCCAGCGGTTGGCCTCGGCCTCAGGCCGACGTCTCGACGATGCCAGCCCCTATGTCGATGTTCGACTTCCTGATGGCACCCGACTCCACGCGGTGCTCGCGCCAGTGGCCACCGACGGCACCTGTCTGTCGCTGCGCATTCCCCGTCGCGACACCTTCTCGCTAGCCGAACTTGTGGCCCTCGGATCGGTCGACACCGTTGCCGCACAGTGGCTCGGTGCCCTCGTTGAGTCGCGGGTCTCCTTCGTGGTCTCAGGTGGCACCGGCACCGGAAAGACAACCCTCCTGTCGTCGCTGCTGTCGCTGGTCGACCCGGGCGATCGCATCGTGATGGTCGAGGACTCCAGCGAACTCGTGCCTCGCCATCGGCACGTGATCAGGCTCGAAGCCAGGCCTGCGACCCTCGAGGGGGCGGGCGCCATCTCCCTGCGCGACCTTGTGCGACAGGCCCTGCGCATGCGACCCGATCGCCTAGTGGTGGGTGAGGTTCGCGGTGCCGAGGTGGTCGACCTGCTGGCTGCTCTCAATACAGGCCACGAGGGCGGGTGCGGAACGGTACACGCCAACTCGGCCGACGATGTGCCAGCCCGCCTCGAGGCACTGGCGCTGGCTGCCGGCCTCCCGCGTGACGCACTGCACGCCCAGGTGGCCGCCGGGCTGGAAGCCGTGGTGCATCTGCGTCGCGACCGCGACGGTGCCCGTCGACTCGACTCAATCGGCAGCATGGTCACCGAGGGGTCGCTGGTGCGATGCGTGCCCGCAATCAGTTGGCACGATGGGCGGGCGTCGCACGGGCCCGCCTATCAGGCGCTTGCCGAGCGCATCGGCCTCAACGTGCCTGCCGCATGAGCATCGTCGTGTCACTGGCGGTGGCCGTGGCGGTGCTTCTGCTGATGCCGGCAACGGCCACACTGCGAACACGATCACCGTCAGTACTGCCGGCCTTCGTATCGCTCCCTTCGGCACCTCAACTGCGCAACCGGCTGATGCACAGGCTGCTCCGGCGTCAGGCCCGCGACTCCCGGCGACGTCGATCACTGCGCCTTGTCGACGCGATGGTGTGTGAATTGAGGGCGGGCCTGGCACCTCGTGCCGCGCTTCTCGCCGCCACATCGACACTGACTGAGCCGCTCTGCCCGCGGGCGGCTGCGGCTGCGGCACTGGGGGGCGATGTCGCGTCGGCGCTGCGAGCAGATGCTGCCTCCCTCGGCCTGCCACTGCTCATCGGTGTGGGGGTCTGCTGGCAGGTGTCCGAATCCACGGGTGCTGGCCTCGCCTCAGGGCTCGACCAGCTCCTCGTCACGGCGCGCGCCGACGAGGAGGTGCGCGCGGAGGTCGCAGGTCAGCTCGCAGCCCCCAGGGCCACCGCACGACTGCTCGCGGTGCTTCCACTGTTTGGTTTGATGCTGGGATCCTCGCTCGGCGTGTCACCCCTGGGCTGGCTGCTCGGGTCACCGGGTGGATGGGCCGTGCTCGCTGCTGGCGTCGGCGAAATCGCAGTGGGCCTGTGGTGGATCAGTCGTATGGTGGCGCGAATTGAGCGAGATCTCATGGGGCATGTCAAGGGTGCGCAACCTCGATGAGCGCACTCGTTGTGGTGGTCCTCGCCGCTGGGGCTGCGTGGCTCGCGGTGCCAACCGGCCGAGCCCACTCTCGCCGGTTTGGCTCGCTGCTGCCGGCACAACAACCTGCTGGGCAGCGACTCGCCGCCGCCGCCCAGCTGCCCACTCTCGCGGCGGTGGTGCTGGGCATCGCCGCCATGGTGCTGGTGGGTGGGCCCGCGGGCGTGCTGCTCGGCGTGGTGACGGTGCCGGTGGCCGTCGCGGTGCTGCGTTACCTCGCCACGTTCGGGTCACGGGCGCGCGCGGTGGCGCTTAGCCAGCAGGCTCCGCTCGCGTGCGACCTGCTGGCCGCGGTGCTGTCGTCGGGCGCCGATCCTGTGTCGGCGCTCTCGGCCGTGAGCGAGGGCGTAGGTGAGCCCCTGCGATCGTCCCTCGCCGAGGTTGAGGCGCGACTGCGACTCGGCTCCGATGGGCGCACCGCGTGGGCTCCGCTTCTGGCCGATCCAGCGCTCGAGCCTATTGCGGCGGCCATGGTGCGTTCAGCCGAGACCGGTGCCCCACTTGCTGACGCGCTTCGTCGCGCGGGAGGTGACCTCCGCCAAGCCCGCAGAGCAGCGTTGCTGTCGCGGGCTCGAGTCGTGGGGGTAATGAGTGTGCTGCCCCTGGGTCTGTGCTTTCTGCCCGCGTTCGTGCTGCTCGGGGTGGTACCGGTGGTGGTGTCGCTGGTGGGCCGAGTGCTCGAACTATCCAGCTGAGCGGGGTCTTCGTCGGGCGCTCGCGCACCTGCAGAGTTGGTCCCCACCTCTCGCCCTCCTCTTTCGCGTCGGGGGCACCCAAGCACGTACCTATCGCGCTGCCACGCCCCACCCTCACGGCGACGGTCCGCCCGCCCTGCGTGTAGAGGAGGGTGGCGAGGGCCGCGGACAGGGCGCACCTTTCCGTGTGGAAAGGCGGTATGCCGTGTGCGTGGGGTTTGGCGATAACTTCGTCTGACGCGCGACGGTACACGTCCCGCGATCAAGGTGGCGGAAGCGATCATGAGTGATTCAGACAGCTTGGGTGGTTCGGCGAGCGACGTCTCAGGTGGAACGCCGCCCACGAGTGCGAGGCGGGCCTCGGGGCGTCGCCGACGCTTCCAAGTCATTGGCGTGCTGGCGGTCGTTGCCATCGGAGCGACAGTGATCGTGGGAATCACAACGTCGGGCTCGAGGTCTGGAACGCTGGCTACCGATTACGCGAACGCGACCCTGACATGTGTGAAGAAGGGCACAACAGAACTAACGCTGCCGCTAAAGCCCACAGCAGAATTCTATGTGTCCTGGACG
>CALQEM020000061.1:0-15653 GCA_943329595.2 Bifidobacterium breve
CATGCTCGGAGTACTGGTCACCGGTGGCACCGGAACGGCTTATGCGGCCAACGGTGGCACCTTGAGGTTGGGCGGGTCCAACTCAGCCACAGCAACCACCACGCTGACCAACACCAACGGCACCGCACTCAAAGTGGTGTCAAAGGCTGATAAACCACCGATCAGCGTAGGAAGCAACTCAACCAAGGTCCCCTACTTCAACGCTGACAAACTTGACGGCAAAGACTCCACAGCGTTCCAGCCCACACTTGCCTCAACCTTGACTTTCGAAAATGTCACACTCGCAACGGGTTGGGGATATGGATCAGGAAACTGCTCACCTGACCCAGGGCCACAGGTTGCCAAGACAGCTGAAGGAATTGTCTACATGAAGGGATCCGTCTGCTACTCAGATGGTGGGACCGCTCTGATGTTCACTCTGCCAGCCGCCTACATTCCAGCCAATCGCGTCTTCGTTCCTGTTTTTCAGGATGGGGGGTACGTGGGATCGATTACCATCACAACAACAGGTGGAGTTATTGCCAATGACGCTCCAAATAGTCCAGGTTCCGCGGGTCGATTTACATCCCTAACTGGCGTGACCTACGCGTTGCCTAACTAATGCGCTGACACTCAAAACAAGATCCCAGTGCCCGTCTCCCACGCGGAGGCGGGCACTCTGGTGATCCGGTCAAGACTGCGCGCGGACCCATCAGCTGTGTCGCCGAGACTTGGGTCGGCGAAGGCCTCGCGCGCCACGATTTCCAGCTCCGCTTGAAAGGAGGCTGTGACTTCCCCCGTCGCCGTTCTCACAGCCAGCGAACTCAGGTAGACCAGAGCCTTCTCGTGGCTGTCGAGGACGTCGGCGGCTCTCATGGTGAGGAGTGCTGGCTGTGGAGTCGCGATCACAACAGAATCAAGTTGCCGCTGCCGAAATAGCGCGCCGCACTCGCGGCAAGTCCTCCTGGTGACGACGACCTCGTGGAGGTCGCTGATCTGCACGAGCGATGAATGCTGCCCTTCGGAGGGCCACCCGCTACCTGAGGCAGTCTCACATCTTGAGGCGGAGCGGGTAAGTGCGCCCGAAGGGATTCGAACCCCTAACCTTCTGATCCGTAGTCAGATGCTCTATCCGTTGAGCTACGGGCGCGTGCTGCGAACAGCATGCACAGGTTACCCCACTCGCAGAGACCGCGTGCCACGAGGCAGATCCACCGCACACGCCCCGCCGTTCAGCCCCGCTCGTGATGCCGATGATCTGAGGTCAGAGCCCGAGGTGTAGCCGCATCGCTTCGTCAACCGACTCCATCAGAAGTCCCGGCACCGTCCCCACCTTGGCGCCCACGCGACTCACCGACACCGAGCGAATCTGCTCCGCCTGCGCCTTGGAGTCGTGCCGCAACCCGGTGTGAGCGGAAGGCAGAAGCACCTGGAAGTCGAATACGCGATCGACGCTTGTGGTCACCGGAACGATGGTGATGATCCCCACCCCCCAGCGCACTGCCGCTCCGTTCGCGCCGTCGTTGCTCACCACCACGGCGGGACGTCGCTCGTTGGCCTTGCCCGCGCGAGCCGGCTCAAGGTCGACTAGGCGCACATCGCCACGACGGATCACCGCACCACTCCGTCGCCCGACACGGCATCCCACAGCTGCGAGTCGCTTGACGAGTTCCACTCTGCCCACGCCGAGGCGTAGTCCTCCGACAACGACATGGCGCGCAGAAGGCGCACTGCGCGCTGCAGCGCCGCCGACCGCGAGTCGAGACCGTGGACAGCCGCGAAGTCGTCGAGAAATCGGATGTCGTTCTCGGGCAGCGAGACGGAGACCTTCATGCAGCAAGGCTACGTCATTGCTACCCGGGTAGTAACGAATCATCCACAGGCTGCGGACTGACCTTCGGAGCCTCACTAGGGCGTCACCCCACCCCTCGCTAGAGTCGGCAACGTGGCAACGCGATGACCTCAGCGATCTTGCTCGGGTACCTCATCGGCGGGTCCCTTGGCTACACCGCCAGCCGCAGCGAGCGCCTCGCCCGCGTGTGGCCGCGACTCGTGCGGGCCCAGATCCTCATCGCCTCGGTGGTGCTGGCCGTGGTGTCGGTAAGCGTCGCAACCGGTGGGGCGGATTGACGCTTTCGCATGGATGAGCGGATGAGCGTGGAGTCAGGCAGTGAGTCGCGATCCGTAGCGCTGTCGCACTGCCTCGCCGGTTGTTCCCACCACGACGCCAATGGCCGCCCACGAGTACCCGGCGGCACGTGCGTCGGCGACTGCCGCCAATAGCGCGCGCTCACCTTCAGCACGCAGCTGCACCGCAGCGCGAAGGCTCGAGATGTGCTCGGGATCGCGCTTGTCTCCGGGTTGAGGCTCGTAGCGCTCGAATTGGGTAGCGAGTTCATCGGCGTGCTTGAGAACGTAATCAAGTGTCCGCGGCATCACGTCACCTCAAGAACTTCCTGCGCGCCACCATGGCATGCACCACCATCTGACTCTGGGGCGACTCAACGATGCCGATCTCTAGAAGCACCGCTGACCGCCCTGCACCGATCACCATGACGAGCCCCTCCTGTAGGTCGAAGACGAATAGTGGATGTGCCACTGCGTGCCGAATGTCGTCGGGTGCGATTCCGTGCCGCAGCGCACTACTGGTGATGCGCGGCTGCGTGTCCATCCGACGCATCGTCGTGCAACCTTGGCCTCATCACAAGTTATCTTGCAATGCCTGTGCACGTCAACGGCTGGCGCCGCCCTCGTCGAGCACATCACTATCTGCCCTACTGCTCGCTGATCCATACGTAAGCGTCACACCCGGTGGTGTGGTGTGACGCTTTCCTATGGATGAGCGGATGTGCGCCCTCGGCCCGCAACGACGAAGGGCACCCCGCAGGGTGCCCTTCGACGATGGCGGAGGCGGAGGGATTTGAACCCTCGATGGGGCTTTAAACCCCAAACCCGCTTAGCAGGCGGGCGCCATAAACCGAACTAGGCGACGCCTCCCCACCCCCCGGCGAACCGGGCAGCCCCCACAGGTTACCGAATCCCTCGCGCGCCCGCGCCACTAGGCTGGCGCAGTGAATTCTCGCCGCTCCGACGGCAGCAGCGGCCGCAAGCTGCTGCGGGTTCTTCTCGCCTTTGACGCCGCCCGGCCCACCTGGACCGTGGCCGACCTCGCGGCCCATGTCGGCGTTCCGCTGAGCAGCGCGTACCGCTACATCACGCTGCTGCGCGAGGAGGGCCTCGTGGAGCCCGCACCTGGAAACGACAGCCTCTACCGGCTCGGCGCACGCGCCACCGCCGTGGGCCGCGCCGCCGCCGACACCGACACCGATCTGCTCAACGCCACCCGCAGCCACCTGCAGGCCCTGCGCGACGCCACCGACGAGTCGGCCATTCTGATGCGTCGCGCCGGAGACTCGGTGGTGTGCATCGATCGCGCCGAGTCGCGCCACCCGGTGCGCCTGCAGATCGAGCTCGGCCAGGTGATGCCTACGCATGTCGGCTCGGCAGGGCGCATACTGCTGGCCGCCCTCCCTGCTGAGCGCCGCACCCTCTACCTCACCGACGTGCTGCCCACACTCGCCGACGATCGGCAGGTCGACGCCCTCATGCCTGAAGCGCTCGACCGCATTGTTGACACCGGATGGACCGAGTCGTTCGACGAGTTCGACGAGGGCGTGTGGGGCTGCGCGGCCGCCATCACCGACGCGACAGGCGTGGTTGCCGCCATCGGCACCGCCGGACCCGTGTACCGATTCGACGAGCCTGCGCGTTGGGCCGCGATCGCCGCGGTGCGCTCGGCCGCAGACGGCGCGAGCAACTCACTGCGCGCTGCCTCGGAACTGTCGTCATGACCATCGCCACCCTGGCCATCGACTGCGGTGGCGGGGGCATCAAAGGCTCGGTGCTCGACGAGGCCGGCACCATGCGAGCCCATCCCATCCGCGTGCCCACGCCGTACCCGCTGTCGACCGAGCGATTCGTGGCGACCCTCGTCGACCTCGCCGCCCAGCTGCCCGCCGCGCAGCGCGCCACGGTGGGGCTACCCGGAATGCTCCGCCACGGCGTGGTGGTGGCGACGCCGCACTACGTCACCACGCGCGGGCCACGCACCAAGATCGACCCCGAACTGGTGGTGCAGTGGCACGGATTCGACGCCCGCCACGCGCTCAACACAGCGCTCGGCATGCCCACGATCGTGCTCAACGACGCCGAGGTGCACGGTGCGGGCGTGGTGTCGGGCAGCGGCTACGAGCTGGTGCTCACGCTGGGAACCGGACTCGGCTGCGCCATCTTCGACGGCGGACGCCTCGCGCCCCACATCGAAATGTCGCAGGCCCCCGTGCGCTGGGGACTCTCCTACGACACCTACATCGGCGAGCACGAGCGTCGCAGGCTCGGCGACGCATTCTGGTCGCGCCGCGTGCGCACCATGGTCGACGCCCTGCGCCCCATGTTTTTGTGGGATCGCCTTTACATCGGCGGAGGCAACGGCCGCAAGATCGTGGCCACCCAACTCGCGCGTCTCGGTGACGACGTGGTGATCGTGCCGAACACGGCCGGAATCGTTGGCGGCGTGCGCGCGTGGCAACTGCACGGCGGCCACGCGGTGGACGAGCGCTGAACTACGTTCGGTAGGCAACCCACTGGTCGGCCATGCGCTGCGACTGCCCGGGGGTGAGCTCGTACATGCACGAGTCGGCCGTGTAGTCCATGAAGTTGTGTACCGGGTCGGTGCCCACCGACGTGGAGCAGCTGTCGCGCTCGGCGCAGGAGTACTGCGGCGAGGCCTCGGCGGGAGTGTCGGCCACGAGGTCACCTGACGTTGCGGGGGTGCTGCTGCCCGTGCATCCGCCCTGGAACGTGTGGTAGAGCCCGAGCCAGTGGCCGGCCTCGTGCGTCGCGGTGTCGCCCTCGTTGTAGCCCCCGGCTGTGCCGCCCGGCAGCGAGCTGTAGAGCAGCACCACACCATCGTTGAGCGGCTTGCCCGCGTACGACGAGGGGAAGGTCGCCCAGCCGAGCAGGTTATTAGACAGCTTGGCGCTGTAGAGGTTGAGGTCGGCCTTGGTGCCCTTGCGCAGCGCCTTCTTCATGGCCGTCTCGTTGCTCGTGCCGTAGCCCAGCGCGAACCATTTGGAATTGACCGTGGTGTCGGTGCCCGCCAGCACGAACTTGAAGGGCGTGGCCGTGGCGAGCCCGCCGTACTGGCCCGCGTACGACTTGTTGAGCACGTCGACCTGAGCCGCGATTTGCGAGTCGGCAACATGGCCGTTGGGGTAGTCGATGGCGGGCTTGCCCGTGGCCGCCGACTTCACGATGCGGTGGAAGTAGACGTTGATGGTGATGGACCCCGGCGGCAGCACGGCGGCCACCATGGGGGCGCTGGTGGAGGAGTCGACCACCACTCGCACCCGCTTGTCGCCAGCGGCCTTGCGGCCGAGGAGCTTGGACTTGACCTCGCGCTCGATGCGGGCTGCCTCAGCCGCCGACACGTCGGCACCGTCAGTGCTACCGGGCGCACTGGCCCGAGCGAGCACCGAGGTGTCGATACAGGTGTCGCGAGCCTTGAGCGGAGCGGAAGCCGTCTGGGCAGCCGGCGCGGCCGCGAGCATGGCTGCGGAAAGCGCGAGCACCGGAACGAGCGGAGCGGCCCATAACTTCATATCAGGATCGTACGTTTACCCACCGTGATGCGGCAACCTTCAGGGCAAACGGTGGATAACTCACTATTCTGTCCGGGTGACGGCACTCGACAACGCTCCTTCCTACGCGGCGACGCTGGCCGACCTGCAGCGGCAGTTCCGGGCCATTCCCGCCGACCAGCGGGTGCGCCTTGCCAAACGCACCTCCAACCTGTTCCGAGCCCGCGACGACGCCCCGGTTGCCGGACTCGACGTTGCTGCCCTCGACGGCGTGCTGAGCATCGACCGCACCAACCGCACCGCCGACGTGCTGGGCATGACCACCTACGAGCACCTCACCGCCGCCACGCTGCCCTTCGGGCTCGTACCCCTGTGTGTTCCGCAGCTGCGCACCATCACGCTCGGAGGAGCGGTCACCGGCATGGGCATCGAGGCTGCCTCATTTCGCAACGGCTGCCCCCATGAGTCGGTGCTTGAACTCGACGTGCTCACCGGTACGGGTGAGGTGATCACCGCCACCGGCGCCTCCAACGACCCGCACCGCGACCTCTTTTACGGCTTCCCCAACTCGTACGGCTCGCTCGGCTACTCCACCCGGCTGCGCATTGAACTCGAGGAGGCGGCGCCCTACGTGTCGCTGCGACACGTGCGCTTCAACTCAGCGGCCGCCATCGCCGACGCCATGGCCGAGGTCACCGCCACGCACGAATGGAACGGCCAGCACGTCGACTACTGCGACGGCACCGTGTTCACCGACCGTGAGCACTACCTCACCCTCGGCCGCTACGACGCCTCGCCGCCGCCGGGCCGACTTCCTAGCGACTACACCGGCATGCAGATCTACTACCGATCGATCCGCGAGCGCAGCGAGGACCTCCTCACCACCCACGACTACCTGTGGCGCTGGGATACCGACTGGTTCTGGTGCTCGCGCGCGTTCGGCGCGCAAAACCCCCGCCTGCGTCGGCTGTGGCCCAAGAGCAAGTTGCGCAGCGATGTGTACTGGAAAATGGTGGCGCTCGACCGCCGGCTCAACGTGTCGGGCCGCCTGGCCACAGTGAAGCGACAGCCGCAGCGTGAGCCCGTGGTGCAAGACATCGAGGTGCCGGTCAGCGCGCTGCCGGAATTTCTCGACTTCTTCCACCGCGAGGTGGGTATCGAGCCCATCTGGCTGTGCCCGCTCAAGCAGCGCGACCCCTCGGTGGCGTGGCCGCTCTACGAGTTCGACCCCGCCACCACCTACGTCAACGTCGGCTTCTGGTCAACCGTCCCACGCCCCGATGGCGGTGATCCGGCCGACGGACGCATCAACCGACTCGTCGAGCAGAAGGTGACCGACCTCGGCGGTCGCAAGTCGCTGTATTCCACGTCGTACTACGAGCGCGACACGTTTGCCGACCTGTACGGCGGTGCCGTGTATGAGGGGCTCAAAGCCCAGTACGATCCGGATCAGCGATTTGCAGGCATGTATGAGAAATGTGTGGGTCGTGCATAGCTTCGGGGCCAACCTCGCGGAGGCGCACGAAGCACGTGTCTCGGGACATAGGAGTGACAACGATGAAGCTTGCTGACATTTTCGCCATGGTGGTGGGGCCGGAGACCGACGTCGAGTTCGTGGCGTACGACGGCAGTCAGGCCGGACACCCTGGGGCCGACATCCGTATCGACCTGCGCAACCCACGCGCGGTTTCGTACATCGTGGCCGCGCCCTCGCAACTAGGCGTCGCCCGCGCCTATGTGGCCGGCGACCTCGAGGTAGAGGGCGACATGCACACCGCCCTCACCCGGCTGTGGGCGGTGCGCGAGCGCAAGCTCAGCCTCGCCGACAAGGCCACCATCGCCCGTGAGTTGGCGCCCTTCCTACTCAAGCGCCCAGCGCCCCCGCCCGAGGAGGCTCGCCTGCGCGGCGGACAGCACTCACGCCACCGCGACGCCGACGCCATCAGCCACCACTACGACGTGTCGAACCGCTTCTACGAGTGGGTGCTCGGATCCTCGATGGCGTACACGTGCGCCGTGTACCCCACGCCCGACGCCACCCTTGAGCAGGCCCAGAAGGAGAAGTTCGACCTCGTGTGCCGCAAGCTCGACCTCAAGCCCGGCATGCGCGTGCTCGACATCGGCTGCGGCTGGGGTGGCTTCACCCTGCACGCCGTGAAGAACTACGGAGTCAGCGTGATCGGCGCCACCCTCTCGCAGGAGCAGGCCGCCTACGGGCAGCAGCGCATCGAGGATGCCGGACTCGAAAATCAGGCGCAGATTCGCTTCTCCGACTACCGCGCGGTGCAGGAGAGCGGCTTCGATGCCGTGTCCTCGATCGGCCTCACCGAGCACATCGGTGCCAAGAACTACGCGTCGTACTTCTCGTTCATCAACTCGCGCCTGAAGCCTGGCGGTCGGCTGCTCAACCACTGCATCACCCGAAGCGATGTGAAACAGCGCACGCAGACCATCAATGGGTTCATCAACCGCTACGTGTTCCCCGACGGCGAGCTGGTCCCGGTGGGTCGCATCGTGAGCTCGATGTCCGATCAGGGACTCGAGGTGCAGCACGTGGAGAACCTCCGGCAGCACTACGCACTCACCCTGCGCGACTGGGGCCGCAACCTCGAGGCCAACTGGGACGACGCCGTGCAGGAGGTCGGCATCGGCAAGGCGCGAGTCTGGCGGCTCTATATGGCGGCAAGTCAGGTGGGCTTCGACAAGGACGTCATCCAGCTGCACCAAGTTCTGGCCACCCGCAATGAGAGCGACGGCAACTCAGGCATGCCGCTGCGGCCCCGCTTCGAAACGCCCACCGTCGACTAAGCGGTCGAATGAGGCTAGGGCGTTCGCCACACTCGCGAGACTGTGCTTGCGTAGTAGTTGGGCGTCTGCGCCACCGTGGGCGTGGCAACGTAGGTAACCTGCACCGCCACGCCTTCTGAGCCAAACGTCTTCACCGAGAGCGATCCGCTACTGGGCATGTAACGGGTGCGGCACAGCCGGAACTCTCCCAACGGCATCAGCGAGTTTCGCCCCATCTGCCCGCACCGCACGGTGGCACTCAGCACGCCCAGGGTCGTCGCAGACCGAACAAGCAGCGTGGCTCTCTTCGGCGAGATGCTGGTGGCCGTCGATCGCGCCACGACGTCAAGCGGAATCGGAATCTTGGCCAGAGTGACGGTTCGCTCGACGCGTAGGTGGGGAGTGGTCGATGCGTAGCGGCCTACCACCTGAATCGACCGATTCGCCATCGTGGAGTCGTCGGGGTTCACCATGACCGAGTAGAGCGTCCTGGCCGCCTCGTTGACCGTGGCCCCAGAGCACGGGTTGCACCCACGGCTCACGGGAGGAGGGACGAGGTCCACCACCGACGTCGAGGAGGTCACGGTACGCATACCCAGGGAACTGAACGAGATCGGGCATGAGCCTGTTCCGGTACTCGTCACGAGAGTGCCTGCAGCGAGCCGACAGGGTGACGCCACCGCGATGCTCACGGGCTTGCTCGAGCTCGACGTCGCCGTAACCGTCGCCGTCGACTGATAGGGGAGTACTCGCCCCGAACCCGTCGCCCAGGCTTTCCCGCCGTATCGGGCCGAGATGCTGCCAGCCGTGGCTGGCGCGGCCGGCGCGCCCGTGGCGACCTGCGTGATTGTGCAGGTGTCGAGCACCGAGATGGGGATGATGCCAGTGCCCGAGCTCGAACCCCCCACCGGCACCGTGACGGTCTTGGGCCAACTACCCGGGTCGAGTTCAGCGCTGTTGGGGCAATTGACCTCGATGGTGAGAACCCCGGTGCGCAGGCTGTTGCCCGATGCCACGAGCGACGCAACCTGCAACGATCCTCGAATCGGCACGAGCAGGTCCGTCGTCGCGTTGTTGAGGCACTTGGGGGTGTCGGTCTCCTGAGCGTCACACGCCTCGTTGGGCCCCGCAACGCTCGCGATGTTGGTGAGGGGAACGCCCCCGACCGAGCCGTCGAGGGAGACCGTGATCGGGATTACCTGCGGGTCGGCGACCGCGAGGGAGCCCGAGTGCGTGCACGTGACCGTTTGCTGCTCGCTTGCCAGCGGAGCATCAGCCCCGCAGGTCCACCCGGTTGGATCGACGCTCGACACGAAGCGCATGCCTGGCGGGAGCGAGTCCTGCGCCACCACATCGTTCGAACTCGGTGGCGACGCCGGTGTTGCGGCCGGGCCGTTGTTGGTCACGGTGAGGTCCCACACCATGGTGCTCCCCGCCACCACCGGCGTAGCCTCGGGAACTTTCGTGATTTCGAGGTCTGATGTCACGCTAACGTCCGACTGCGAGGTGGCCGTGTTGTTGGCCGTCATCGGGTCATTGACGCCGAGCTCCACTGAGGCCGTGTTGGTGACCGAGGGATCGATCGAGGTCTCGATAGCCACGGGGAGCACTACCTCGATCGACTCGCCGGCCGCGAGAGTTCCTAGTGCGCTGGTGAAGGTGACGACGGGCGAGGCCGAGCAGTCCCAGCCGGCGCCCGCGGGCACCGCGCACGTGACCCCAGCCGGCAGGGTGTCAGTGATCGTCGGACCCACCGCGCCGGCCTCATACCCGCTCGGGCCATTGTTGGTGACCACCATGGTGTAGCTGCCCGACCCCGGCGACGTGAATGTGGTGGCGAGCTTGGTAATCGCGAGGTCCACCTGCAGGCTCGGCGTGAATGTGACGTTGCTGGTGTTGTTGGTGGCATCGGGGTCGAGAGTGGGGGAGGTGACCGTGGCCACATTAGTGATGGGTGTCTCGAGCGGCGCCGAGTCGACCGTGGCGAACACGAACAGGTCAGGCGCGCTCTGCCCCGCCACCAGGATGACACCCAGGGTGCAGGTGATCTCCTGGCCGACATCGTCACACGCCCAACCCGGCGAGTTGCTGAGGTCATAGCCCGCGTAGGTGAGGCCGGTCGGTAGCGTGTCAGTGACGACAATGTCGGCGTCGGCCTGCGAGGGTCCCTCGTTGGCCACCGCGAGTTTAAACGACATCGTCTGCCCCGCGATGGGTTCGGCAACCGTGGCGGTCTTGGTGAGCACGAGGTCGGCCACTGCGCCTACCAGTGCCTCAACCTCGTTGCTGCTGCTGGTGAAGAGATAGCCCGCATCGAGTCCCCTGTAGTCGGCCGACGCCACGTTCACGATGAGCTGTTCGAACGCGGCACTATCGACCACTGTCACCTGGAAGGTCAGCGTGTAGGCAGGCCCCGAGGTGCAGCCCGCGCGCAGACTGCCACCGGCCGTCGACGAGGCACCACTGCCCAGATAGGCGGTGACAACCCCATCGGATTCGGCGACGCTTCGGCCACTGTTCTTCACGGGCACGCAGGAGCCCGCCGTGACGGAGGCCGAGCCATCAACATAACTAGTGCCCGCGGGTATCTCATCGCTCACCACGAGTTCGGTCGCCGTGTCCTGACCCTCGGCATTGTCGACCGTGACCGCATACTCGAGCACGTCGCCCGGCAGCGGGTTGGCGCCGCGCGCGGCGTCGGTGATGTTGGTGAGAGTCTTGGTGAGGGCTACCTTCGGGGCGAACACGTCAACAGCGAACGTGACCACGGACGGAAACCACGTCTCGCCGCTCGTGGTCATGCGCAGCGTGGCTGATGTCTCGCCGTTCTTGAGCAGTGTCGAACTGTTGGCGAACCTGTCGATGTCGACGCCGAACGTGTTCGCGTACTTGCTCGACGCCGCATCATTCTGCAGCACTCCGTTGTTCGAGATTGTTGAATTGGCAACGTTGGTGGCGGGGTTAACCGCGTTTTTCACCGTGGTGAACGTCGACTGAGAGTCGCCCATCACCTTGAACGAGTCGCCCGTGCTGCCACGATCACCCTCAAAGCTGACGAGGCCCACCTGGGTGTTCACGGGGCCCGTCTGAGGAGTGCGGAAGCCCGACACCGCAATGTCGACGATGTTGTTGGGCGCAGCGCTCTGCACCGAGGCGAAGCCGTCGAACACCGTGAGGTCGCGCATCGGCAGAGTTGGGTCGGTGTACACCACGACCATCGACCACCCGCCGTATACGTCGCCGCCGGTGGCGGCCTGGACGTTGGCCACGGTGTACTCGCCCGAGCCGTTCGCGTGCACGATGCTCGTCACATCGACAAAGCCCTGGTAGGCGTTCGACGACGATCCGCTGAGGTTCGCTCCGGCAAGGTCGGTGTAGAAGCCCGACTCGAAGCGGAGCTTGACCTTCAGCCGCTCGCTCGACTGAGGGGCCGCCGCGCCGCCGTACTTGCCCGCATTGCGGTACCCGCTCCAGTACAGACCCGCGAATGCCACCTGGGCGCCCGACGGAATGGCGAGCGTCGACGAGGAGGAGTTGAAGGTGTCAAGATCACCGTCGATGTCGATGTACTCAGCGAAGAAGTCACTGTTGTCGTGGGGCGCCGGCGGACTCATAGACGTGTTCGACCGAGCTGCATCGCACAGCGCATCGTTGCCTGTGATCGCCTCAGCGGTGTAGTTGGCTGCATCGGTGGAGCATGTGGTGACCGCGTTTCCGATGAGCTCGATCGCCCCCGGAGCATTCACCTGGTAGCGGATCGTGAAGGGGGCGATCACCGCAGCGCTGGCAGGCGAAGACGTGAGCCCGAGAGAGGCGGAGAGGAGTGCAATCACCGACAGAACGATGACGCCGGGTCGAACAGGACGACGTGCAGCCAGAAGATGGCCGGGGGAAGCGGTCATATCGACACCCTAGAGAGCGGCCGCTGCGATTCGCGGTATTCAGCGGCCCTGCGCGTCGTGGGTGACTCGTGCTCCGGCGTGCGCCACAGCCGCAGTATCGCCGCGACCCTTCGCCATAGGGTCGCCACCATGGAGTCTCACGGGAAAGTCGGCGAGTGGCGAGAGCGCGTCTCGATTGCTCGCCCGCAGCGTGCGATGCCCCTCGCGGTGGGTACCGCGATCGTGGTGGTTGCCGGCATCGCCCTGCGATTCTGGGGCCTCAGCAGGCAGAGCTACTGGGGCGATGAGTTCTTCACCGTCCGGCAGGCGTCGGAGGGGCTGAGGCGCGTGCTGGCCGTAGGAAACGCCGAGGTGCACACCCCCTTTTACGCGAGCCTGCTCAGCCAGTGGGTTGGGTGGGGTCCCGGCGATGGCACCACCCTCACATGGACCCGGCTCATGAGCGCCCTGCTTGGGGCCCTCGCGGTTCCGGTGGCCTGGATCTCGCTGCGCGGGTCTCGGCTGAGCGCTGAGGCACGCTGTCTCGCGGTGGCCACCATCGCCGCGAGCGGATTTGCGATCGTGTACTCGCACGAAGCACGCTCGTACTCGTTGCTATTTCTCGCGGCGACCGGTCTGACCGCGACAACCCTCGTGTGGGCTCTCGCCCCCGAGTCGGCACCCCTGCGCACTCTGCCGTGGATCGCGTGGGGTGCGTGGGCGGTGGTGGCGTCGCTCACCCACCTGTTCGGCCTGGTGCTCGCACTCGGCTGCGTTGGGGTACTCGTCGTGCTGCGGCGGCGGTGGCTGGAGGCGCGACTCCTCACCGTGCTCACGTTCGTGGCTGCACTGCCCGAGGCTCTCTGGCTGCTGCGCGGCCGTACCACGCCGGGCTTCGCCGGTGTGACCTCCTGGATCCAAGCGCCGGGGCCAGCCCAGATTGCTGACCTCATGACGTCGACCTTCGCGGCCGGCACCATTCGCGCCGACGCTGACGGATTTCCCTGGGTGTCGCCCTGGGGTGTGGCGATAGTTGCCCTGCTGCTGGCGGGCGCCTTCGTCGCCGGTCGTCTGCTTCGGGTGACGGACTCCCCCGACAAGACCCGAACCGAGGTTCCGACCGACGGGCGCGCGGCCGCGGTGCTGCTTGTGCTGGCCGGCGGCGTCATCGTGTCGAGCTTGATCGTGTCGCAGGTGGTTCACCTGTGGACCCTGCGCAACATGATTGTGGTGGTGCCCGCTCTGTCGTGGGGACTACTGCTGCTGGTGCTGTCTTGGGCCGGCAAGGCCCGGCCCTGGTTCAGCGGCGCGATCCTGCTCTGCCTGGGCGCAAGCCTGGCGCTCACTGGCGTGGGACTTCAGGTGACGTATAAGAACGACTACCGCGGAGCCCTCACCTACCTCGCCCAAGCCCGAGCCGAAACTACCGACCTCACCATCGTGCTGGCCGGAGATGCCATTCCGAGAGCGTGGTATCTCTCGACCGACGAGCCCGTGCCCGTGGGGCTGCCAGAGGAGGTGTTCGCGTCGGCGGTCTTCCTCCCTCGGCCCAGCTTCCTCGACAAGGTCAGCCCCCTGCCCGGACCGGTCGTGTATGTGCTGGCCCTTTCGCTCACTGCCCGTGACGACGACCCCGCTGCAGCCCTTCTCCTTGAGCGCGTCGGAGGCCCCGCTACCTGCTCGATCGTGCCCATGCACGGCGTGGCGATCGTGCGCTGTGGCGGGTGAGCCGCGAACTTGTGTCAGAAACAGACCTTTATTGTCTGGTTCTGACACAAGTTCGCGTTAGCGCGGAGGGTGAGGCGCGCATTCGTTCTGTGGTGCGAACCAGCAGCGCACCATGTCGATTCGCACCTGAGTTCGTGTCGGATCGCACCACAGAACGGTCGCGGGGGCACGGAGGGCGCCACCGAGGTTGAGCGTCATCGCACAATCGCCATTCGGCCTTGGCCGCAGCAGGCTACGCTTCCTCGACACTTCCACCGAGAGTTTTCCTGTGGCAACCAATTCTGAGAGGTGCGCGATGCAACCCAACCCCATTCTCGATCCCGTAGCGGGACGCGTTCCCGAAAGTCGCATCGGACGGGGCGAAGCGGGAGATGACCTCGCGGTGTGGGGTGCCACTCCCTCTCGCCCGGTAGCGGGCACGGCCTGGTTTGATCAGTTCACCTACCACCCCGCGATGCTGTCGAACGGGCTGACAACCGACCGCGAGTGGTATGCCCTGAGCTACAGCTCATGCTTAATCCGTGGCTTCTGCGACCTCGAGGTCGTAACCGAGGCGCTTGCTGACGAAGGGGTCTTCCCCGTCGGCGCCCTGCGCAAGGGCGACACGGCTCCGAAGGCAATGGCCACCATCTGGTTCAACGTCATCCACGACAGCGTGTGCGGCGTCTACAACGAGGTGGTGGTGAGCTTCGACGTCAACCACACGAGCGCCGGGAAGGTGGCCTTCCGCGAGGGCGGACGTGTTGACGCCACGTGGGCGTTGCAATACGCAAACTTTGGGCCGTCGGTGTGCGACTCACTGTTCCTGCATTCGCTCTTTATCGAAAGTCCGCTGTCAATCGCGTGGGGTCGAGAGATGCACGCCTCCCCCAAGCACCCCAAGGCGGTCTCGAGCATGCTGTCTGATGAGCCGGGCGAATTCACCTTCGATCTGTCCTGGGACGGACAGAACATCATGAGGGGCCGGGCCAAGAAGCGATTCGGAACCGTGCCCTTCCTGCGCGAGGGAATGGGCTTAGTTGCCGCCAACGGACTAGCGGCGGTGTCTGGCTTCCTCGCGTCAGAGTCGTTCGACATTCCGGTCACGATGCCCACGAAGACGGCCGCTCAAAACAACGTGCCGAGGCACTATGTGGGTCACCTCTGGAAGGGACGGAACCCCTATGCGGTGCAGGTGTGGCCGTGGGCCCCAGACGACGTTTTTGACCTCGGCGACGTGACTGAGCCCACCGGCTGCGAGGACCACAACGGACACAGCCTGCTGAAGCGGGCGGCTTTCGAGCCTGTAGCGGTCACGTACGTGCCGCGTGCCTCGGCGGTGATCGATCTACCTCGGTGACGCGAACTGCCCGATGGGTGAGAGTCAGTCCGCTCGTTCTGTGGTGCGCGCGCAGACCTAGCCCTTCCGAGCCCAGCGCCCTAGCTGGCATCGATTCGACGCGCCCTTCTCATCGCGCTCTTCCTGCACTCGCGCTAGCGTCGGTGCATGTCCGAGCCGCGTGTCCTGCGCTACCAGCAGGTGAAGGACCTCGTGCTGACGCTCATCGCCGACCGCGGGTTGGTTCCCGGCGACCGGCTGCCGAGCGCGTCGGAGCTCGTCACCACCAGCGGGGTGAGCCAGATCTCGGTGCGCCGAGCC
>CALQEM020000062.1:0-15559 GCA_943329595.2 Bifidobacterium breve
CATGAAGATGGAGCAGCCGCTCACCGCGCACCAGGCTGGCACCGTGACGGGCCTCGCCGCCGAGGTGGGCAGCACCGTTCCCGCCGGCACCGTGTTCTGCCAACTCACCTGACCACGGGTTACCGTGTGTGTATGAGCACACTTCGGCACTACGCCCTCGCCTCACTGCTACTGGTGGTCGCGGCGGTGGCCACGGCCACCACCGTTCCGGCCGCCAACGCCGCGCCTGCGGGCTGGGCGCCGTCCGCAATGCGGGCTCTCGCCTCGACCGACGCGGTCGCGGCATCGCTGCGCCAGTCGCCTGTGTACAACGACCCTGACGCCGAGCGGGCGCTGAGCCCCTCCGACGAGGTTGCGCTGCTCGCCGAGGTCCAGGGCGCGGGCACCCCCATCTACGTGGCTGTGGTGCCGAAGTCGTTCATCGCGTCGGCGGGCGGCAGTGCCGACGCGGCGCTCCAGTCGCTGGCCCGCGCGGTTGGCCAGCCCGGCGCCTACGCCCTCATCGCTGGCGGTACGTTCCGCGCCAACTCGACCCTCTTTCCCGTCAACGACCTCGCTACCAAGGCGGTGGCAGCCAACCAGGGCGGTACCTCGTACTCCGTGCTCAGCCAGTTCGTCGCGAGCGTCTCCGAGCGGGCCGCCGCAGGGGGGTCTTCGTCCGACACCACGTCTGGGGCTGGCGACGGGGGCTTCGGCTGGGGAGGAATCCTCGTGCTTCTCGTGGGACTCGGCGCAGTGGGCGGAGCCGTCACCTACAGCGTGCGCAAGTCTCGGCGCAGGACGGCGGAGCAGTTCGCCGCCGTCAAAGGCGTGGTCGACGAGGACGTGACGTCGTTCGGCGAGCAGGTGGCCGCGTTCGACATCACTGACCGCCGGCTTGACGATGCCGGGCGCTCCGACCTCGAGTCCGCCATCACCTCCTACCAGCAGGCCAGCTCGGCGGCCGACACCATGACCACCGCGGGCCAGGCGGCCGACGTGACCACCCACCTCGAGGACGGCCGCTTCGCCATGGCGTGCGTGCAGTCGCGCCTCGCCGGTCAGCCGCTGCCCGCGCGGCGAGCCCCGTGCTTCTTCGACCCGCGACACGGTCCCAGTGCCGCCAACGTGAACTGGTCGCCCCCCGGAGGTACCCAGCGCGAGGTGCCCGCCTGCGTGTCGTGCTACACCACTGCCGCGCAGGGCGCGATCCCGGCTTCTCGCCAGGTCCCCGTGGGCGCGGGCACCCAGCCCTACTGGCAGGCGGGGCCGTCGTACGGCTCGTACGCCGGCGGCTACTTCCAGTCGTACGGGTCGATCCTGCCCCAGATCATGGTCGGCACCATGCTCGGCAACGCGCTCTTCCCACCCGTGGTGGTGTCAGGCGGCGGTGACGGCGGCTCGGGCGGCGACGGCGGCGGATTCGGGGGATTCGGCGGCAGTTCGGGCGGCGGAGACTTCGGCGGCGGTGGAGGCGGCGACTTCAGCGGCGGCTCCGGCGGCGGCGACTTCTAGTCAGCCCCCGAGCACAGACCCCTCGGCACCGGTCGCGTGCAACCGCCGGGCTGCCTCCGCGATGGACCCCGACAGAGACGGGTAGATCGTGAACGTCTGGGCCAGTTGGTCAACCGTGAGCCGCTGGTCGACCGCCATGGCGATTACGTGAATCAGTTCGCTGGCCCGCGGCGCCACCACGACACCGCCCACCACGATGCGAGTGCCCGTGCGGGCGAAAAGCTTCACGAAGCCGTGCTCGAGCCCGAGCATCTTGGCGCGGGCGTTGGTGGCCAGGGGCAGTGTCACCGACACCGCCCGCACCCGTCCCTCATCGATATCACGCTGGGTCGCGCCAACGGTGGCGATCTCGGGGTCGGTGAACACGGTGCTCGACACCACCGCCACGTCGAGCGGGGTCACTGCGTCACCGAGCGCGTGCCACATCGCGATACGACCCTGCATGGCAGCCACCGACGCGAGCATCAGTACTCCGGTGCAGTCGCCCGCCGCGTAGATTCCTCGAACCGACGTACGCGACACGCGGTCGACCTCGATGAACCCATCCTCGGTGCGGCGGACCCCGACCTCGTCGAGCCCCATGTCATCAGTGTTCGGCACCGAGCCCACGGCCATCAGGCAGTGGGTTCCGCTCACCGTGCGTCCATCGGTGAGTGTCACGAGCACGCCATCATCGGTCCGACGAACCGCCCGTGCGCGCGACGTCGCCATCACGGTCATGCCCCGAGCCGCGAACACGTCTTCAAGCACGCCAGCGGCGTCAGTGTCCTCACCCGGAAGCACGCGATCGCGTGACGACACGAGCACCACGTCGCAGCCAAGCTCCGCGTACGCGCTGGCGAACTCGGCCCCGGTCACACCCGACCCCACCACGACGAGCCGCTCGGGAAGTTCCGTCAGGCCGTAGAGCTGCTCCCACGTAAGGATGCGCTCTCCGTCAGGGAGCGCATCGTCGACCACCCTCGGACGGGCGCCGGTCGCGAGCAGCACCACGTCGGCGTCGAGGGCCCGCTCGGAGCCGTCGGGTGCGACGACGACCACCGTGGAGTGGTCGACCAGCCGCCCACGCCCGTGCAGCAGCCGCACGCCGTCGCGCACGAGTCGGCTTTCGATGTCCTCACTCTGAAGATGGGCCAGCACGCTGATTCGAGCATTGACCTGAGCAAGGTCGACCGTGAGCGCGCCGGGGGCGACGGGGCCCTCACGGTCACGCACTCCGAGGCTACCGCTGGCGCCGGCCTCGGCCATCACCTGCGCAACGGCGATGAGCGCCTTCGACGGCACACAGTCGGTCAGCACCGCCGACCCACCGAGTCCGTCGCGGTCGACCACGGTGACGCGGGCGCCCAGTTGCGCCGCGACCAGCGCCGCCTCATAGCCTCCGGGGCCTCCCCCGACCACCACCACGTCTGTCACATCACCATTGTGGCTCATGTTGGCCACGGACTCCCCAGCGTCGCTCCCCTGGGCCCCTAGTCTTGAGCCATGCCGCTGTATGCCTCCTACGGCTCCAACCTCGACCCCGAGCAGATGCTCGAGCGCGCGCCCGCCTCGCCGGTTCACGGATTCGGCTGGATCAACGGGTGGCGACTCACCTTCGGCGGCGAGGACATCGGCTGGGAGGGGGCCTTGGCCACGGTCGTCGAGGAGCCGGGCTCGCAGGTGTTCGTGATGCTCTACGACCTGAGCCTCGCCGATGAATTGGCCCTCGACCGCTGGGAGGGTGGCGACCTCGGAATCTACCTGAAGCTGCGGGTGCGGGTCGACACACTCGACGGCGGGATACTGGCATGGATGTACGTGCTCGACGGCTACGAGGGTGGTCTGCCCAGCGCGCGCTACCTCGGCATCATCGCCGATGCCGCAGAGGCTGCCGGCGCCCCTCACGACTACGTTGCAGACCTCCGAGCCCGGCCCTGCAGTTCGATCGGCCCTTAGCGCCGCCTCGCTGCGTCGACTAACGTCAGAGCGTGCCGCCAGACCCTACCGATCCCGACCGCGATGCCAGCCGCGACGACGACCCCTTCGCTGACCCTTCAGAGCTGGCGGCCGAGGCCGCCCGAGTAATCGCCCATCGCACCGGTGTGGCGCGCCACGATGTCGCCGTTGTTCTGGGGTCAGGGTGGGCGGGCGCCGCCGCCGCTCTCGGCACCCCCGTGGCCGAGGTCTCCTTCAATGACCTGCCAGGCTTTAATGGCACCTCGGTCAGCGGCCACGACGGGCGCGTGCTCAGCGTTCGGGTAGGTGACCGCTCGGTGCTGGTCTTCCTCGGTCGCACTCACCTGTATGAGGGGCTCGGGCCTGCGGCCGTGGTGCACTACGTGCGCACCGCGCACGCCGCTGGCTGCTCAACTCTCGTGGCCACCAATGGCTGCGGTGGGCTCAAGGCCCACTGGGCCCCCGGAACGGTGGTGCTGATTCGCGACCACATCAACCTCACCGGCGCTACCCCCCTGGTCGGCGCCACCTTCGTCGACCTCGTCGACGCCTACTCGCCCGCCCTGCGCGCCATGGCGCGGAGGGTTGAGCCACGCCTCGAGGAAGGGGTGTACGTGCAGCGCAGGGGGTCCGAGTACGAGACACCTGCCGAGATCGGAATGCTGCGCGTGCTGGGTGGCGATCTCGTCGGAATGTCCACTGCGTTGGAGGTCATCGCCGCACGCGAGTGCGGCATGCAGGTGCTCGGACTCTCGCTCGTGACGAACCTCGCCGCCGGAATGACAGGCGGTGCCATCAGCCACGACGAGGTTCTGCAGTCGGGCCGCGAGGCGGCCGCACGGGTCGGGCAGTTGCTCGCACGACTCCTGCCCGAGGTGTGACGTCATCAACGACCTAGTCGCCCGAGCTCTCGCGTGGGCCGACGACGACCCCGACCCCATCACGCGCGACGAGGTCACCTCGCTCGTCGAGGCCTCCCAGGCCGGCGACGATATGGCCATGGCCCAGCTCAGATCCGCCTTCGACGGCACACTCACCTTCGGCACGGCCGGAATCCGGGGTGCGATGGGTGGCGGGCCCAGTCGAATGAACCGTGCGGTGGTGATGCGCGCCGCCGCCGGCCTAGCCGAGCACGTGCGCGCACTCGGCGGCCAATCGGTAGTGATCGGGTTCGACGCCCGACACCGCTCCGACGAGTTCGCCCACGACGCCGCTGCCGTCATCGACGGAGCCGGGCTCACGGCACTGGTGCTGCCCCGCGCGCTGCCCACGCCCGTGCTGGCCTACGCGGTGCTGCACCTCGGCGTCGACGCCGGCGTGATGGTCACCGCTAGCCACAATCCGGCCGGCGACAACGGCTTCAAGGTGTACCTCGGCAGCGGGGTGCAGATCACACCCCCGCACGATGCGCAGATCGCCTCGCGCATCGCCGCTATCGCGACGGTGAAGGGATTGCCCCTGGGCGACGACTGGACCACCCTCGACGACTCCGTGCTCAACGACTACCTCGCCACGGCAGCGGCCGTGGTGTGCGAGGCAGCCCCCAGATCGCTCACCACCGTGTACACACCGATGCATGGGGTGGGCGGTCGTCCCTTCCTCGCGGTGATGGAAGCCGCCGGGTTCTCTCCCCCGGTCGTCGTCGCAGAACAGTTCGAGCCACACGCAGAATTTCCTACCGTGCCCTTCCCCAATCCGGAGGAGCCGGGCGCCATGGACCTCGCCCTCGCGGCAGCGACCCGCGTCGACGCCGATGTGGTCATCGCCCACGACCCCGACGCCGACCGGTGCGCGGTGGGCGTTCGCTGGGGCAACGGTCATCGCCTACTCACCGGAGACGAGGTGGGGCTCCTGCTTGGGTGGTGGGCCGTCGAGCGGGGCCGCCGCGGCTGGGCACCCGCGCCGACCGGCTGCTTCGCCACCTCGATCGTGTCGTCGTCTCTGCTGGGCGCGATCGCCACTGACGCGGGACTTCGTCACCAGGTAACACTCACCGGCTTCAAGTGGATCGCCTCGATCGACGACCTCGAGTACGGATACGAGGAGGCCCTCGGATACTGCGTCGATCCGGCGCATGTGCGTGACAAGGACGGCATCACCGCAGGGCTCAGGGTGCTCGAGTTGATCGCAACCCTGAAGGCCGAGGGACGCGGGGCCCACGACGTGCTCGACGAGATCACCCGTCGGCACGGGGTGCATCTCACCGGCCTGCTGTCTCTGCGCTTCGATCACACAGCGGAGGTCACGCCGCTGATGGCCCGACTCCGCGACTCGCCCCCGACCCGGCTAGGAGAGTTCATCGTCGAGTCGGCCGTCGACCTCGAGCACGGGTACCTCGACCTGCCGCCGACCGCGGGTTTCAGATACTCGCTGGGCGAGGCGGGGCGGGTGGTTGTGCGGCCGAGCGGCACCGAACCACTACTCAAGTGCTACGTCGAGGTCGTGCTGCCCGCCCGCGACGACATCGCCGTGACCCGCGCTGAGGCCGAGCGCCAACTCGCTGCCATCGGGGCGACACTGACCGAACTGCTCGAACTGCTCGAACTGCTCGACGGCTCAGGGCGCGTCACTATGCGCTGACGCCTCAGGAATCGCCGCGCACGAACGAGTACGAGTAGAGGTCGTGCCGGCCGTCGGCCCGCCGCTGCGCCGAGCGCAGCACACCCTCGCGCGTGAATCCGGCCTTCTCGAGCGCTCGCTGCTCGGCCACATTGGCTACGTCAGTCGAGGCCTCGATGCGGTCGTGCGGACCCTCGTCGAGCAGGTGGAGCGCGAGCAGCCGCTGAGCCACCGAGCCGATTCCCCTACCCTGCGCCGACTCGACCAGCCCGATGCCGATATTCCACGCGCACGAGCCGAGGTTGGGCCCGTAGTGGGTGCGGTGCCAGTTCACGCTGCCCACGGGCGTTCCGTCGCACTCGATGACGAGCCGGTGGATGACCCCTGCGGTCTCGGCGAGTGGAAGACGGTCGTCACCCCACTCGTCGTACTCGGAGCTCGAGTTGGGCAGCGGCTCACCCTCGACGGCTGACACGAGCACAACCTCCTCGCCCTCCGGGGTTCTTCCGCGCGGGGTGGCGCTCATGACATCGCGTCCAGCACCTCGATGATCATCGCCTCGGTGGTGGCCGGATGAAGGAACGACAACCTGCCCACGATCTCGTCATCCCAGCGGGTGGGCTCCACGAAGGCGACCTGCTGCTGCAGCAGGTCGGCCGACCACTGGGCGTAGTCGGCGGGGACCCACCCCTCGCGCCGGAACAGCACGTTCGACAACTGCGGCTCGCGGAGCAGCGTGAGCCCCGGGCGCTCTCGCACCATGTCGGCGGCGATGCGGGCGAGCTCGATCGCGCGCTCGACGGCGTCACGGTAGGCATCGAGGCCGTTCACCGCGAGCGAGAACCACAGCGGCAGCCCCCGAGCCCTCCGCGTGAGGTGGTAGGCGTAGTCGGTGGGGTTCCACTCGTCGGGCGAGTCGGTGTGGATGCAGTCGAGGTAGGGGGCGTCCTGGGTGTGCACCGACCGGGCCAGGGCCGGATTGCGGTAAATCAGGGCGGCGCAGTCGAACGGGGCGAACAGCCACTTGTGCGGGTCGATCACCAGAGAGTCCGCGTGCTCGATGCCGTCGAAAAGATGCCTGACTGACGGCGCGAAGAGTCCGGCGCCGCCGTAAGCGGCATCGACATGGAACCAGATGTTCGTGCCACGCACCGCCGCGGCGACTCCCGCGAGGTCGTCGACGATTCCTGCATTCGTGGTGCCAGCGGTGGCCACGATCGCACACACGGGGTCGGAGCCCGCGTTCATGTCGAGAGCCGCTCGCACAGCACCCTCGGTGAGCTGGCGGTCGACGGTGGGCACCACCAGCGGCTCGAGGTCGAGGATTGACAGCGTGTTGCCGATCGACGAGTGCGCCTGACTGCTCACAGCCACGCGCAGGCGGGCCCGCGGATCGCCCAGTCGGCGACGGGCGACGTCGCGCGCCACCACCAGCGCCGACAGGTTGCCCGCCGAGCCACCTGAGACGAAGGCACCGCCGGCGGCCTCGGGCAGACCCGCGAGATCGCTGAGAACGCGCAGCGCCTGGTTCTCGGCGGCCACTGCCCCCGCGGCCTCGAGCCAGGAGATTCCCTGCAGCGAGGCGCACGACACCACCGTGTCGAACAGCAGCGCAGCTTTGGTAGGGGCGCTCGGGATGAACGCGAGGAAGCGCGGCGAGTCGGCCGAGATCACATTGAGAGCGAGGTGGTCGGCGTAGAGGTCGAGCACCTCGCGCGGGTCACGGCCACCATCGGTGATCAGGCCGTCGAGAAGCGCCCCCAGAGTGGCGGCGTCACCGGGATGGTCAAGAGGTACCTCGGGCATCTCCAGCCTTGCCCGAACGTAGTCAAGGACCAGGTCGGTCATCTCGGAGTCGAAGCGGTGCATGCGGGCGGGGTCGGCTGTCAGGTCAAGGGCAGACACAGGAGTCCTTCTGGACGTTGACGCGCCGATGGCCGGTCCACTCAGCAGGCGTCTCATCAGCGAATCTACCGCAGCGGCGTCCACCCTCGGCCCTGCAACTCCTGCCCGCCACTACCGTGACATCGTGACCCACCACGACGTCGCGGATGAGCCGCGCGAAGTCCTGCTCACTCGCGAGGGGATTTCCGGGGTGAGCTACCTCCGCGACACTCGTGATGGCGCACCTCTGGCTGACCTCCTCGAGTCGAACCTCGACGAGGCTCAGATCATCGACCTCGTGCTCGACCGCCTTCCGGGCTGGCAGCTGGCAGCCGACCCAGCCCTCGGCCGCGCGCTGCTCGAGCGCGGGGCGATGACCGTGCGACACGCTCACACGCTCGCCATCGACACCAACCTCGCTGGCACCGACTGGCATGAGCCCACGCTGCCCGATGGCCTCAACTTCGTCGGAGTGGACCCCTCGACCCTCGACATCATGAGCCTGATGCCCTCGCAGCGCGAGGCCTATCCACCGGGCCACCCCGACCACGACCCCGACATCGGGCTGAACATCGGGCTGATGGTGCTGATCGTTGGGGGCGAGATCCTCGGGCCACTGGTGCCGGAGTCGGCGCTCGTGATGAACGGTGACGAGGTGGTCGCCGGCCTGCTCATCAACCAGCGCCATGGACGATCGCCCCACGGCGGCCCGTGGGTTGCCGACGTGTGGAGACATCCCGACCATCGCGGCCTTGGCACCCTGCTGCTGAAGCGAGCCATCGCACGCCTGCGCGACCGCGGCGAGCCTCACCTCACTCTCACCGTCACTGAGGGCAACCCCGCCCGCGCTCGTTACGAGGCGCTCGGATTCACACTCGCCGACGAGGCGCTGCGGATCAGGCTCCCTGAGGCCACTCTGTCGGCGGGCCTCGACACCGCGCGCGCCTTCCTGCTCGAGTCGATGCAAGTACGGGCCCACCAGCTTGTCAGCCTGGGCGACTCGATGATCGGGGTGCGTGACGACCGATACCCCTTCTCGTACGACAACAACGCGGTGCTCGTGCTCGATGACATGCCAGCGAACGAGGTCGTGGCCGCCGCTGAGCACCACCTCGCCGACGCCGGGCACCGCCAGGTCACCATCCTCGCCAGCGTGTCGGCCGAGTGGGCGCAGCACCTCGTGGACGCTGGCTACTCACACCAGCCGATGGTGGTCATGACGCGGCGTGTCACCGATCTAGACGCCATCGAGACCGGTGCCGAATCGCCGGTTGCCGCCACCGACGAGCCCGGCGTCGCCGAGTGGGTGACCACGCTGTGGGGTATCGATTTGCCCGGGGCAAGCACCGATCAGATCAGGCAGCTGGTCGATCGACGGGCCCTGCTCGACATTGGATCGACCGTGGTGCGGCTGGCTGCCCGCGACGACTCCGGCCACGTGGTGGCGAGCTGCGACCTCATCGCTCGCGGCGGAATCGCCGAGGTCGACGCGGTCAGCGCGCACCCCGACCACCGCCAGCGCGGCCTCGGCCGGTCGCTGATGCGCGCCGCTTGTGGCGAGGCTCACCGTCTCGGGGTGCGGGTGCTCGTTCTTACCGCGCTGCGCGACGACTGGCCGCGCGAGTGGTACGCCCGTCTGGGCTTCGACACGGTGGGCGAGCAGCACTCGTTCACTCGGGCGACGCCCACCCACTAAGTCCGGTCAGCCCGAGAGCACCTCGGAGGCCAGCGCGGCGTATCGGGGCTTGATCACCGTGTCAATCAGCTCGAGCCTCTCATCGAAGGGCAGGAACGAGCTCTTCATCGCGTTCACGGTGAGCCACTGGAACTCGCGCAGCCCCCACCCGAAGGCCCGTGCTAGCTGGCTCATCTCCCTAGTCATCGAGGTGTTGCTCATGAGCCGGTTGTCGGTGTTGACCGTGACCCTGAACTTCAGCGCCGCCAACAGCCCGATGGGGTGCTCGACGATGGACGCCGCGGCGCCAGTCATCACGTTGGAAGTGGGGCACATCTCCAGCGGTACGCGTCGGTCGCGCACGTACGAGGCGAGCGGGCCCAACCGCACCTGGCCATCGGGCAGCACCTCAATATCGTCGATGATACGAACCCCGTGGCCGAGACGATCGGCACCGCACCACTGCAGCGCCTCCCAGATACTCGGCAGCCCGAAGGCCTCGCCTGCATGAATGGTGAAGTGCGCGTTCTCCCGCTTGAGGTACTCGAAGGCCGCGAGGTGCCGGGTGGGTGGATGGCCAGCCTCGGCACCGGCGATGTCGAATCCCACCACGCCGGCGTCGCGATAGCGCACCACGAGCTCGGCGACCTCCTGCGAGTTGGCCGCGGTGCGAATGGCGGTGAGCAGGACCCTCATCACGATCGGGGTTCCGCTCTCGGCAGCCGCCTGCGAGCCACTCTCAAAGCCCTCGAGCACGGCCTCAACGATCTCGGGTAGTTGCAGTCCACCGGCGGTGTGCAGCTCGGGGGCATAGCGCACCTCGGCGTACACGACACCGTCGGCTGCGAGGTCCTCGACGCACTCGCGCGCCACCCGCACCAGCGACTCGCGGGTCTGCATCACGCCCACCGTGTGGGCGAAGGTCTCGAGGTACGTCTCGAGCGAACCCGACAGCGCGGCGTCGTGAAACCAGTGCGCCAGCGCGTCGACGTCGGTGGTGGGCAAGGTGTAGCCGCACTCACGAGCTAGGTCGAGCACCGTCTGAGGACGCAACCCTCCATCGAGGTGGTCGTGCAACAGCACCTTCGGGGCCTTGCCGATGACACCGTCGGCCAGGGCCATGTCAGGCGTCTTCGTCGTCGCGGCGCACGAGGTCGATGCTGAACGCGGGCAGACAGACCGCGACGTACGACGCGCCCGGGCCCTCGGGCGTGCTGTAGCGAACACGTTCCCCGGCGCGCGAAATCAACGCCTGGCCGGCCCGCACCACCAGAGGGCCGGCGTCGGTTTCGACATGCAGCGCACCTACCAGCACGAGCGTGTACTCGTCGAACTCCGGAGTCTGCGCGGGCTCGATCCAGCCTCCGGGGGCGATCATGTGGGCGATCGACACGACGGACTCGCCGTTAACCACGCGGCCCACGTACTCGTTGATCGACTTACCGCCTGGAACCGGGATTCGCGACGGCGACTCGATGAGCTCGGGCATGTCAGCCTCCAGGTGATGGGGTGAGACGTCCTCGCGACGCCCTGGGGTGGTGCTAGAACACGTCGGGCGGGATGTACTGGCCCCACACTCCGCGGAGGGCGTCAGACACTTCGCCCACGGTGGCTCGGGCGGCCAGCGCCCGCTTCATGGGGTACAGCACGTTGTCGCCCGACTCGGCCGCGCGGGCAATGTCGGCTAGCGCCGCCTCAACCTCCGGCGTCGAGCGCTCACGTCGCAGGGTGGCGAGCCGCTCGGCCTGCTCGGCACCGATGGCCGGGTCGACCCGCAGCGGCTCGTAGTGCTCCTCCGACTCGACAGTGAACCTGTTGACGCCCACCACCACCCGCTCACCCGCGTCGATTTGCTGCGAGATTGCGTACGCCGACTGCTCGATCTCGCTCTTCTGGAAGCCCTGCTCGATCGCGGCCACGGCACCACCCATGTCTTCAATGCGCGTCATCAGGTCAACCACGGCAGCCTCGAGCTCGTCGGTGAGCGCCTCGACCACGTACGAGCCCGCGAAGGGGTCGACGGTATAAGTGACATCGGTTTCGTAGGCCAGCACCTGCTGAGTGCGCAGTGCGAGCCGGGCGGCCTTCTCCGACGGCAGCGCGATGGCCTCGTCGAACGAGTTGGTGTGCAGCGACTGGGTTCCGCCGAGAACCGCGGCGAGGCCCTGTACGGCCACGCGCACCAGATTGATCTCCGGCTGCTGCGCCGTGAGCTGCACCCCCGCGGTCTGGGTGTGGAACCGCAGCATCTGGCTCTTGGGGTCCTTGGCACCGAATTCGTCACGCATGACACGGGCCCAGATACGCCGGGCCGCCCGGAACTTGGCGACCTCCTCGAGCAGCGTGGTGCGGGCCACGAAGAAGAACGCCAGCCGAGGGCCAAACTCGTCAATGTCCTGACCGGTGGCGAGGGCCGCGCGCACGTACTCGATGCCATCGGCCAACGTGAAGGCGATCTCCTGCACGGGCGTGGCACCGGCCTCGGCCATGTGGTAACCCGAGATGGAGATCGTGTTCCAGTTCGGAATCTCGGCCCGGCAGTAGGAGAAAATGTCGGTGATGAGCCGCAGCGAGGCCGCGGGGGGGTAGATGTAGGTGCCGCGGGCGATGTACTCCTTGAGCACGTCGTTCTGAATGGTCCCGTTGAGCTGGTCGCCGCTGATGCCGTTCTCCTCGGCGACCAGTTGGTACAGCACCAGCAAGATCGCCGCCGGCGAGTTGATGGTCATCGACGTCGACACCTTGTCGAGGGGGATGTCGCGGAAGAGCAGTCTCATATCGTCGATCGAGTCGATGGCGACACCCACCTTGCCCACCTCGCCCCGCGCGAGGGGATGGTCGGAGTCGTAGCCCATCTGGGTCGGGAGGTCGAAGGCCACGCTGAGCCCCGTGGTGCCAGCCGCCAGCAGTTGTTGGTAGCGAGCGTTCGACTCAACCGCCGTGCCGAAGCCGGCGTACTGCCGCATGGTCCAGGGCCGCCCGGTGTACATCGACGGGTACACCCCGCGAGTGAACGGGTACGAACCCGGGTCGCCGAGGGCGGTCGAGGGATCGAACCCGGCGAGCGCGTCGGGGCCGTACACCGGCTCGAAGGGGAGTCCCGACTCGGTGGTGGTCACGTGATCCTCCTGATAGCGGGTGACGAGGCACTGGGGCGAACGAGGCGGAGAGTCAGTCGATGGACCGACGCTTCACGCGTCGAGCCTTCAGACCATTCACTCCCCCAGACCTTCAGGCTAGTGGACCCCAACGCCTTCCGACCCATGACGTAAATCACAGGTGCCTGAGCCGATTTTCGAGTGTCGCCCCTCCCTGAACCGCCACTATCATCGAACTAACTCGTGGTGCGCTCGGGCACCCGTCACACCCGCTTCGGAGGACCCCACGTGGCTACAGTGCGCGATAGTGCGACACCCGGCGGGCGCGCCCAAATAGCCCAGCGCACCCTGCGCACCGACAGGTGGTGGGTGCAGCCTCTCATCACGGTCATCGTGCTCGTGTCGTTCATCATCTACTCGACGTGGCGCGCCTTCTCCAACGCCAACTACTTCGCTGAGCCGCTGATTTCGCCCTTCTATTCGCCATGCCTTGCGACTAGTTGCGTCGAAGGCTCGAGCAGTTGGATGCCGGTCGGCTCGTGGTGGATCCTCTCGCCCGCGCTGCTGATCCTCATCGTGCCGCTCGGCTTTAGGCTTACCTGCTACTACTACCGCAAGGCCTACTATCGCTCGTTCTGGCAGTCGCCGCCGGCCTGCGCCGTGGCCGAGCCGCACAACCGCTACACGGGCGAGACCCGTGAGCCCCTCATCCTCCAGAACATCCACCGCTACTTCTTCTACCTCGGGCTCCTGCTCAATGTGATCCTCACCTACGACGCCCTCATCGCCTTCCGCAATGGCGACGGCGAGTGGTTCCACATGAGCGTGGGCACCGTGGTGCTGCTCGCCAACGCCACGTTCCTCTGGCTCTACTCGTTGTCGTGCCACTCCTGCCGCCACGCGATTGGCGGGCGCCTCAAGCACTTCAGCGCCCACCCGGTGCGGTACAAGTTCTGGACCATCACGTCCAGGCTCAACACCCGCCACCCCATGTTCGCGTGGATCTCGCTGTTCGGAGTCGCGCTCGCCGACTTCTACGTGTACCTCGTGGCCAGCGGCAACATCACCAACCTGTACTTCTTCTAAGAACCCCGGCACCCCACCCCCTCGAGCAAGGAATTCAGATGGCTGAGATCGAGCGCCACTCCTACGACGTCGTCATCATCGGGGCCGGCGGTGCCGGCCTGCGGGCCGCAGTCGAGGCGCGGGCCCAGGGCCTGCGCACAGCGATCATCACCAAGTCGCTGCTCGGCAAGGCCCACACCGTCATGGCCGAGGGCGGCATCGCCGCCTCCATGGGCAACGTCAACGCCAACGACGGCTGGAAGGTTCACTTCCGCGACACGATGCGCGGGGGCAAGTTCCTCAACCACTACCGCATGGCCGAGCTCCACGCCAAGGAGTCGCCCGACCGCGTGTGGGAGCTCGAGGCCTGGGGCGCACTGTTCGACCGCACCCCCGAGGGCAAGATCAGCCAGCGTAACTTCGGCGGCCACGAGTACCCCCGCCTCGCCCACGTGGGCGACCGCACCGGGCTCGAGCTCATCCGCACGCTGCAGCAGAAGATCGTGTCGCTTCAGCAGGAGGACTTCAAGGAGTTCGGCGACTACGAGGCTCGCCTCCGCGTGTTCGCCGAGTGCGCCATCACCGAACTGTTCGTCGAGGGTGAGGGCGATGAGCGCCGTATCGCCGGTGCCTTCGGCTACTGGCGCGAGTCGGGCGGCTTCCTGGCCTTCGAGGCGCCCTCGGTGGTCATCGCCACCGGCGGCATTGGCAAGTCGTTCAAGGTCACCAGCAACTCATGGGAGTACACCGGCGACGGCCACGCCCTCGCAATGCGCGCCGGCAGCACCCTGGTCAACATGGAGTTCGTGCAGTTCCACCCCACCGGCATGGTGTGGCCGCTGAGCGTCAAGGGCATCCTCGTGACCGAGTCGGTGCGAGGCGACGGCGGGGTGCTCACCAACTCCGAGGGCCGACGCTTCATGTTCGACTACATCCCCGACGTCTTCAAGGCGCAGTACGCCGAGACCGAGGCCGAGGGCGACCGCTGGTACACCGACCCCGACAACAACCGCCGTCCCCCCGAGCTGCTGCCCCGCGACGAGGTGGCCCGGGCCATCAACAGTGAGGTCAAGGCCGGTCGTGGCTCACCCCACGGCGGCGTGTTCCTCGACGTCTCCAAGCGCCTGCCCGCCGACGTCATCAAGGCCAAGCTGCCCTCGATGTGGCACCAGTTCAAGGAGCTCGCCGACGTCGACATCACCCAGGAGGCGATGGAGGTCGGCCCCACGTGCCACTACGTCATGGGCGGTGTCGAGGTCGACCCCGACACCGGCGCGGCAGCACGTGTTCCTGGGCTCTTCGCCGCGGGCGAGGCAGCCGGCGGCATGCACGGGTCGAACCGGCTCGGCGGCAACTCGCTGTCTGACCTTCTCGTCTTCGGCCGCCGCGCGGGCCTCGGCGCCGCGCTCTACGCCAAGGCGATCTCCTCCGACACCGGCGTCGGGGTGGCAAGCCTCTCCGACGCGGCCATCGAGGCCGCGGCCGTGGCCGCGCTCGAGCCCTTCGAGCGTCAGGGCGGCGAGAACGCCTTCACCATCCAGAAGGACCTGCAGCAGGTGATGAACGACCTCGTCGGCATCATCCGCACGGAGTCCGAGCTGCAGGACGCCCTCGTGCGCCTGGCCGAGCTGCGCGAGCGGGTCAGCAGGGTCACCGTGGTCGGAGCCCGCGAGTACAACCCGGGCTGGCACCTCGCCATGGACCTGCAGAACATGATCGTCGTCAGCGAGTGCATCGCAGGCGCGGCCCTGATGCGTCAGGAGTCACGAGGCGGCCACACGCGCGACGACTACCCCGGCATGTCGTCGGAGTGGCGCCAGTCCAACCTCATCTGCCAGCTCGCCGA
>CALQEM020000063.1:0-15204 GCA_943329595.2 Bifidobacterium breve
CGCAGGATGGGCCAGTGTCGGTGCTGCGCCGAGCGTGGGCCGACGAGGACATCTTCCTCCTCGAGATGGATCGCATCTTCAAGCACTGCTGGCAGTACCTCGCGCACGAGAGTGAGATCCCCGAGCCGGGCGACTACGTCACGCGCAAGATGGGCCGCGACAAGGTCATCGTGACCCGCAGCGAGGACGGCCAGATTCGGGTGTTCCTCAACACCTGCCGCCACCGCGGGGTGCCGCTCTGCCGTGCCGACGAGGGCAATGCCTCGCACTACCGCTGTAGCTACCACGGCTGGACCTATGCGAACACCGGCGAACTGCGCGGCGTCACCTATCAGCCCGACGTGTTCGGCAAGGGCTTTAACAAGGATGACTTCGCGCTCTTTGAGCCCGCCCAGGTCGACTCGGTGCTGGGGTTGGTATTCGCCACCTGGGACGCCGACGGGCCGTCGCTGCGCGAGTACCTCGGCGATATCACCTGGTACCTGGAAGCCATCCTGGGCAAGTTCGAGGGTGGCATGGAGGTGGTGGGCACGCCGGTGCGCAACATTGTGCGGGCGAACTGGAAGACCGAGGGCGAGAACCTGTCGGGCGACGGCTACCACACCATGATCACGCACGCGACTGCCCTCGAGCTCGGACTCTTCGCAGGTCCGGCCGACCTCGCCAAGCTGAGCGATGTGGTGAAGCCCCGATTCTCCGGCCGCACCGTCGACGGCGGCAACGGCCACACCGTGCGCGTGCAGCGGCTGCCCGTCGAGGTCGAGGGTAACCACTACTGGGGATATCCCGAGTCAATGTGGGAGGGGTTCGACCGCTGCCTTAGCCCCGAGCAGCAGCAGGTGATGTCATGCCTGTCGGTCAACCACGGCTCGGTCTTTCCCAACATGTCGTTCATCGAGAACTTCAAGACCAATGTCGACGGCCCCGACCTCAATGCGCGGTACATCCGCATCACGATTCGCTACCCCATCTCGGCTACGCACAGCGAGCAACTCTGGTTCCTGCTCCTGCCCAAGGATGCCGACGACGAGTGGAAGAGGCTGTCGTCGCTGGCCTATCTGCGCACCAACGGGCCCTCGGGCATGTTCGAGCTCGACGACACCGAAAACTTCGTGGGCATCTCCGAGGCCTCCTTCGGAGATGTGTCCCGCACCCTGCCCGTGACCTACGCCGGCGGTCTGCACCACCGACAGGCGCCCGATGAGCTCGGCTGGCCCGGAAGCGTCATCGACGGCGACCGCACCGAGCACACCCTGCGCGCCTTCCACCGACGTTGGAATGAGCTGATGCATCTCGACGACGAGCCGGCGGCCGACCCCAGCGGTGCCCGATGAGCGCCGAACCCCTGAGTGGCCAGAGTGGTCAGGGCGCGGCCGACCGACCCTTCGCCTCGCTCGACGTCCATCGCGAGGTCGACCTCTTCCTTGCTCACGAGGCAGAGCTCAACGACTCGCGCCGCTACTGGGACTGGGCCGACCTCGTCGAGGAGGCCTTCACCTACAAGGTGCCTGTTCCTCGCACCCCCGACACGCCCTTCGCGCCCCACTACGACGTGCGCACCATGCTCATCGACGAGTCGAGGTGGTCGCTGTGCTCGCAGTGGTTTCGCCGCCTCGACCCCGACCTGTACGAGCGGTCGTGGGCCGAGAACCCGCCGGTGCGATTCCGCCACCTCGTGACTAACGTGCGGGTGCGAGAGACCGACGACTCCGCGGTGTTCGACGTGCGAAGCAACGTCATGCTGGTCGGAGTGCGACAGTCGGACCTGCCGAAATTTCTCACTGCCGAGCGGTTCGACACCGTGGTGCGCACCGACGAGGGGCTGCGCCTACGCGCGCGCTGGGCCGTGCTCGACCAGGTGCTGATTGACTTCCCGCAGCTGAGGATCCTGCTGTGACCGACGAGTTGTCCGACGCCATCGTGGTCGCCAATGAATTCGCGACCGTCACCGTGCGCAAGGTTCGTACCCGCAACGGCGAGCGACTCGAGATTCGGTCTCACACCCATGATCGGTCGGTGCGACTCGACGCCATTGCGCTCGAGGCACTGACCTGGTCTGACGCTCTGACCGTGGGTGAGGGACTCTCAACCCCGATGGGTCCCGAGGACGACGTGGAGGACCACCGATGACCGCGCTGCTGGTGGGTAACCCGGCGTCAGGAGCCCTAGCGGCCTGCGGTGGCCTCGGCGTCGCAGGCACCCTGGTGTGGCACGACGCGGCTGCGATCCGCGAGGCCACCGACGAACTGGTGTCGATCGGCTGGGACGCTCTGCTGGTCAATCCGGCCGATCAGGGGTTCTCCACCGCCTCGATGAGCCACTGGGCGCAGGTGCACGAGGCGGCCCCGGCCGCAGTGCTCTGGCTCGCCGAGCACGATTCGACGACGCCCACGGTCGACGTCGCGCTCATGGTGATGCGGCACCTGCCGGCACTGCCCGTGCTCGTCACCGGCCCCGGGGCGACCGTCCTGTCGGCCGACTGGGACGAGCCACGGCTCGCCCTGGAGCTGGCGCCTCCTGTCGTTGTCTCGGTCAAGGGCTTGGCGGAGGCCTGGACCGCGGCCGAGGCATCGTTCGCGGCCTCGGTGGCCGAGCATGCAACCCACGACCGCACGGCCCATGCAGGGCACCACCACTGATCTACCACCGACTAACTCGCCCCGACCCCAGACCGACCACTGACTGAGAAGGTGACCACACACATGGCCAAGTACTCCCGCGGCGAGGCTCGCGCGTGGGCTCGCGAGAGCCTGCGTGGGTGCGCCGGTTGCGTGCAGCCCACCTTCACGTCCGACCTCCGCAGCCTCAACGAGACTGCGATCCGGTTCGACGTGGCGAAGGAGAAGGAGCACGGCATGTCGGCCGTGCTCATCGTCTCCGAGGCAGGAACCACGATGGAGGAGATGGACCAGTTCACCCGCATCGTGGTCGACGAGGCCGGCGACGACCTCGTCACCATCCTGCAGGCCTCGCAGCCCACCCTCGACGACACGCTCGCCTCCACTCGGGCTGCGGCCGACGCGGGCGTCGACCTGGTGATGCCGTCCTACCCGCTCTACTTCAACCCGCCCTCGATCGACGCCGTGTTCGATTTCACCCAGGCCGTCGCCGACGCCGGCGACCTCGGCGTGCTGATCTTCGCGATGGACCAGTGGAACTTCGGCCGACTGCACCCCGCCGGCTTCCCGATCAGCCTGCTCGAGCGCATGGTCAACGAGATCCCCCAGGTGGTGGGCATCAAGAACGAGGTCGGCGGGCCCGGAGTCGGTGGAATCGCTTCGGTGTTCGAGCGATTCAACGACGAGGTCGTCGTGACCGACCCCCTCGAGTTCAATGCGCCCGCGTGGATCGCCAACTACGGCATGAGCTTCATGGGCACGTCGAACTACGAGTGGATGGGCCCCACCGTTCCTCGCATGCTGGCACTGCTCAGCGACCCGGCAACGTGGGACGAAGGCATGGCCCTCTACTGGAAGATGGCGCCGGCGCGCCGTGCACACTCGGTGGTGTGCACCCCGTTGGTGGCCAACACCGGTCTCGTTCCGCGCATGCACTGGAAGTACCAGGCCTGGCTCAACGGCTACAACGGCGGCCCGATCCGCCAGCCGCACATGCGCATCAGCGCCGCCCAGATGGGCACGCTGCGAAGCGCGGCGGTGGCCTCCGGACTCGACGTGACGACCGATGATGACACCCTCTTCTACGCCGGAAGGAACCCTGCGTGAGCGACTCAGCCCCGATGCGGCTTCTCTCGTCCGACGATGTCGACGCGCTGGCGACATCGCCTGTCGGCCTTGCCGCCGCAGCAGACTCAGCTCGCCTCGCCGGTGGGTCCGGGCTCACCACCGGGCGCGTTCAGGTGAACGGTGACATCGCCTGGATGCGCATCATGGCGGGCCTCGTCGACGACCTCGACCTGCTGGGGTACAAGGAGTTTCACCGGGTTGGGCAGCGTGTGCGCTACCACGTGCACCTCTTCCGCCAGAGCACCGGCGACGCGCTCGGCACCGTCGATGGCCGGCGCATCACCGGACTGCGTACCGCCTCCACCGCCGCAGTGGCGGTGAGGCACTGGGCACAGGGCCGGCCGGTGCGGCTCGGGCTGGTGGGCAGCGGCGAAGAGGCGAAGGAGGGCCTGCGGGCACTGTCAGGCGCCGTGACCCTCGCCGGAGCCGTCGTGTGGAGCCCGACCGTGGCCAACCGTGAGGCCTTCGCCGAGACGATGTCGGCCGAAACTGGCATCGAGGTGACGGCGGTCGCCGACATGCAGCAGGTGATGGACGCCTCCGACGTTGCCTACGTCGCGACCTCATCGCACCACGAGCCCTTCCTCGGAGCCGACCAGCTGGGCCAGGTCGGTCTGGTCGCAGCTATCGGCTCCACGATGCCGGTGCACCGCGAGCTGCGCGGCGACGTGTTCGTGAAGGCCGCCCAGGTGGTGGTCGACACACCCGATGCCACGCACGAGTCGGGCGACTGCATCGAGGCGGCCGGGCTCGGCTGGAACCCCGCAGACGCCGTGCTGCTGGCCGACTATGTGAACCTTGCACCGATCGCTGCCGCGGAGGGCACCACCCTCTTCAAGTCGATCGGTAGCGTGGAGCAGGATCTCGTTCTCGCGTACCACCTCCTCATGGAGGCCGAGCGAACGGGCGCTGGAACGGTGATCGACGACGTGTCGTCACTTCGAATCATGCGATGACGGAAGGATGACCCACAGTGAAGATCGTTGACCTGTCGCACAACTGGGGAATGAACACACCCGGCTGGGTGGGGTACCCGGGCTGCCAGATCTACTACACGCAGACTCTCCAAACCAACCGCATCGTGTCCCAGCGCATCGAGACCTCGCTGCACACCGGCACTCACCTCGACGGCCCGATTCACGCCGCCGACGGAGGCGCCGACATGGCCTCGCTCCCGCTCACCAAGCTCATCCACGAGGGCGTCATCGTCGACATCTCGGACGACGTCGAGGACTGGAGCATCATCACCCCGGAGATGATCACCTCGAAGATGGAGGTGAAGAAGGGTGACGTCCTGATTTTGCACACCGGCTACCACAAGTACTACACGGGTCAGTCGCAGCAGGACCTCGTGCGCTACTTCTGCCATCACCCCGGCGGTGGCGTTGAGCTCGCCGAGTGGATGATGGACATGGAACTCGCGTGGTGGGGCGTCGACGCCGGATCGGGCGATCACCCCATGAACACCACCATCCGCCACATGCGGCCCGACATCGCCAAGCGCTTCGAGGACCACGTGGGCATGACGTGCCTCGAGTACTTCGGCGAGTACGAGTACACCCACCACCTGTCGGGTCGTCGCATTAAGGAAGACCTCTTTCCCATGCACTATCTGGCCTTCCCAGCGGGGTGCATCCACGCCGAGAACGTGGGTGGCGACATCGCATCGGTGCTGAACCAGCGCTGCATCATCGGAGCATTCCCCTGGAAGATCGAGGGTGGCGAGGGTTGCCCCTGCCGCATCATGGCGTTCTTCGACGTGGGCACGCTCGACGTCGTCGACGCGATCGCGTCGGGCGAATTCCCGCTCTCGTCGTAAGGAGTCAGCTATGAGGTCCCTCGTCGTCGCCGTTGCGCAGGTGCGCTGTGTGCCGCTCGATCCGGAGAAGAATGCCGTGATCACGGTCGAGCGCATCCGCGAGGCGGCGGCGCGGGGGGCCCAGCTCGTGGTGCTACCCGAACTCGTGGCCACCGGCTACGAGCCTGCCGCTCCGGGGCTAGGGTCGCTGGCCGAGTCGGTCGACCAGCCCGGGCCCTGCCTCACGGCCTGGACCGCGGTTGCCGCCGAACTCGGCGTGGCGGTCGTGGCTGGCTTCGTTGAACGTGAGGGCGATCGCCTGTACAACTCGGCCGCGATCATCGACATCGACGGAAGCGTCCTCGCCGTCTATCGCAAGCTGCACCTTTTCGGGGGCGAGCGTGACGTGTTCACCCCGGGCGACCACGGGCTGCCTCTGGTCGAGGTGCTTGGAGCCTCGGTAGGTATCGGGGTCTGCTACGACCTGCGGTTCCCCGAGGTGCTGCGCATCCTCGCGGTACGAGGTGCCGAGCTGGTGGTTGTTCCGACCGCGTGGGTTAGCGGCTTTGACCGTCGCCCCCCGGCCGACGGCCGTATCGGGCAGGTTGACGGTGCGCTGGTGCAGTCGAATCTCAACCAGCTCTTCCTCGCGTGCGCCGACCAGGTGGGCTCCTCCGGCGACACGGTCTTTCTTGGGAGGTCGGTCATCACCGACCCCTACGGCCAGGCGGTGGTGGGTCCCCTGTCGGCCGACGACGAGGACCTCGTGGTGGTCACTCTCGACCTCGACCAGGTCGAGCAGGCCCGCCATCGCGGCCCCGGCATCGACCCCATGGCCAACCGTCGCACCGATGTGTATTCCGACCTGCTCGGATACAGCCCGCCTGCCACCGACGGTGGCACGGTATGACCGCACCGCATCGCATCACCCATGTGCGCTACGTGGGCCTCGGCGTGCCCGACCTCGCCGACCAGCTGGAGTTCTACCGCGACGACTGGGGCCTGATTGAGCGCGAAAACGCCGACGGACTCGCCTTCCTCGGTGCCGTCAGCGCCACTGACCCCTACATCCTGAGGCTGCGCCAGACCGAGTCAACTCGAGTCGACGTGGTGTCGTTCGCGGTGCGCACCCCCGAAGACGTCGACTCCTACGCGGCTCACCTCGGGGCCAACGGAGTCACCATCGTTCGCCCACCCGGAGAGATCACGATGCCCGGAGGCGGCTACGGCCTGCGGTTCCTTGACCCCGACGGCCGAACTCTCGAGATCGCGGCGGAGGTGACACCCACCGCTGCTCGAGAGCTCGAGGAGAAGGAGTGGGTGCCGGGCAAGCTCTCGCACGTGGTGCTCAACACCCCCGACCTCGAGGCGTCCACCCAGTGGTACGGCGACATGCTCGGGCTCCTGCTCTCCGATCGGCTCGCTACGTTCATGACCTTCCTGCGCGCCGACAGCCCCTGGCATCACACCCTTGCGCTCGCGAGCGGCCCCCGAGCGTCGATGAACCATGTGGCCTACGAGTCTCGGGGTCTCGACGAGTACATGCGGGCCACCGGACGGCTGATGCGTGCAGGCTACGACCTTGCGTGGGGGCCTGGCCGTCATGGTCCGGGCGAGAATACGTTCTCGTACTTCCTAGACCGGGCCGGATACGTGGCCGAATACACCACGGCTCTCGAGCAGGTGGCTGATTGGTCGACCTGGACCCCTCGAGTGCACCCGACGACCCCTGAGTGGTCTGACCAGTGGGGCACCGCCTGCGCCCGCAATCCTGAGCCCTTCCTCGGCCCGCACGACGCCGGGCTCTTCGACCCACCGCCCGTCTGAACCAACCATCACCCCTGGTGCACGTGCCTCCGGGGTGGCGCGTCCGATCACACACCATCGAGAGGCTTCCATGAAAATCAGCGTCGACCTGTCGGTCTGCAAGGCCTATGCCAACTGCATGTCGGAGGCACCCGAGGTCTTCGACTACAACGACGAGACAGGGAAGGTCATGCTTCTACTCGACGAGGTCAGTGACGACCGTGCCGACGAGGTGCACCGTGCTGTCGACGCGTGTCCCGTGCAGGCCATCTCCATCTCGGAGTAGCTCTCGCCCGGCTGGACCCGAGCGGGTGTCAGCGGGTGGAGAGCAGCACCTTGCCCGTGGTCATCCGATCCTCTAGTCGTCGGTGTGCCTCGGCCGCACTGGCGAGTGGAAGGGTGTCGCCCACCCGAACGACCAGGCTTCCGTCGGCGACGCGTGACATCACATCGAGCGCGCGAGCGGTCCACTCGCCCGCAGTGGCGGCGTAGTCGCGGCCTGCCGTTCGCGTGAGGTAGAAGGACCCCGCAGCGAGCGCGCCAGGTTCGATGGGGGCGATGGGCGAGCCAGCCGCCCCGTAGAGCACGCAGATTCCGCGCGGTCTGAGCATGCCGAAAAGCCGAGCCACATGACCCCCAGCGGCGTCAAAGACGGCGTCGACTCCCTCGGCGGCGATGGCGCGCACGTCGTCGACGAGCGAGGCGGAGTCGACCAGAACGCGGTCAGCGCCAGTCAACCGGGCCGCGTCGCGCTTGGCAGCGCTGCCCACCACGGCGATGACCTCGACGCCTCGGGCGACAAGGTACTGCGTCAGCAGCCCGCCCACTCCGCCGGCCGCCGCAGTGACCACGGCCCACTGGCCCGCGCCGAGCGACGTGGTGTCGGTGGCGAGGTACTGGGCGGTGACCCCCTGCATGAGCGCTCCGGCAGCTGCTTCGTCGGTGACATCGTCGGGCACCGTGATGAACGATGCCTGCGGCCCCTGCACCACCGAGGAGTAGCTGGAGGGCACCTTGCTCCACGCCACGCGGGAGCCCATCAGACTGGGGTCTGCGTCGGGTCCGACGGCCGTGACCACCCCGACGCCCTCGACGCCGGGCACCCGGTCGGCGGGAAGCGGCACATCACCCCGTCGCTGCATCACGTCCCAGAAGTTCACGCCCACCAGCGAGGTGAGCACACGCACCTCCGAACCCGTGAGATCGACGAGCGGAAGCTCGAGGGCGCGGAGGACGTCAGGAGGGCCGGTCTCGGGAACGACGATCGTGCTTCGTGTCATGTCTTTAGTCCTTCGTGCGTCGAATTGCTGTGGTCTGCACCTCGAGGAACTCCTCGAGGCCCTCGATTCCCCACTCGCGGCCGATACCACTATGCCCTCGGCCCCCGAAGGGCATGTCGGCACCGGTGAACATTCCACCATTGATTCCGACCATCCCCACCCCGAGTCGTCGCGAGACTGAGACTGCTCGAGCGGAGGACGAGCTCCATACGTAAGCGGCAAGGCCGAAGTCGCTGCCGTTCGACAGCCGCACGGCGTCGTCATCGCCGTCGTGGGGTGCGATCACCACGACGGGGCCAAAGACCTCATCGCGAACGATCGCGGAGTCTGGCGCAGCATCAGCGATGAGGGTGGGTGAGAAGTAGTTGCCGCGAGGGAGGTCGGCCGGACGCCCGCCGCCGGTGACGACGCGGGCGCCTTCGGCCACCGCGCCCTCGACGCTCGCCTGCACGCGCTCGAGGTGGGCCGCACTGATGAGTGGGCCCATGAAGGTGTCGGGTGAGCGTGGGTCGCCAACGCGCACGGCGCGCATTCCCTCGGCTGCAAGTTCAACGCACTCTTCGAGGTGGGCACGCGGTACCAGCAGGCGGCTGGGCATGATGCAACTCTGCCCGGCGTTGAAGCAGGCCATACCGGCCACGAAGGGAACGGTTCGAACGAGGTCGGCGTCGTCGAGAACGATGGCCGCCGACTTGCCACCTAGCTCGAGGCTCACGTGGGTCAGCCGCTCTGCAGCGGCCGCCATCACCGCTCTCCCGGTCGCCGTCGAGCCCGTGAATGCCACGGCGTCGACCTCGGGAGCCGTGGTCAGCAGCTGGGCGACCTCGAGGCTGGACGACGCGATGATGTTGATGACGCCGGCGGGGATGTCGGTGCTCTCGGCGATCAGCCGTCCCAGAATGGTTCCTGCCCAGGGTGCCAGGGGTGAGGGCTTGACGACCATCGTGCAGCCGGCTGCCAGTGCGCCTGCCACCTTCGCAAGGATGAGCTCCAACGGAAGGTTCCAGGGGGTAATCGCCGACACGACTCCGGCCGGCACGCGGCTCACGTAGCGTTCAACGCTGGAGTCGCCGAGGTCGGTGGCGGGAAGGTCACGCCGGAACTCGAAGGTGCCCAGCAGGTCGATGAAGAAGCCGATCTTGTCAACCGCGTAGTCGTACTGGTCGGCATAGGTCATGCGCACGGGGCAGCCGATCTCGGCGACCAGCGCCGCCCGGTACTCGTCGGCCTCTGCACGCAGGGCCTCCTGGAGTTGAGACAGGCAGTGTCGGCGCAGGTCGACGTCAGTCGACCAGCGCGTGGTGTCGAAGGCGCTTCTCGCTGCAGTGAGGGCCAATTGGGCCTCAGCCATGCCGCAGTCGTGCACCTCGCCGAGAGGTTCGCCGGTGGCCGGGTTGAGAGTGCGAATAATGTCCGTTCCACCCGCAACCAGCCGACCGCCGATGAGTGAGCGAGACTCGCCGGCTGGGGAGGGGTTCAGCGGTGATCGATCGGTGGGTAGCGGGCCCAGCACGCTGACGAGCAGATCTGGAAGGTTCACGGAGCGTCCGATCGTTGAGGGGTTGCCACCGACGAATGGCTAGGATTGTATTACAGACACCAGTTGCGCCGGGTCGGCGGTGAGTGCCAGCGACCTTCACGCCACCCCTAGCATGGGCTCACCCCTCGAAAGGACACGAGACGATGACCATTGCCGCAGAACTCTTCATCGATGGCGAGTGGATTCCAGGATCTGGCCGCGTTCCGGTGTACGACCCCGTCGACAACTCGGTGATCACCGAGGCCGCCACCGCGGGTCCGGTCGAGTGCGAGGCCGCGCTCACCGCCGCCGAGGGCGCCAAGGCGTCGTGGGCTGCGACAGCTCCGCGCGTGCGCGGCGAGATCCTCCGACGCGCGTTCGACATCATGACCGCCGAGGCTGACCGCTTCGCTGAGCTCATCACGCGCGAGAACGGCAAGGTGCTGTCCGACGCGAGGGGTGAGGTCGCCTACGCAGCCGAGTTCTTCCGCTGGTTCTCCGAGGAGGCCGTGCGCATCTCCGGTGACTTCCGCACCGCGCCCGGGGGCGACAAGCGCATCCTCGTCACCCACCAGCCGGTCGGCCCGTCGCTGCTCATCACGCCGTGGAACTTCCCGGCCGCGATGGCCACGCGCAAGATCGGCCCGGCGCTGGCGGCCGGCTGCACCATGGTGATCAAGCCGCCCACCGAGACCCCACTCACCACCCTCGCCGTCGTTGAGGTGCTCGAGCGGGCAGGACTGCCCAAGGGCGTCGTCAACGTGGTCATCCCGGTGCCGGTGAGCTCGCAAATGTCGGCCATGCTGCACGACCCGCGCATCACGAACCTGTCGTTCACTGGCTCCACCGAGGTGGGCAGGCTGCTGGCCCACGAGTGCGCCGATCGCATCGTGCGCACCTCACTCGAGCTCGGGGGCAACGCCCCCTTCGTGGTGCTCAGCGACGCCGACGTCGACAAGGCAGTGGCTGGCGCCATGATCGCCAAGATGCGCAACGGTGGGTCGGCGTGCACCGCGGCCAACCGATTCATCGTGGCGCGCGAGGTAGCCGACGAGTTCAGCAAGGCGTTCTCGGCCGCGATGGCATCGGTGGTCATGGGCCCCGGCCTCGCGGCGGGCAGCCAGCTCGGTCCGCTGGTGTCGGTCAAGGAGCGTGACAAGGTTGCCGAACTCGTCACCATGGCCCTCGATGAGGGTGCGGTCGCCCTCACCGGAGGAGCCGTTCCCGACGGTGGAGGGGCGTTCTACCCGGCCACGGTCCTCGGAGGTGTCGCCACCGACGCCACGATCCTCAACCACGAGATCTTTGGCCCCGTGGCGCCGATCGTCACGGTCGATTCCGACGAGGAAGCGATCGCGCTCGCCAACAACACCGAGTTCGGGCTGATCAGCTACGTGTTCAGCGAGAACCTCGGCCGTGCGCTCAAGGTGGCCGAGGGGATCGAGTCGGGCATGGTGGCCATCAACCGAGGTGTCATCTCCGACCCTGCGGCGCCGTTCGGCGGCATGAAGCAGAGCGGCATCGGTCGCGAGGGCGGCTTCGCCGGCATCCACGAATTCCTCGAGTCGAAGTACATCGGCTTCGAGCTGTGAAGGGTCACCTGGCCGTGTCATGCGAGCAGGCGAGACCATGACGGCTATCACCCTCGACGGCAAGCAGACCGCCAGCGACATCAAGGGAGAGCTCGCCGTGCGCGTTGCGGTGCTCCGTGAGCGTGGAATCACGCCGGGCCTCGGCACCGTGCTCGTGGGCGATGACCCCGGCAGCCAGTCGTACGTCGGTGGCAAGCACCGCGACTGCGCGGAGGTGGGCATTGCCTCGATTCGTGTCGACCTGCCCGGTAGCGCCACCCAGGCCGACGTTGAGGCCGCGGTTGCCGAGCTGAACGCCGACCCTGCGTGCACCGGCTACATCGTGCAGCTTCCGCTTCCGAAGGGGCTCGACTCCAACCGCGTGCTCGAGCTGATGGACCCTGACAAGGACGCCGACGGCCTGCATCCCACCAACCTCGGTCGACTTGTGCTGGGCACGACTGCACCCCTGCCGTGCACGCCGCGCGGCATCGTCGAGCTACTGCGTCGCTATGGCGTCGCGCTCGATGGCGCCGAGGTGTGCGTGGTCGGTCGAGGGGTCACTGTCGGACGCCCGCTCGGGCTGCTGCTCACCCGCCGCAGCGAAAACTCGACCGTCACGCTCTGCCACACGGGCACGCGCGATCTCGCCGCGCATACCCGCGCCGCCGACATCATCGTGGCGGCCGCGGGGGTGGCCGGCATCATCACCGCCGACATGGTCAGGCCCGGCGCTGCGGTGCTCGACGTGGGCATCTCGCGCACCGACGCCGGACTCGTGGGCGACGTGCACCCCGACGTATTCGAGGTAGCAGGGTTCGTGGCCCCCATGCCCGGGGGAGTGGGCCCCATGACCCGGGCGATGCTGATCAGCAACGTGGTCGAGGCCGCCGAGCGCTCGAGGTAACCACTGGCCAGTCGCTGGCCAGTCGCTGGCCAGTGCTGCCTGACTCATCGCTGGGAGCTCTCGTAGCGATGAGTCGGGCAGCAAACAGAGTGAATCGGTCAGCAGTTGGCTGCGGGCCCACGTGCTACGAGGGCGGCGGGACCACGAACGAGAGTGTCGACACCGCAAGGGCAAGAAGCGCGAGTACCGAGAGGTCGACCCGTCGAGAGCGCACCGTCAGCATTCCGGCGTCGTGGTCGGACAGCAGAAGCCGCAGGAAGAACGCGAGCACGATCGAGGCGGAGAACAGCACGGCGCCCCGACGGAAGTGGTCGCTGGCCACGATGGCCAGGCTCAGCAGCATCAGCGCCGACACCACCGACAGGGGCCACTGGGCAAATCTCGGGGCCGCGGGCCGCAGCTGACGCACGTTGTCAGGAATCTGGTCGGGTTCCGGCAGTCGGGCGGCGCTGGTCACCCCTTGAACCTACCCCGTCGGACGCCTGATGCTCCGGTATCAACCCAGTGTGGTGTCGGGTAGGCTTCGGGTGTCTTGATGTCGAGACACCTTGAACGTCGCATCACCAGCCCCAACCACTCCGCGCGAAGTGAGGGACCCATGGTCACCACCCCCGTTAATGTCACTGTCACCGGAGCTGCCGGTCAGATCGGTTACGCACTGCTGTTTCGGATTGCGTCCGGCCAGTTGCTCGGGCCCGACGTGCCTGTGCGGCTGCGCCTGCTCGAGATCCCGCAGGCGGTGAAGGCCGCCGAGGGCACCGCCATGGAGCTCGACGACTGCGCTTTCCCGCTGCTTGCCGGCATTGATATCCACGACAACCCCACCGACGGCCTGGCCGGTGCCAACATCGCGCTGCTCGTGGGTGCTCGCCCCCGTGCGGCCGGCATGGAGCGAGGCGACCTGCTCGAGGCCAACGGCGGTATCTTCAAGCCTCAGGGCGAGGCGATCAACGCCGGAGCCGCTGACGACATCCGGGTGCTGGTGGTGGGTAACCCCGCCAACACCAACGCCCTCATCGCGCAGTCGCACGCGCCCGACGTGCCGGCCGAGCGGTTCACCGCCATGACCCGCCTCGACCACAACCGTGCCCTCGCCCAACTGGCCGCCAAGACCGGTGCCAGCCTCGGTGACATCACTCACATGACCATCTGGGGTAACCACTCGGCCAGCCAGTACCCCGACCTGTTCAACGCCCGCGTCGGCGGCCGCAGCGCTGCCGAGGTGGTGGGCGACCAGGAGTGGCTCGAGGGAACCTTCATCCCCACTGTCGCCAAGCGCGGCGCGGCCATTATCGAGGCGCGCGGCCTATCGTCGGCGGCGTCGGCAGCCAATGCCGCGATCGACCACGTACGCGACTGGGTTCGCGGCACCGCCGAGGGCGACTGGGTGTCGGTGTCGCTGCCCTCCGACGGCTCCTACGGGGTCCCCGAGGGCCTCATCTCGTCGTTCCCGTGCGTGTCGGCCAACGGTGTCTGGGAGATCGTTCAGGGCCTCGACATCAACGACTTCTCGCGCGGGCGCATCGATGCGTCGGTGGCCGAACTCGTCGACGAGCGTGACGCGGTGCGCGCCCTCGGCCTCATCTAGCCCACTTCTCCCCGACCCACCCCGCACCTCACGCTCAGCACGCCCCCACAACTCAAGGAGCACCAGTGTCGAAGATCAAGGTCGAGAACCCCGTCGTCGAGCTTGATGGCGACGAGATGACCCGCATCATCTGGGCCTTCATCAAGGACCAGTTGATCCTTCCCTACCTCGACATCGACCTGCAGTACTTCGACCTCGGGGTCGAGCACCGCGACGCCACCGGCGACCAGGTCACCATCGACTCCGCCCTCGCGATCCAGAAGGTGGGTGTGGGCGTCAAGTGCGCGACCATCACTCCCGACGAGGCTCGTGTTGAGGAGTTCGGCCTCACGAAGATGTGGAAGTCGCCCAATGGCACGATCCGCAACATCCTCGGCGGCGTGATCTTCCGCGAGCCGATCATCATCAGCAACATCCCGCGCCTGGTGCCCGGGTGGACCAAGCCCGTGGTGGTCGGCCGGCACGCGTTCGGCGACCAGTACAAGGCCACCGACTTCGTGGTGCCCAGCGCCGGAACGCTCACCATGACCTTCACGCCCACCGACGGCTCCGAGCCGATGGAGTTCAACGTCTACGACTTCCCCGCGGGCGGCGTGGCGATGGGCATGTACAACCTCGACGAGTCGATCCGCGACTTCGCCCGGGCGTCGCTGCGCTACGGCCTCAACCGCAACTACCCCGTGTACCTGTCGACCAAGAACACGATCCTGAAGGCCTACGACGGCCGATTCAAGGACATCTTCGCCGAGGTGTTCGACGACGAGTTCAAGGACGAGTTCACGGCGGCCGGCATCACCTACGAGCACCGGCTCATCGACGACATGGTCGCGGCCTCCCTGAAGTGGGAGGGCGGCTACGTGTGGGCCTGCAAGAACTACGACGGCGACGTGCAGAGCGACACCATCGCGCAGGGCTATGGCTCGCTCGGCCTCATGACCAGCGTGCTCATGACGCCCGACGGCCGCACCGTCGAGGCTGAGGCCGCCCAC